>CADCVU010000142.1 GCA_902806245.1 uncultured Solirubrobacterales bacterium
ACGGGGGCGGCGGCGCGCCCGCTCCCGCGGTCGAGCGCGGCGGCGGCGCCGGGAGCAACGGCGCGACCTAGACGTCCTTCGGGCCCTCGAGCTCGATCAGATGGGGAACGAAGCGGCTGAGGTTGTCCGTGATCAGGCCCTCGCTCTCGCGCATCCCCAGCCCGGCCGGCTCGCCGTCGACCATCCAGATGCCCAGCACGGCGTGGTTCGGGCCGTCGAACGCGGGCGCGGGGGCGAACCCCTGGTAGACGAAGCCCTCGGCGCCGTAGCCGCCGCCGGTCTCCAAGAACACGCCGTCGTGGGGGGCGAAGATCTGGACGTTCTGGCCTTCACGGGAGAGAAGGGGTTTGCGCACGAAGGCGGTCATGTCGCGCGGCGAGTCGAAGTAGGCGGGCAGCAGGTTGGGGTGGCCCGGGAAGAGCTCCCATAGGACCGGCAGGAGGCCTTTGTTCGACCACAGCATCTTGTAGATCGGTTCGACCCACAGCGTCGAGGTGACGCCGGGCCCCATCCAGTCGAGGCAGTGGCGAGCGAACTCCTCCTCGACCATCCACTCCCACGGATAGAGCTTGAAGATCCGCTCGATGTGGCGCTCGCTCGGATCCACGAAGCCGAGCAGGGGGTGCCAGCCGATGTCCTCCACGGCAAGCGCGGCGGTCTCGTACCCGGCCTGCGCCGCGGTGTCCTGGAGGTAGACGGTGTTCATCATGTCCTCGCCGCTGCGCTCGGCGGTGGTGTGGGCGAAGTGGATGAGGCTCCCTACGGGGATCTGTCGCCGCCAGGCGTGCAGGAGGCGATCGTGGATCTCGTTCCACTGGTCTGCCTCGGGGAACCGGTCCTCGAGCCAGTTCCACTGCACGACCGCGGACTCGACGAGCGAGGTCGGGGTGTCGGCGTTGAACTCGAGCAGCTTCGGCGGCGAGCGCCCGTCGTAGCGAAGGTCGAAGCGGCCGATCACGCTCGGCGGCTCGGAGTGCCACGTCTCGATGATCCGCTCGACGGCGTGCTCAGGGATGCCCATCTCACGCCACAGCCCGTGCTCGATGATCCGGTCGCCCGCGTCGATGCACATGGCGAAGAGCTCGGCGCTCACTCGCTCCAGGTCGCGGACCTCCTCGGGCGTGAAGGCGTAGTAGGTGCCGTCGTCCCAGTAGGGCCGGACCTCTCCGTCAGGATGGAGGGTCTCGCAGTAGACGAGGCCCTGCGCCGAGACGATCGCCCGCCAGTCGGGCCGCGGCTCGATCCGCACCCGCCGCACGTCTAGCGGATGAGGTCAGCCGCCGGAGCTTCTGCCGGACGAGCTCGACCGCTTGCGGTCCGAGTCGTCCTCCTCGGCGCCGCTCGAGGCGAGCTCGCGTACGCCGGTGCCACTCGTCTGGGCGTTGGCGCCGAAGCCGCCGCGCTGGGAGATCGAGGCCTGATCGGCCGGGTCGACGTTGCTGCCCCCGTCGACCGTCGTGCCGACCCTCGTGTCGTCGCTCGTGCCGCCGAAGTTCCAGAGGTAGCGCCCGCCGGTGCCGTCGGCGGCTTCGGCGTCGCAGCGGCTGACATCGACGATCTCGCTCGAGCTCGGGTCGATGCAGCGCGCGAGGTCGTCCTGGCCGCAGGCGGCGAGGAAGCTGATGGCCACGCTTCCGAGCAGAGCGCTCCTGACGGCCCGCGACCGGCGACCGGTCGCCGCCTCACCGGCGGAGGCCCGGTCCGCGGGACTGAGGGAGATGTCGGGCGGAGCACTCACGGCGGCAGAGAACGCCGGAGAGCATAACGGAGGTGGTGCGCGCCGGGACCTCGGGGGCCGAGGTGGTCAGTCGGCCGCCGGACGCACCCCAGGACCGACCGACACGGCCGCGAGCTGCTCGCCGCCGCCCACCTGTCCCACGCTCCGATCCGCGCCACCCTGGACCTGGAGCGCGACCATCGCGATGTCGTCGCGCGGTGTGCCCGACTGGAGCTCCACGACGGTGCGGTCGACGCGGTCGACGAGGGCGTCGGCATCGAGCCCGCGCGAGCTCTCGAGCAGGGCTGCCAACCCCCGCTCGCCGAGCAGCCCCCGGGCGGTCGGCGTCTCGGTCACGCCGTCGGTGTAGAGCAGCAGCGAGTCTCCACCCTCGAGCTCGAGCTCGACGTCGTGGAGGTCCGGATCGCGCGCCACGCCCAGCAGCATGCCCGGCGTCCCGACGGGCTCGACGTGACCGGAGGCACCGAGGCGCAGCGGCAGCGGATGCCCGCCGCTGGCCAGCGCGAGGCGAGCCCCCGATGCGGTGGGCCTCAGCCGGCCGACCACCGCGGTACAGAACCGATCGCCGCCCTCGGCCTGATACGAGAGGATCGCCTCGTTGAGACGGCTGAGGACCGCGCTCGGCGTCGGATCGTGGGCGGCGGCCTCGCGCACCGTATAGCGAGCGAGGGCGGTTACGGCCGCGGCCTCGGCGCCCTTGCCCGAGACGTCTCCCATGACGATCATCCAGTCCCCCGGGGCGGTCGCGAACAGGTCGAAGAAGTCGCCGCCGACCCGGTGGCTCTCGCCGGCGGCGCGGAAGCGGGAGGCGACCGCCACTCCCGGCAGCCGCGGCAGCCGCGGTGGCAGAAGGCTGGCCTGAAGGGTCGCGGCGATGTGGCTGCGCTCCTCGTGAACGCGCGCGTTGTCGATGGCAAGCGCGGCGCGGCGGGCGATCTCGCGGGCGAAGGAGAAGTCGTTCTCGTCGAAGCGCCGACCCGACTCCGCGCCCAGCAGGATTATCGCCCCGAGCGTTCGGCCCCGCGCGTGCAGGGGCACGATCATCGACGCGCGCGGCCCGAGCTCGCGCAGGACGGCGAGGTGGTCGGCGTCCTGGGCGGCGGCTACGAGCAGAGCGTCCGATGTCTCGGTCGCCAGCTCAGCCTCGTTCCTGCGGAGTGCCCTGGCCAGCCCTTCCGGGCTCGACGTCTCGGTTCCGGGCCGGCGCTCGAGCTCCCGGGCCAGTGCGGCCCGGGCGGGATCGGCGTGCGCGACCGCGACCCGTTCGATCCGCCGGCCCTCGCCGACGATGTCGATCACGCACCAGTCGGCGAGCTGGGGCACGCACAGCGAGGCCACCGCGCCGATCGTCGCACTGAGGTCGAGCGCGGCGGTCAGCTCCTCGCCGGCGGCAGCCAGGAGCTCGGCGCGCTCCTCGGCCCGTTTGCGATCGGTGATGTCGCGCACGTATCCGACGAAGGCCGGCGGCTCGTCGAGACCCAGGCGCATGATCGTCAGCTCGATCGGGAATTCCGCGCCGCCGGCCCGCATGCCGGTCAGCTCGAGGCGGCGGCCGAGGAGCGTCCCTCCGCCCGCCTCCACGGCGCGGGCGAGCGCGCTGCGGTGCGCCTCGCGCAGCGAGGGAGGGACGATCAGCTCGCCCATCTCGCGGCCGACGGCCTGCTCGCGCGCCCAGCCGAAGATCCGCTCGGCGGCGGCATTGAACTCGACCACGCCACCACGGAAGTCGATGGTGACGATGGCGTCGAGGGCCGACTCGAGTACGGCGGTCTTGCGGCCCTCGCTCGCCTGCACAGCCTCTTCGGCCTGCCGGCGGCAGAGGTACTGGCCGATCTGGTGCCCGAAGGTCTCGGCGAGGGCGAGCGCGTCCTCGCCGGGCTCGCCGACCGAGCGGTTGAGGAACTCGATCACTCCGAGGACGCGGCCTCGGTCGCGGACGGGGAATCCGAACGCGCCGCGCAGCCCGTCGCGCTCGGCGGCCTGCGTGCGTACGAAGTGCTCGTAGTCGAGCACGTCGGGGACCGAGATCGCCGTCGCCTCGGCCCACACACGGCCCGGCAGCCCTTCGCCGAACGCGAACCCGTGGTCCACGTTGAGGCGCGCGAACGTCGGGCCGACCGCGCCATCGGCCCAGTCGGCCCGGCAGCGCAGCAACCCCTCGCGGTCGTCGACCGTCCACAGGAAGCCGAGCTCCCAGCCGAGGCCGCGCCCGATGGCCTCGAGTAGCCTGGGGCCCGCCTCGGCGAGGGTCGGCGCCTCGGCCAGGATGCGCGCGACGGAGCTCTGCGCGGCCAGATCGGCCCGGAGCCGTGTCAGCTCGTCGGTGGGCTCGGTCGCGTCGCTCTCCCGGCCCATCGCCTTCAGTCGCCGTGCTGGCTCGACGGCCCGGCCGGCTCGCCACTCACTCGCTCCTCCGGCCGCTTGAAGCGAAAGAGCACCTCGTCGGCGGCTGCCAGCAGGCTCCTCACGTCATCCTCGGGCCCGAGCTCGGCCGTCCCGCAGGTCAGGCGTACGGCCCCGCCGTCCGGTCCGGCGCACGCCTCGCTCGCCGCGGTGCAGACGCGCCGGCGCACTTCGGCGGCCTCGGGCTCACTCGTCTCGGGCAGGACGACGACGAACTCGTCGCCGCCCCAGCGAAAGCACTGGTCCTCGGTGCGCGAGGCCTCACCGACCGCCGCGGCCACGCGACGCAGGCACTCGTCGCCGCCGGCGTGGCCGGACATGTCGTTGATGGCCTTGAAGCCGTCGAGGTCTCCGATGATGAGGCTGAGCGGGCTGTTCTGGCGCCGGGCGCGTGCGACCTCGACCTCGAGGGTCTCCTCGAGGCGCAGGCGGTTGCCGAGGCCGGTCAGGGCGTCGCGGCGAGCGAGCTGGTGAGCCTGCTCGCGCGTCCGGCGCAGCACCGACCGCTGACTTCGAAGAACGGTGAAGACGATCCGCCCGGCGAACGCCAGGACCACGAGCAACATGAGCTGGCCTGCGATGTCGGCCGGCAGCTGGCGAGCCGGCGGCGCGTAGAGCAGCGGGGCCCACATGACGATCCCGACCAGGGCGACGCCGACCACCGCGCGCCGGCGCGGCTGCACGGTGGCTGCGTAGATGACCGGCAGCGCGTAGAGCTGGTGGTAGGGCGACGTACGCCCGCCCGCGAGCCATTCGAGCAGCCCGATCGCGACCACGGCCATGATCGTTCCCGCGAACAGCGCACCGAAGCCGGAGGACTCGTCGCCGCGCAGACGGTGGAGCCCGATGGCCAGCCCCGCGGCGAGCAGGATCCCGCCGATCAGCCAGCCGACCGCTCCGAGGGCCCGGTCGGGCGGCGCCAGGCCCAGCATCGCCAGGCACAGAAGGCTGCCGCCGATCCACAGCAAGCCGCTCATCGGGGTGGCGATGCGCATGTCGACCTCGAGGTCGGGGTCGTGGCGACGGGCGTAGAGGCTGCGCGCGGCCTCGCGCAGCGACGGACCCTCCTCGCCCAGCCCGTCCTCGTCGGTGATCGGGGAGGGGCCCATGCTCTGCTGCGCTCGCGGCGGGGGTGTATCGGCGGCCTTCAACGCGTCGATTCCCCCATGGTCTCAGTATCGGCAGAGAGTTGACGCCGGATGAACACGGGCCTGCGCCTTACCGCCCCGCGAGTCTCTAACCCGAGAACTCCCAGGCGGCCGCCTCGGGCGCGCCCCGGTCTCCGGGAAGGCCCGACTCGGGCGCGTACACGAAGAGATCGGCGCGGCCGCCGGCCTCGAAGGGCAGGCAGAACCGGGCGGTGGCGCCAGGGGCGATGCGAATGGTGTCCTCCGCGGGGCCCGCGCACCTCCCGACGGGGTCGTAGAGGCGCTCGGCCTCACCGCCGTTGCGCAGGGTCACCGAAGCGGCCTGGAGCGGCTGGTCGCGGTAGGGGGTGTCGCCGACGTTGCGAACGGCGAGGTCGACCCCGACGCCGGGGCCGGCGGTCGACGTCGCCGGAAAGCGCACGAACGCGACCGGCCGGACGTCGATGGTCGTCAGGTACGTCTTCAGCCGGACCGTCTCGCCGAACCGGCGGGCGGGGCGTCCGGATTCGCCTGAGCCTTCCCCGCCGGCCGGGCTGCGCTCCCCGTAGGGAGTGTCCGGCGGGGAGCCGCCCACGAATAGGAGGACCACCAGCACGACCGCCGCCGCACCGAGCCCGGCCGCGGCGATGATCCCGCCTCTCTTTGCTCTCGATCGACTCACTCTCCTCGCCGACTCTTAGCAGAGGCGTGGTCCCCGGTGCGGCGCTCGAGGGCCGCGGGCGCGCCCTAGCCGATCGCTCGCGTCGACCGGCCGCGCAGGCCCTCGTTCACGAGGCGAGGCTCGCGTATGCTGGGCGCCGAGCTTGCTCGAGGGAGGTGTCAGGTTGACGGAAGGAACGCGCAGATTCAGGGAGAGGCTGCGGCTCGGGATCGCCGCTGGCCGGATAGTGCGCGTCTCGCTGCTCACGGCGCTCGTCGTTCTCGTCGGCGGCGCCGGCGCGCTCTGGATCTCGGCCGACCCGGTCCGCCCGCAGCGCACGGCGGCGAAGGTCGATCCACCCGCGCCGCAGCCGACGCTTCGCCTCGACACGCTCCCCGCGCCGCGATCGCCCGAGCGCCGCGAGCAGCGCAAGACCTCCGCCAAGGCCGCGCCGGTGATCGGCGTCGGCACCGAGGAGTTCAGTCAGGGCGAGAAGTCCGACCAGGGCGAGCCGGGCAAGGCCACCGACGCCATCGTCGAGGTCGACGGCGACAAGCCGAACGCAGAGGTCGCCTCGGACGCGGAGATCGAGAGTCAGCTCGCCGAGCTGGAGCGCGAGAACGCCCGCATCGAGGCGGCGCTCCGCGGGGAGGGCCCGGCTTCGGGCACTGGCAAGCTGATCTGGCCGGTCCGCGGGGGGAGGATCACCTCTCCCTTCGGACCGCGCGGGGGGCGCCTGCACGCCGGCGTCGACATCGCCGTTCCGACCGGGACAGACGTGTACGCCGCCGACGGCGGCCGGGTGGC
>CADCVU010000143.1 GCA_902806245.1 uncultured Solirubrobacterales bacterium
CATGCAGTCGTTGACCACGGTCGCGCCGGCGTCGATCCGCCGAGCGATCGCCTCGCCCTTCGCCCGGTCCCGGGTGAACACGCTCGAGTCGAGCCCGAACTCCGAGTCGTTGGCGAGGCGGATCGCCTCGTCGACGTTGGGCACGCGCATGATCGGCAGGGTCGGCCCGAAGGTCTCCTCCTTCATGATCTCCATCGAGTGGTCGACGTCGCGCAGCACGGTCGGCTGGAAGAAGATCCCGCCGCCGCGATCGTTGCGCGAGCCGCCGGCCACCACCTTGGCGCCCTTGTCGACGGCGTCGCGGACGTGGCGCTCGACGATGTCGGCCTGGTCGGCCATCGTCACCGCACCGACGTCCATGCTGCCCGGTCCGGCTGGCACGCCCTGGCGGAGGGTCTGCGCCCGCTCGGTGACCTTGGCCACGAACTCCTCGTAGACCGGCTCCTCGACGTAGACGCGCTCGACCGAGATGCAGGTCTGCCCGCCGTTCTGCATCGAGTAGAAGAGCGCGGCGCCGGCGGCACGATCGAGGTCGGCGTCGGCGCAGACGACCATCGGATCGCTGCTGCCCAGCTCGAGGGTCACCGGCGTGACGGTCTCGGCGGCCTGAGCCATGATCTTCTTGCCGGTCTCGGTCGACCCGGTGAAGTGGACCATGTCGGTGAAGTCGACCACCGCCGATCCCGCTCCGCCGGCACCGGAGGCGACGAAGAAGACGTCGTCCGGGGCCCCGATCTCGCGCATGCCCTCGGCCACCAGCAGCGAGGTGAGCGGCGTGATGCTGCTCGGCTTGAGCAGCACCGTGTTGCCAGCCATGAGCGCGGGGATGGCGTCGCCGAAGTTGTTGATCAGCGGATAGTTCCACGGCCCGATGACCCCGACGACGCCGTAGGGGCGGTAGCGCAGGATGGCCTTGGCCCCGAACAGGAACGGCGAGTGGGGGCGGAAGGTCTGGTCCTTGAGGTACTTCTTCGCGCGCTTGCCCCAGAAGGAGAGCGCATCGGCGGTGTAGAAGAGCTCGAGCTGGGCGTCCTCCCAGACCTTGCCGTTCTCCTCGGCGATGGTCCGCAGCAGGCGGTCGCTGTTGGCCACCAGCCACCGCCGGAGGGCGAACATGACCTCGGCGCGGCCGTCGAAGCCGATGGCGTCCCAGCCCGGCTGCGCCCTGCGCGCCCGGGCGGCGAGCTCGCCGATCTGCTCGCGGTCGAGGTCGGGGCCGTGGCCGATCAGCTCGCCGGTCGCCTTGTTCGTGACCGGGATGGTCTTGGCGCCGGCGCCGTTCGAACTGGCCTGCGTGTCCTGCTCGACCGTGGACATGCACTCTTCTCCCTCTTCGCCTGTCGCAGCCCGGCGGGGCGCCGAGCGCGAGAGCGAGACTCTACCGGAGCGTGTGCTGCCGACCCCCGGTCGGCGCCGGGCTCTAGGTGAGCTCGACGCGCTCGATGACCGCGGGCTCGACCGGGTTATCGCGGGCCCCGGTCGGCGTGGCCTCGATACGGTCGACCGCGTCCATGCCGGTGGTCACGCGCCCGAACACGGTGTGCTTGCCGTCGAGCCACGGCGCGGCCTCGGCGGTGACCACGAAGAACTGGCTGCCGTTGGTGTTCGGTCCGGCGTTGGCCATGGCCAGCGCCCCACGAATGATCTTGTGGTGGTTGATCTCGTCCTCGAAGGTGTAGCCCGGACCGCCGGTTCCGGTGCCCTGGGGATCGCCCCCCTGGATCATGAACTGGGGGATCACGCGGTGGAAGGTGAGCCCGTCGTAGAAGCCGTCGGCCGCGAGCGTGCGGAAGTTCTCGACGGTCTTCGGCGCGTCCTCGTCGAAGAGCTCGATCTCGATCGCGCCGTGGTTGGTGTGCATGGTGGCCAGGCTCATCTGCGCTTCTCCCCTCCGATCACCTCGAGCTTCAGCTCTCTTCCCTTGACGCGGCTCCCGGTCACGTCCTTCACGGCCGCGGCCGCTCGCTCGGCGGGAACCTCGGCCAGCGAGAAGCGCTCGAGCACGCGCACGCGCTCGACGTCCTCACCCTCGAGGCCCGAGCCCTCGACGAGCAGGCCGACGACGTCGGCGGGCTCGAGGCCGTGGGCGCGCCCGGCGGCGATGACGAGTCTCGAGCGCCCGCCCTCGGGGCGCTGGCGCGGCTTGGTGTGGCGCGGGCGCCGGGGTTGTGCGCCCGGCTCCACCGCGGAGCGGTCGGGGCTCGACTCGGCGACCCGCCCGCCGGTCAGCTCCGCCGGCTCGGGCACCGGATCGGTGCCGTTGGGCTCGGCGCGGACCGCGGCGCCGCGGTCGGCCGACCCGACGGCCTCGGGCGGCTCGGGGCGCTCGCGCGGCGGGCTCGGCGCCGCTCCGTCGGTGGCCGGCGCGGCCCTCGTCACCCCTTCCGACCACGCGGGGATGTCCAGGCCGGCGTGCTTCTCGATGGCCTCGAGGTCGTGGCGCTGCTTGGGCGTGATCAGGGTGATGGCCCGGCCCGAGCGCCCGACCCTCCCGGTACGCCCGATGCGATGCACGTAGACGTCGGGCGAGGTCGGCACGTCGTAGTTGATGATGTGGGTGACGCCCGCGATGTCGAGCCCGCGCGCCGCGATGTCGGTAGCCACGAGCAGCGGATTGCGACCGTCCTTGAAGGCGATCATCACCCCGTCGCGCGAGCCCTGGCTCATGTCGCCGTGCAGGGCCTTGACCCGCAGCCCGCTGTCGGAGAGCCGCCGGGTCAGGCGGTCGACGCCGATCTTCGTGCGGACGAAGACGATCGCCTGGTCGGGACGCTCGGCCTTGAGCACCGCCGCCAGCGCATCGGGCTTCTCCCGGTCGGACGTCTCGACGTGGAACTGCTCGACGGTGTCGATGGTCAGCGTGGCGGCACGGACCTTGATGGTCACCGGGTCGAACATCCGCTTCTCGGCGAGCTTGGCGATGGCCGGCGGCATGGTCGCCGAGAACAGCGCGGTCTGGCGGCCGGAGGGAGCGCGCGAGAGGATGGTCTCGACGTCCTCGAGAAAGCCGAGGTCAAGCATCTCGTCGGCCTCGTCGAGGACCACGTAGCGCGCCGAGGAGAGGACGAGCTCGTGGCGGTTCATGAGGTCCATGACCCGCCCGACCGTGCCGACCACGACCTGCGGTCCCTCCTTGAGCTGGGAGACCTGGGTTCGGATCGGCGCGCCGCCGAACACGGCGGTCACCTTTATCCCCCGGCGCTCCCCGTAGGCCCGCAGGGCCTGGGTGACCTGGATGCACAGCTCGCGGGTCGGCGTGAGCACGAGCGCCTGGATGTCCTCGTCGCCGGGGTCGACGAAGTCGAGCAGCGGCAGCCCGAAGGCGGCGGTCTTGCCGGTGCCGGTCTGGGCCTGGCCGATCACGTCGCGGCCCTCGCGCAGGGCAGGGACGGTCTGCTCCTGGATCGGCGTGGGCTGCTCGTACCCGAGGTGCGTTAGCGCTTCGAGCAGAGGAGTGGAGAGGCCGAGCTCGGCGAAGGTCGTCATTGGGGCTGAGACTAGCCGCGGGACGCCGCGGCGCGCGTGATGGCCACGATTGGGGAGGCCCGAGGCCGGGTAGCCGTCGGCGTTGCGTGCGCTTTGGCCGCCCCCACCACGACGCCGTCGCCCAGCTCGCCCGCGTCGGCCACGACCTCGGCGCCGCCGGCCTGCTCGGCGGCTCGCTCTTCGGCCGCTTCGCGCTCCATCCCGCCGTGGGTGGGATCCGGGACAAGGCCGAGCGCGGGAAGGTCGTCAACGCCGCCTGGCGGCGCTACGGCACCATCAACGGGATCTCGCTCGCCGCGGTCACCGCCGGCTGGCTCGCGGCGCGCGGCACCGAGGCACGCCCGGTGGCCCTCTCGGAGCGAGAGGAGGCGCTCGCACGGGCCAAGGACGGCGTGCTCGTGGCGGTCGCGGTCAGCGGCATCGCCACGGCGGTGACCGGCATCCGCTTCTCGCGAACCGCGCCCGGCGGCGCCGTGCCGCTCGAGGACGGCGACACGCCGGCCTACGAGACGACGCGGGAGGGTGCGCGCCTGAAGCGCCGGCTGAACCGGCTGGGGGCGCTGACCACGGGCGCCGAAGTGGCGTACGTGGCGGTCGACGCGGCGCTGGCGCAGGAGGGGCACAGCCGGCCGCCGGCGCGGCGGGCCTTGAGGCGACGCGCGCGGTAGCCGCGCCGACTCGGCGCGGACCTAGGCGAGCGCCTCGTCTCGGGCCCGCTCGAGATCGGGCAAATCGCCCGCGTGCTCGGGCATATGGCGCCAGCGCACCGTGTTCGAGCGGTCGACCGCGAAGGTGGCCGCCCCCTGCCAGCGGCTCCCCTGGGGGTGACGGTTGTGAACTCCCTCGTGGGCGAGCCGGACGACCGCCTTGAGGGACCTCGGACCCATGAAGTGGCTGAGGTCGGTGCGCCCGACACCCCAAGCCCCGTACAGGCGGCGCTCCTCGTCGACCACGAGCTCGACCTCCCCCCTCCCGCCGACGGCCCTCGCCCACTCGTCGGTCGTCTCCTCGGAGGCGTGGCTGACCGCGACCCACGCCACCTCCGGTCGTGCCTCGGCCGCCGCGCGCAGCGAGCGCAGGGTCTGCTCGGAGAACGGGCAGCCCGGATGGCGCAGGAAGGCGACGACCAGAGGAGGGCCCGCGACCTCGCTCGCAGCGCTCGGCGCGGGGTCGCCCGGGGCCGGCGGGGGGGCCGTCTCCACCGCCGGAAGGGGGAGGAAGGTTCGGAGGTTCATCGCGCCGGGTCGAGCACGAGCTTGCCGCTCGTCCGCCGCGCCGCGATGTCCTCGTGCGCGCGCCGCGCCTCCGACAGCGGATAGCTCTCCCCGACGATCGTCCGCAGCTCGCCGTGCTCCAGCAGCTTGAACAGCTCGGCGAGCGGCCCGCGGGTCATCTCGGGGTCGCGCAGGCAGTGCATGAGCCAGAACCCGACGACCGCCTGCGAGCCCTGCATGAGCTCGACGCTGCTCACCCGCGCCGGCTCGCGGCTGGCCATCCCGTAGGCCACGAGCCGGCCGAAGGGGGCGAGCGCGCGGCGGCTCGCCTCGAAGACGGCGCCGCCGGCCATCTCGAGCACCACGTCGACGTGAGCGCCGCCGTTGGCCTCGCGCAGCGCGGCCGCGAGATCGTCGGCGTTCGGGTCCACGGCGGCGTCGGCGCCGAGCTCGAGCGCGAGCGCGCGCTTGTCCTCGGTCGAGGCCGTGGCGATCACCCGGCCCGCGCCGAAGGTCCGCGCGAGCTGGACGGCGAGCGAGCCGACCCCGCCCGCGCCGGCGTGCACGACCACCGATTCGCCCTCGGCCAGCCGCGCCGAGGTCCGCAGCAGATGCCAGGCGGTCAATCCCTGCACCACCAGCGCGAGCGCCGCGCCGTCCTCGACGCCCTGGGGGATGTGGAAGGTCGCGGCGGCGGGGACGGCGGCGTACTCGGCGTAGCCGCCGTGACCGGACATGGCGACCACCCGCTCGCCCTTGCGAAAGCCCTGCGCCTCGGCCTCGACCACGCCCGCGACCTCCGCCCCCGGCACGAGCGGGAGCTCGGTCGGAGTCAGGTAGTCGTTCTGGGTCTGGTGGGTGTCGGCGAAGTTGACGCCCGAGGCGCTCACCCCGACGAGCACCTGTCCTTCGCCGACCTCGGGCGCGGGCAGGTCGACGAGCCGGAGCTTCTCGGGGCCGCCGAACTCCTCGATCTGGATCGCACGCATGCCGCTGCCAGGCTACCGCCGCCCGCGCGGCCCGTTACCCTCCCCGCTCCATGAGCCTCTGTGTGGTCGGATCCATCGCCTTTGACGCCGTCGAATCGCCCTTCGGCGAGCGCGAGCGCATGCTCGGCGGCTCGGCCGTCCACTTCTCGCTCGCGGCGAGCTTCTTCACCGACGTTCGCGTCGTCGGACCGGTCGGCGAGGACTTCGGCGAGGACGAGTACGCCGTCCTGCACGGCCGCGCCGTCAACACCGACGACATCGAGACCATCTCCGGCGGGAAGACGTTCTTCTGGCGCGGTCGCTACGAGGACAACCTCAACACCGCGCACACCGAGGACACCCAGCTCGGCGTGTTCGGCGACTTCGAGCCCAAGCTCTCCGAGGCCTCGCGCAGCGCCGAGACGCTCTTCCTGGCCAACATCCAGCCCGACCTCCAGCGCCGGGTCAACGAGCAGTGCGAAGGTGCGCGCCTGGTCGGGCTCGACTCGATGAACCTGTGGATCGACACGGCCCGCGACTCGCTGGTCCAGACCATCGACGGCGTCGACCTGCTGTTCATGAACGACGCCGAGCTGCGCATGCTCACGGGGGAGTCCAACCTGCTCCGCGCCGCACGCGAGGCGATGGGCATGGGCCCGCGCGCGGTGATCGCCAAGCAGGGCGAGTATGGAGCGGCGCTCTTCACCCCGGAGGGCTTCTTCGCGCTGCCGGCCTATCCGCTTGAGACCGTGCACGATCCGACCGGCGCCGGCGACTCCTTCGCCGGCGGCTTTCTCGGCTATCTCGCCTCGCAGGGAGAGGGCGCCGGTGAGGACGAGGACGTCCTGCGCCGGGCCATGGCCTACGGCTCGACGCTGGCCTCGTTCAACGTCGAGGAGTTCGGCACCGAGCGGGTGCAGCGCCTGACCCGCGAGGAGGTCGACGGACGTTTCGACGACTTCCGCAACATGACGGCCTTCGCCGCCGTGCCCTCGGCCTGAGCGTAGTTTCGTGGAGGACGACGGGTACGGCGTCCACTACACCGCGGTCACCCGTGGGACGCCGGTGATCACCGCCGATGGCGCCGAGATCGGCAAGGTCGATGAGGTGCTCGACAACTACGCCGAGCACATCTTCGACGGCATCGTGATCGAGATACCCGGCGGCGACCTGCGCTTCGTCGACGCGCCCGAGGTCGCTCGCACGGCCGAGCGCGCGGTCACCCTGAGCATCACCGCGGCTGAGGCCGAGGAGCTGCCCGCGCCCGAGCGGGCGGCGCCGAGCTTCCGCCCGCGCCAGACAAAGGGGCGCCTGGGGCGCTTCCTCGGCGGCTGGCGTCGCCAGTAGCCGTCGGCCACAGCGTTCGGGCGACAGCGCGCCGGCCCGCGTCCAGCGGGCTTGCGCGCCGGCCCGATCGCTGTATCGTGGTCCGCGTGGGGTGGGCGTTCGTGTTCATGATGTTCGGGCTGAAGATCCCGCTGGTCGCGCTGCTGTGGCTCGTCTGGTGGGCTGGCCGTCCCGAGCCCGGCGACGACGAGGGCGGAGGCGGCTCGGATCCCGGCGGCGGCGACGGCCCGCGTCACCCGCGCCCGCGCCGGCCCGCGCGCCGAGGGCCTCACGGCGACCCGCCCCCGGTCACCCCGCGGCGCACCCGCGCGAGCCGTCCCTCGCGCCCACGTCTGCCGGCTCGACACTGAGGCGCTACTCGCCGCGCCCGTCGACGCGCTCGGGTATCTTCCGCGCGCGATGACGCTCTACTACATCGCCGGCGGAGTGCTCGCCGTCTGGGCCGTCGTGGTCGCCTTCCTGGGGATCAAGTTCGACCGCTTCCCGGGCGGCAAGGGGGGCGAGCGCGCGCTCGTCACGATCTCGATACTGCTCGTGGTGGCCACCGTCGGCTCGGCGATCATCCTCGCGGCCGCCGAGGAGCAGGCCGCTGGCGAAGGCACGGGCGAGGTAGAGGGCGGCGGCGGCTGAGCTAAGGCCGCTGGTGGGCAGCGGCGGGAGTGGCCTCTGACTATCCGCGTCCCTCCGCCGGAACCTCAGCGATCGACCGCGGGAGGGTCCTCCGGCGGCCGCCGTCGGCTGCGCGTCTCGGTGCGCTGGGGCTCCGGATCGAACTCGATCTCCTCGAAGCTGCTCTCGCGGCGCGGTCGCTCCCCGGTCCGCTGCGCCGGCTGCAGTGAGCCGGGACCCGGATCGGTCTCCTCGTCGGCCGGTCGGGCCGCTCCGGCGCCGACCTCGTCCGGGTTGCGGTCCTCGGCGTCGCGAGCGCCTCTGCCGCCGCGCCAGCTCTCCATC
>CADCVU010000144.1 GCA_902806245.1 uncultured Solirubrobacterales bacterium
AACCCCGTCCTGATCGGCGAGCCCGGCGTGGGCAAGACCGCCGTGGTCGAGGGCCTCGCTCAGCGCATCACCGGCGGCGAGGTTCCCGAGCTGCTCAAGAACAAGCAGATCTACACGCTCGACCTGGCCGCGCTCGTGGCCGGCTCGAAGTACCGCGGCGAGTTCGAGGAGCGCCTCAAGAAGGTGATGAAGGAGATCACCCAGCGCGGGGACATCATCCTGTTCATCGACGAGCTGCACAACCTGGTCGGGGCGGGGGCGGCTGAGGGCGCGATCGACGCGGCCTCGATCCTCAAGCCGGCGCTGGCCCGCGGCGAGCTGCAGACCATCGGTGCCACCACGCTCGACGAGTACCGCAAGTATCTCGAGCGCGACGCCGCCCTCGAGCGGCGCTTCCAGCAGATCAAGGTCGACCAGCCTTCGATCGACGAGACCGAGCAGATCCTCAAGGGCCTGCGCGACCGCTACGAGGCCCACCACCACATCGACATCACCGACGAGGCCCTGCACGCCGCGGCCGAGCTGGCCGACAGGTACATCTCCGATCGTTTCCTGCCTGACAAGGCGATCGACCTGATCGACGAGGCGGCCTCGCGCATGCGCATCCGCTCGATGACCTCGCCGCCGGTCTACCGCGAGCTCGAGGAGGAGATCGACTCGACGCGCCGGCAGAAGGAGCAGGCGATCGAGGCTCAGGAGTTCGAGAAGGCCGCCAACCTGCGCGACCAGGAGCGGCGCCTGTCGGCCAAGAAGCGTGAGCTCGAGGAGCAGTGGCGCTCGGGCGAGTCCTCGGAGCGGCCGAAGCTCGGCGAGGAGGAGATCGCCGACATCGTCTCGATGTGGACCGGTATCCCGGTGTTCAAGCTGACCGAGGCCGAAACCCAGAAGCTCATCCGCATGGAGGACGAGCTACACAAGCGCGTGATCGGGCAGCAGCCCGCCATCGAGGCCGTCTCGAAGGCGATCCGCCGCTCGCGCGCGGGTCTCAAGGACCCCAAGCGTCCCACCGGCTCGTTCATCTTCCTCGGCCCCTCGGGCGTCGGCAAGACCGAGCTCGGGCGCACGCTGGCGGAGTTCCTGTTCGGCGACGAGGACGCGATGGTGCGGATCGACATGTCGGAGTACATGGAGAAGCACTCCGTCTCGAGGCTCGTCGGCTCGCCCCCGGGCTACGTCGGCTACGACGAGGGCGGTCAGCTCACCGAGGCCGTGCGGCGCAAGCCCTACAGCGTGCTCCTGCTCGACGAGATCGAAAAGGCCCACCCGGACGTGTTCAACATCCTCCTGCAGATCCTGGAGGACGGACGGCTGACCGACGCCCAGGGGCGCACGGTCGACTTCCGCAACGCGATCGTGATCATGACCTCGAACATCGGTGCCTCGGAGATCGCGCGCAACACGCCGCTCGGCTTCGCGATCGCCGACGACGAGACCGGCATCACCTACGACGACATGAAGAACCGGATCATGGGCGAGCTCAAGAAGGTCTTCCGGCCCGAGTTCCTCAACCGGATCGACGAGGTCATCGTCTTCCACAAGCTCCAGAAGGTCGAGATCAAGGAGATCGTCGACCTCCTGCTGCGGCGCGTGCGCGCGTCGATGGCCGAGCGCGAGCTGTCGCTCAACATGTCCGACGAGGCCAAGGATCTCCTGGTCGACAAGGGCTGGGACCCGGCGATGGGAGCACGGCCGCTGCGCCGCGCCATCCAGCGCTACGTCGAGGATCCACTCGCCGACGAGGTTCTGCGCTCGAACATGCCGGCCGGGGCGACGGTCGACGTCGACAAGCCCGAGGACGGTGAGGACGGCAAGACGCCGGACGAGCTCAAGATCACCATTCACGCGCCCGCGCCCAAGGAGATCGAGGAGGAGCGCGAGCCGGTCGGAGTCGGCGCCAAGAGCGCCGGTGCCGAGGGTGACGGCGTCGACGGCGCTGGCGGTCCGGCCGGTCTGCCCGAGGGCGACGACGACGTCGACGCGCTGCGCGCGAACCCGCCCGAGGACTCGGGCGAGGGCGAACCGGCGTGAGCCGGTGAGCGCGCCCGAAGGCGCGCCCGTGGAGATCAAGGTCCGCGAGAACGGACCTCTCCGCGTTCAGGGCCCGATCCGACTGATCGACGCCGACGGGACGGAGTACGACCTCGCCGAGCGCGGCGAGGTCGTCGCCCTGTGTCGCTGCGGCGGCTCGACGACGAAGCCGTTCTGCGACGGGACGCACTCGAGGACGGGCTTCGAGGCGGCAGAGCGGGCGGTGGCCCGCGAGGAGTCGAGCCAGAACGCCTGAGCCCTCGGTGGGGCGGCGGTGCTACGCCGCCGTGCCGTGGGCGTCTGCGGCCTGGCGCGGCCCTGCCGCGAACGCCGGATGGGCCTGATCGAGGTACCACCCGAACGAGCGATCCACGAGGGCCTGGCGCGCGAGCAGAGCGAACAGCCGCGTGAGCAGCCGCGGCGGCAGCGCCGGGATCAGGCGCTGCAACCGCAGGGCGCGCCGAAAGGCGGGGGCGTGGCGGGCGCTGAAGGCGCCGTAGCGCTCGAGGGCCTCGGCCCGGGCCATCTCGCCGTCGACAACGCGCCGTAGCTGACGCCCGCAGGCGATGCCGAAGTAGAACGCCGTCCGGATCCCCTCGCCCGAGAGCGCGAAGCAGTGGCCGGCGGAGTCGCCCACGAAGAACACGCCGGCTTCGGTGGCCGGGCGCAGGCGGTGCGGGAACCAGTTGCCCTGGTAGCGCACGGCCGGACGCTCGAGCCGCTCGGCGAGGTCCTCGGTCGGGCCCTTGACGTGGTCGCGCGGCTCGTAGGAGCCGACGCCGACGCGCTGCTCGCCGTCGGCGGGCACGCTCCAGGCGAACCCGCGGCGCGCGAGCGAGCGGTCGATCCAGACATCGAGATCCTCGCCGCCGCCCGGCGGATGGACCTCGAGTCCGCGCGAGAGCGGCGCGTCGGGTGGCTGGTAGCTGCGGGCGGCTAGGACCCGGCGCCAGCCGAGGGCGTCGACGACGAGCGGGGCCGAGACCACGCCGCGGTCGGTCGCCACGGCGATCGGAGCATCGGGCGTCTCGTTGGCGCCGTCGCCGCCCGTCGCCTCGACCCGGGCGTTCACCTTCGCGGTCTCGAAGCGCGCGCCGCCGCACTGCGCCCATAGGAGCCGGCAGAGCTCGCGGTAGTCGAAGGCCGACCAGCTCCACGGCAACCGGTAGCGGACCGAGCCGTGGGGGGTGTGAAAGCCCATGCATGGGATCTCCTGGCGGATCGAGCCCTCGAGGCCCATGGCCTCGAGCCACGGTGTCGGCGCGGCGCAGGCCGAGGTCTGGCGCTCACCGATCTCGTAGCGGTCGAGCACGAGCACGTCGGCGCCGGTGCCGGCGAGCTCGCGCGCGACGGTCAGGCCGGCGAAGCTCGCCCCGCATACGAGCACGTCGGCCGAGGTGCCGTCCAGAGAGGTCCGCTCCTCGCCTCGCTTGGTCGCCCGGCGCGTCACCGGTTCGCGGCCCTCACACGCCGGCCCGCGGCAGGCTGAGGACGGCGGCCGCCCCGGCACGCCAGGGCGCGAGCCGAGGACGCGGACGCAGGACGTCGTAGCCGACCGCCTCGACGCGATCGAGCACGCCCAGGTACACACCGCGGGCCAGGCGCATCCCCCGTCGAACCGCCGGCGCGACGCCCTCGCCGGCGGGGCGGCCCTCCTCGAAGCGCTCGCGGGCCCGGCCCACCTCCTCGGCCAGGAGCGCGCGGAACCCCGCGGTCGCCTCGCCGCGGGCGATGGCCGACTCCTCGACGCCGTGGCGGCGGCGATCCTCGGTCGAGAGGTAGATCCGCCCGAGCGAGTAGTCCTCGCGCACGTCGCGGATGAAGTTGGTGAGCTGGAAGGCCGTGCCCAGCCGCTCGAAGGCCTCGTGGTGGGCCGCCGGCGCGTCGAGCACGGAGGCCATGATCCGCCCGACCGCGCCGGCGCTGCCGCGCATGTAGCGGTCGAGCTCGGCGCGGGTCTCGATCCGTACGTCGCCGCAGTCGATGCGCATCGAGTCCATGTAGATCGAGAGCTCCTCGAGCGGGAGGGCATGGCGGCTCGCTGCGTCCACGAGCGCGGCGATGACCGGGTGCGGCGAGCCGCCGGCCTCCATCCCCTGCTCGAGCTCCGCCTCCCAGGCGTCGAGCGCCTCGCGGCGCAACGCCGGTTCGGGCGGACGGTGTGGCCCGTCGACGATCTCGTCGGCCCCGCGCACGAAGCCGTAGAGCGCGTAGACGGCCGGGCGGACCTCGGCGGGGAGGCGGCGAACCGCCCAGAAGTAGGTCGGGTCGTGGCGGCGCAGCATGCGCCGGCAGGTCTCGTACGAGACCGGAGCGGGGCAGGCGGGTGTCTCGGCGGTGGTGCTCACGCGGGGAGGCCGGGCGGCGCCCGGGCCTCGATGCTGTCAGACCCTACGGGTGGATGCCGACGGTAGGCGAACGCGGAGGCGCCCGTTTCGGGCGCGGCGGGCTCGGGGGCCCCGGCCGGGGCGAGGTCGTCCTCTCGGGGGCTTAGGTTGATGAGCATGTCCCGCTCCGTATACGTCTGCTCGAGCTGCGGCCAGGACAGCCCGCGCTGGCACGGTCGCTGCCCGGGCTGCGGCGACTGGAACTCGCTGGTGGAGGAGCGCGGCGCCCCGAAGCGCGGGCCGGCCGGAACTGGTCAGCGCGGCGGCGCGCGACCGCTGCGCGCCGTCGCGCTCGCCGACGTCGAGGCGCCGGCGCTCGCCCGGCTCTCCACGGGCATCGCCGAGCTCGATCGGGTCCTCGGCGGTGGGCTCGTGCCCGGATCGCTCGTGCTCCTCGGCGGCGCGCCGGGGATCGGCAAGTCGACGATCACCGCGAGCGCGCTCGGCCATCTCGCCGCGGCCGGGCGGCGCACGCTCTACGTCACCGCGGAGGAATCGGCCGCGCAGGTCAAGCTCCGGGCCGAGCGGCTGGGAACGGACGCCCTGCGGGTGCCGATCGTCGCGGGCACCGACCTCGACGCCGTGGTCGCCACCATCGAGGCCGAGGCTCCAGAGGTCTGTGTGGTCGACTCGGTCCAGACCCTGCACGCCGAGGGGCTGACCGGCTCGCCCGGAACGGTCGGGCAGGTCCGCGAGGTCGCCGGGCGGATCGCGCGCGTGGCCAAGGAACGCGATGTGGCCACCGTCCTCGTCGGACACGTCACCAAGGAGGGGTCGCTCGCGGGGCCGCGCGTGCTCGAGCATCTCGTCGACTGCGTGCTGCACTTCGAGGGCGAGCGTGAGCGCTCCTACCGGATCGTGCGCGCGGTCAAGAACCGCTTCGGCTCGACCAACGAGGTCGGCGTGTTCGAGATGCGCGAGTCCGGCCTGGTCGAGGTCGTCGACGCCTCGGCGCGGTTCGTCTCGGAGGCGACGCGCGCGCCCGGGTCGGTGGTGCTGTGCGCGATGGAGGGCTCGCGCCCGCTGCTCGTCGAGGTTCAGGCGCTGGTGGCGCCGTCCGAGCTCCAGCCGCCCCGGCGGGTGGCCAGCGGCATCGATCGCAATCGCTTGGCGCTGGTGCTCGCGGTGCTGGCCCGCCACGGCGACATCCGACTCGGGTCGAGCGACGTGTTCGTCTCGGCGGCGGGCGGCGTGCGCGTCGACGAGCCGGGAGCGGACCTCGCCGTCGCCCTGGCCCTGGCCTCGGCGGCTCGCGGCATGCCGC
>CADCVU010000145.1 GCA_902806245.1 uncultured Solirubrobacterales bacterium
CGACACGCTTCCCGACAAGGCGCCGATGCCGCTCAGGGTCCACGCCCGCCAGGGCGAGGCCTGCCCGCGCTGCGGCACGACGCTCGAGGCCGTGTTCTTCAAGGACCACGTGACGACCTACTGCCCCACCGAGCAGACGGGCGGACGGGTGCTGAAGGACCGGCGCCTCTCGCGACTGCTGCGCTAAGGACGCCCGGAATGGAGTCGGTCTGGGAGTACCCGCGCCCGCCGGCGCTCGTGCCGAGTGAGCGGCGCGCGCGCGTCGAGCTCGCCGGTGTGACCATCGCCGACTCCACCCGCGCGCTGCGCGTGCTCGAGACCAGCCACCCGCCGACGATCTACTTCCCGCCCGAGGACGTGGCCGCGGAGTACCTGCATTCGGGCCGCGGTCGCAGCCTGTGCGAGTGGAAGGGAACGGCGCGCTATCTCGACCTCCAGGTCGGAGATCGCCGAGAGGCCGCGGCTGCCTGGCTCTACCCGGAGCCCGTGCCGGCCTACGCCGAGCTGCGAGACCACGTCTGCTTCTACCCGAGCCGGGTCGACGCCTGCTGGCTCGGCGACGAGCGCGTTCAGGCCCAGCCGGGCGACTTCTACGGCGGTTGGATCACCGCCGACCTCGAGGGACCGTTCAAGGGGAGCCCCGGAACGCTCGGTTGGTGAGCTCGCCCCTCGGTGCTCCGCCGGGGCGGGTCCTCAGGCCGCTTCGCTCGCCTCGGCGGCGCCCTGCGCTCGCTTCGCGTTGCCGGCGCCGTCTCCGGCCGGGCGCTTGCGCCGGCGCCCGCCTCGCCGCCGCCTACCCTTCGGGAAGTTCCGCAGCAGCTCGCGCGCGAGCGACGAGGGCTTGCGAGCCATGCGCGTGCGCGCCCCGGTGAGCACCTGCATGGCCTCGGGGGTGTGCGCCACCGCGGCGGCGAGCAGCGCCGCACACAGCCGGCGGTCGTGCGAGCGCGCCTGGTGCACGAGCCGGCGCGCGTTGCGCCCGTGCGCCGCGCCGGAGGAGTTGACCAGCAGCCCAAGCAGGCGCTTGGTCTCCGGCCAGCGCTGAGCCGCGTACTCCTCGTGAACCTCGCGGGTGAAGCCGGCCAGGTCCCAGATCCAGCTCGCGGCCTGGTCGCGGCGGCCGACCTGGCGCTCGGCCAGGGCGCCGAGCAGCACCTTGACGCCCTCGCGACGCTCGTCGCGCGACCACGTCCCGACGATGTCGACGGCCTCGGTGAAGGCGTCGGCGTCGCGCAGCTCCGGGATCTCGGAGAGCGCGCGCAGGCGCAGCTGGGTGTTGCGATTGCGCTGGAGGGCGGTGAGCAGGAAGCGCCGCCGCAGCTCGCCGGTGCGGTCGAACTGGAGCATGGCCTTGGCCCGGCGCCAGTTGCTCGAGCTGACCTGCTTGCCGGCCAGCGCGGCCCAGGCGTGCTGGTCGATCCACGGCAGGTTCTCGACGGCGATCCGCCACAGCTCACGCTCGAAGACGGCGTAGCGGCGCTCGGTCTCCGCGGCCACCGGGACCACACGCCGCTCGACCCGTAGGCGGCGGCCGCGCCCGCGCCGAACCGGTCCGACGACGATCGCGCCGCCGCGGTAGACGTCGCGGTCGAGCAGGCCGTGGAGGGTCACGACCGGGTCGTCGTTCTGGGTCGAGGGGTGGACGAAGTCGACGACGATCCCCGCCTCCTTGCCCGGCTGGCGGCGCGTGACGCGCCCCACGCGCTGCTGGTATATGCGCTTCGAGGCGGTGGGCGCGAGGTGCATGCAGACCGTCGCGCGCGGTGAGTTCCAGCCCTCGGCCAGCAGCTGGGCGTTGATCAGGACGTCGATCTCGCCGCGCTCGTAGGCCGCGAGCACGCGCGTGAGCTCGCGCTTGGGCGTCTCGCCGGAGACCGCCATGGCCTGCATGCCGGCGTCGCGGAAGGCCTGGGCCACGTTGTGAGCGTGGCGCACCCCGGCGGCGTAGACCACGCCGGGGAGGTTCTTGAAACGCACGCGATACAGGTCGGCGACCGCCGCGTTGAACGGCCCCTGGTCGAGCAGCGCGGCGAGCTCCTCGAGGTCGAAGTCCTGGTCGACCTCGCCCTTGCGCAGCGGGACCTTGGCGATGGTGTTGACCCCGACGCCAGGAGGGATGCGCACGCAGCGCAGAGGCGAGATCACGCCGCGCCGCGCGGCCTGGGCCAGGTCGAAGCGCGAGGTCTGGGTCGGGAAGAGGTCGGTGACGTGGCGGGCGATGAGCGCGCCGGTGGCCGTCATGCCGACGAAGATCGGACCGCGCCAGGAGCGGATGGCGGCGCTCGTCTTCTCCCCGAGTGCGGTGTGGGCCTCGTCGCAGACGACGATCGTGTAGGCGTCGGAGATGTTGCCGACGTTGCGCACGAACCACTGGTAGGTCTCGACGGTGACCGGCCCCTTGGCCGGCGGCTCGCGCGTGCCCTGCTTGAACAGCGGCGGGCTGATCCTGTCCTTGTAGCCGCGATCCTTGAGCTCGCCGTTGAACTGCTCGACGAGATTGCGCCGGTGGGTGAGGATGAGCATCCCACCGGTCCGCGAGGCCTCCGCGAAGCCGAGCGCGGCGACGGTCTTGCCGGCGCCGGTGGCGTGCTCGAACCAGAAGCGACGCGTCGCGCCGGGATCGTCGAGGGTCTCGGGCGAGGCATGCTCGGCCTCGCCGTCACCGGCGGCCTCGACCTCCCAGTCGACCGGCTCCTCCTCGTCGGGCAGGTCGTCGTCGACGGCCGTGGGCTCAGCTTGCTGCTGGACCTCGGTGTCGTCGTCCTCGTCGTCGCTCGCCTCGTACTCGACCTCGCTGTCGTCGTCCGCCTCGTCCTCGCCCGGGGCTTCCTCGCTGTCGCGCGCGGGAGCAGCGGCGGCGACCACGCCGGCGGACGTGGGAGCCGGCACCCCAGCCTCGGTGCTCGCGCCGTTCGAGCGGGTGGAGTTCTCGCCTGACGCCTCGGCCGTCTCGGCGCCGTTCGCGCGCGTGCCGGTCTGAGCCTCGGCCAGGAGCGCGATCAGCGTTCCCGACAGCGCGTCGACCTGGTGGGCCGAGAGCTCGGTCCCGTCGGCGAGGCGAGGATCGTCCTCGGAGAGCAGGCGCTCGAGCCCGAGCATGAGCGAGAACTCGCGGCGCCAGGCCACCGACGGCTCGGAGCGCTCCGCCTCGATCTCGGCCAGCGCGCGGTCGAGGGCGCGCCGGCGCGGCGTGCCCTCGGCGAGCGCCTGCTCGGCCTTCTCGCCCCCGTGCAGGAAGGGCTCGCGGGCGAAGCGCTCTGCGCGCTCGAGTTGGTCGCCGGAGATCGGCGAGGGTGCAGCGAGGGAAGTGCTGGCAGCCATGGTGGCTCGGTTTGGGTGAGGTACAGCGCGGCGCCGGATCCGACGCGGGAGTCGCGTCGATCGGTCGGTCGCCCCGGTGAGTCGCCCGGTCCCTCCGAGAACCGGACCGCACAGACCGCCTGACGGCGAGCCGGTGAGGCAGAATGCGAGTCCCTATTAAAGCAACCGCTGCGGTCCACTTCGCCGACCCGCGCTCCAGGAGCGCTCGTGGCGTGTGCGAGGCGTGTGCGAGGCTAGGACGATGGCCGTCCCCCGCTCCGCTCTCGCCCTTCTGGTGGCGGTCGTCGTGACGCTGGCCGGGTGCGGCGGCCTAGAGTCTGACCCGCAGCCGGGGGCCGATCGGGCCACCGCCGTGCGCGGTCAGGATGGTCGCTCGCTGGCCCGCGGCGCCCCGCCCGAGCTCGCGGCCGTCTACGCCCGGGGCGGGCAGCTCCTCGAGGGCGGCCCGAAGGCCTTTCGCGCCCAGCTCGACGAGCTCCGCGGATACCCGGTGGTGGTGAACAAGTGGGCGTCGTGGTGCGGCCCGTGCCGGGCCGAGCTACCTTACTTCCGCGCTCAGGCCCTCGAGCGCGGCCGCCGGATCGCCTTCCTCGCCTCGAACACCAACGACTCCGACGGAGCGGCCACGCAGTTCCTCGACGAGCTGCCGCTCCCCTTCCCCAGCTACTCCGACCCGAACGGGGACATCGCCCAGATCTTCCAGGCGGCGGTCGCCTTTCCCTCGACGGCCTTCTACGGCCGCGACGGCCGTCTCGCGACCGTGAAGCAGGGTGTCTACGCGAGCGAGGACGAGCTCGCCGCCGACATCGACCGCTACGCCCGCTAGAGGGCGCGCCGCCGTGCCGGAGCTGCGGATCGACCCGCTGTCGGGTCTGCGAGCGATCGTCGCGGGCGCGCGGGCCGACCGTCCCGGCGGCGGCTTCGCCGTCGAGCCGCCCGCGCCGCTCGACCCCGAGGGCGATCCCTTCCTCGAGGGCCACGAGGCGCGCACGCCGCCGGAGCTGTGGGCGCTGCGGCCGGGCGGCGGGCAGGCGGACGGGCCGGGCTGGATCGCGCGCGCGGTGCCGAACCTGTATCCGGCCCTGCACGCTCCCGCCCCGGAACCCGGACCGGGTGCGCCGGATCCCGCCGGCACCGATCCGCTCGCTCGAGGCCGCGGCGAGCCCGAGCTGTTCGCCGCCCGTCCCGCCGAGGGCGCCCACGAGGTGATCGTCAACGGGCCGGCGCCGGCGCGCTCGCTGGCCGAGCTCGCCCCCGAGCAGCTCGAGGTGGCCATGGGGGCGTGGCGCGAGCGCATGCGCACGCACGCCGGCGCGGCGTACGTGCACGTCATCGTCAACGAGGGACGGGAAGCCGGCGCGTCGCTGCCCCACTCGCACGCCCAGCTCTACGCGCTCCCCTTCGTGCCGGCCGCGATCGCCCGCGAGCGCGAGCGCTTCACCGCCCACGCCGATCGCACGGCCGGCCGCGGCCTGCTCTCGGACCTGCTCCAGGAGGAGGTGCGCCGCGACGAGCGCATCGTGGCCATCGACCGCGAGGCCGTGGCCCTGTGCCCGTTCGCCTCGCGGATTCCATTCCAGGTGCAGATCGTCCCGCGCGCGGCCCGTCCGCGCTACGAGGACGACGGCCCGCTCGGGGCTCGGCTCCTGCACCAGGTGCTCGGGCGCCTCGCGGCGGTGCTCGGCGCGGTGCCGGCGCTCAACCTCTGGGTCCGCACCGCCCCGCGCGACGCCGCGTACTTCTGCTGGCGGATCGACCTCATGCCCAAGCTGACCCAACTCGCGGGGCTCGAGCTCGGCGCCGGCGTCCACCTCAACACCGTCGCGCCCGAGCGCGCGGCCGCCGTCCTGCGCGAGGTCACTCCGGCGCCGCCGCCACCGGCGCGCCCGCCGACCGCGTGATCGCGCTCGCGGCGGTCATCGTGGCCGCCACCGACGCGGGGGCGCTCGGCCGTCGCCGCCGGCCCGAGGGCGCCGAGCGGCTGGCGCAGCGCCTCATGAACGCGATCCTCTGGGTGCTGCTGCCGATCGTCGCCTTCTTCAACATGGCGGCCCTGGAGCTCACGGTGCAGGTCGGCGCGGGGATCGCCTTTGCCTATGCCGGGCTGGCGGTGACCATGACCCTGGCCTGGGTCGTCGGGGCGCGCCTGATGCGGCTGCCGCGACCGACGACCGGTGCGCTGATCGTCTCCGCCGGTCTCGCCAACACCGGCTACTTCGGCCTGCCCTTCAACGCGGTCACGCTCGGGTTCGAGGCTCTGCCCGAGGCGGTGGCCTACGACGTACTCGTGTCCGGCGTCGCGCTCGTGACCGTCGGCTTCTCCGTCGGGGCGGCGTTCGGCACGAGGTCCTCGAGGGCCGGAGATCGAGTGAAGGCCTTCTTCGTGCGCAA
>CADCVU010000146.1 GCA_902806245.1 uncultured Solirubrobacterales bacterium
CTCGTGCGCGAGCTCGTCGACCGCCACCCGATCTCGCTCGTCAACTCGGTCAACGAGTTCCGCATCGAGGGCCAGAAGACCGCCGCCTTCGAGGTCTGCGACGGGCTCGACTACGCCCCCGATGCGCTCTGCATCCCGGTCGGCAACGCCGGCAACATCACCTCGTGGCACAAGGGCTTCGGCGAGTACGGCCAAGCTCCGCAGCTCCACGGCTTCCAGGCCGAGGGAGCCGCGCCGCTCGTGCACGGCACGCCGGTGGACCAGCCCGAGACCGTGGCCTCGGCGATCCGGATCGGCAACCCGGCGCGCTGGGAGGAGGCGATGGGGGCGATCACCTCCTCGCGCGGTCTGATCCGGGCGGTCTCGGACGCCGAGATCCTCGACGCCTACCGGGTGCTCGCCTCCGAGGAGGGAGTGTTCTGCGAGCCGGCCTCGGCGGCGTCGGTGGCCGGGCTGCTCAAGTACGGAGGGGAGGGGCGGATCGTCTGCGTGCTCACCGGCCACGGGCTCAAGGACCCGACCACCGCGCTCGACCAGGCCCGCTCGGTCATCCCGTGCGAGCCGGATCTCGGTAGCGTCGAGGAGGCGGTGCTGGGCTGATGCATCGTCGCCGCCTCATCCGCGTCCCCGCCTCCTCGGCCAACCTGGGCCCGGGCTTCGACTCGATGGCGGCGGCGCTCGCCCTGCACCTCGAGCTCGACGTCGAGGAGACCGGGGAGTTCGCGGTGGAGACCGACGTTCCCGGCGTCCCGGATGATCGCACCAACCTGGTGGTGCGCGCCTTTGAGTCGCTCGCGCCGGCCGACTGCTTCACCTTCCGCATCCGCTCGCAGATCCCGCCGGTGGCCGGGCTCGGCTCGAGCGCCGCGGCGGCGGTCGCTGGCCTCGTGGCCGCCGACCACGTCTTCGAGCTCGACGCCGACCTGCTCGCCGCCGCGACCGCGCTCGAGGGCCATCCCGACAACGCGGCCGCGGCGCTGCGCGGGGGGGTGGTGATCTGCCACGAGGGCGGCGCTGAGCGCTTCGACCCCGCCCCGGGCCTCGAGACCGTCGTGGCGATACCGGCCGAGCAGGTCTCGACCGCGGCCGCGCGCGCCGCCCTGCCGGCCGAGGTGCCCTTCGCCGACGCCGTCCACAACACGGCGCACGCCGCGATGCTGGTGCTCGGCCTTGCTCGCGCCGACCTCGACCTGGTGGCGCGCGGACTCTCGGATCGGCTGCACCAGCCGCGGCGCGCGCATCTATACCCGCGCTCGATGGAGCTCCTCGAGCGCGCGCGTGAGTTCGGGGCGGTGGGAGCGTCGATCTCGGGCGCCGGGCCGACCGTTCTGTTCTGGTCGCACTGGGAGGCGACAGGGCAGCTCGTCGCGGGGTTGGCCAGGGAGGTGCCGGGCTGGGAGGTCAGGCGGGTGGCGTTCGAGCCGGAGGGGGCGACGGTCAGGGCGCTGGTGTGATGGACGAGATCATGGGGCCGCTCCTGCTCTTCGTCGCCGCCCTCGTCGTCGCGGTGGCGATGATCGTCTTCGTCTCGTTCTTCAGTGTGAGGACCGACGTAGACGCGCATGCGCGCCCAAACGGCGTCGTCGAGGCCGAGTCTCGCGAGTCCTACAGCGGCAGCCGCCGGAACACCGGCCGCGGCACGTGGCGCAGCACCGACATGACGTAGCGCAGCACCGGCGGCGCCCACACGGTGTGTGACCCTTTCGCGATCCCCTCGAGCGCCGCCTCGGCGACCTTCTCGGGCGTCGTCGCGAACGGAGCGGGATCGAGTCCTTCGGTCATCCTCGTACGCACGAAACCCGGACGGACGACGACCACGTTCACGCCCGTGCCTACCAGCGAGTCGCCGAGGCCCTGGGCAAAGGCGTCGAGCCCGGCCTTGGACGAGCCGTAGACGAAGTTCGAACGCCGCGGGCGCTCGCCGGCGACCGTGGAGAGTACGCAGAGCGTCCCGTGCCCCTGCCCGCGCATGCGCTCGGCGCAGGGGACGATGGCCGAGACGAGGCCGAGGAAGTTCGTGCCGACGACCGCGCGGGCGGCGGCGCCGTCGTGCTCGTCGCGGCTCTGCTCGCCGAGCACTCCGGCCGCGACGAGCACGAGGTCGATGTCGCCGTGGCGATCGAAGACGTCGTCGACCAGTCGGCCGTGGGCCTCCGCATCGTCCTGGGCGTCGAAGGCGACGGTCTCGACCGTCGTCGCGCCCGCGGCGCGCAGCTCGCCGGCCACCGACTCGAGCTCGCCGGGGCGGCGGGCGGCGAGGACGACCGTGCGGGTGCGCCGGGCCACCAGCGCGCGCACGGTGGCCAGCGCGATCTCCGATCCGCCCCCGAGCACGAGCACCGACTCGACGCTGCCGAGCGCGTCCTTCATCGCCTCGAACCTCCGCCGAGGCCCAACCGGCGGCCGAGATCGGAGCACAGCACGCCCTCGGGGTCGAGGCCCGCCTGCACCTCCCGCCAGCGCCCGAGCTCGGGGTACATCGCCTCGAGCAGCTCCGGGCGCAGCCGCGAGTCCTTAGCCAGGTACAGGCGCCCGCCGGCCCCGGCCACGAGCTCGTCGAGCCCGTCGAGGAAGGGCGCCAGCTCGGTTCGCCCGGCCGGCAGGTCCATGGTCAGCGTCCACCCGGGGATCGGGAACGACAGCATCCCGCGACCGTCCCCGAAGCGCTTGAGCACGGCCAGGAAGGCCGGAGCACGCTCGCCGGCCAGGCGCTCGACCACCTGACGCAGCGCGTCCTCCGCGCCGAAGGGGACGACGAGCTGGTACTGGAGCAGGCCGCGCGGCCCGTACAGGCGGTTCCAGTCGCCGACGATGTCGAGCGGGTGGAAGTAGGAGTGCAGGGCCTCGAGCCGCCCTTGCTCGCGCCGGGGGGAACGGCGGAAGTAGACCTCGTTGAACGCCCGCAGCGCCGGGGTCGAGAGCAACCCGGAGGGCACGCCGGGGGGCGCCGAGAGCACGCGCGGCGGCGAGAATCCGAGGGCGGCCCCGGAACGCTCGCCGCCGGAGAGCTCAGCGCGGGTCGCGTGGTCGCCGCGCATGAGCACCGAGCGGCCGAGCGCGCTCCCGCGAGCGAGGCAGTCGATCCAGGCCACCGAGTAGCGGTAGTCCTCGTCGCCGCGCTCCATGCGCTCCATCACGTCGTCGAGGTTGCGGGCGCGCTCGGTGTCGACGCGCACGCGGTCGGTCTCGACGGCCACCAGCTGGAGCGTGGCCTCGACGACGACGCCGGTCAGCCCCATCCCTCCGGCGGTGGCCGCGAACACCTCAGGCGTGCCCTCAGGCGTGACCGTCCTCTGCTCGCCGCCCGGGCTCACCAGCTCGAAGGCGCGGACGTGGTGGCAGAAGGAGCCCTCGCGGTGGTGGTTCTTGCCGTGTACGTCAGCGGCGATGGCGCCGCCGACGGTCACGTGGCTCGTGCCCGGCAGCACCGGCGGGAACCACCCGTGCGGGAGCACGAGCCGTGCGAGGTCGCCGATCGAGAACCCGGCGCCGACGGCGATCAGCCCGCTCTTAGGGTCGAAGCCGCGGACGCCGCGTACGTCGAGGAGCGAGAGCACGCGCCCGCCGGCGTTCTGGGCCGCGTCGCCGTAGGAGCGACCCAGGCCGCGGGCGACGAGCCCGCGAGCGCCGGGCTGGGCCAGCAACTCGGCCACCTGCTCCGCGTCGGCGGGGCGGTGCAGCGACGCGAGCGTTGGAGCGGTGCGCCCCCAGCCGGTCAGCAGGGTCGGCTCGCCGTCGGCGACCCCGAGGTCGGGTGCGGCGCGCGGGATCGCCCCGCCCGGCCGGGAGCCGTTGCCCCGCACCGCCGCGAGCTCGTCCTCGCGCGGGGCGCTAACCGCCGACGTAGACACCGAGCCCGTACACCACGGCCCAGGCCACCGCGGCGGCCTGAAGCCCGCGGTCGCCGAGCACGAGATCCTCCGGCGCGCGCTCGCGGTCGGCCTCGAGCAGCAGAGCCCACCGCAGGATGAAGATCACGAACGGGAGGATCGACAGCTCGAAGAGGATGGCGACGTCACCGCGGCCGGCCTGCTCGAAGGCCCACAGGCAGTAGGCCAGCAGGGTCACCGCCGCGGCGATCACCCGGACCTC
>CADCVU010000147.1 GCA_902806245.1 uncultured Solirubrobacterales bacterium
CTGTTCGAGACCGCGCTCGACCGCCTCGGTGAGGGCGAGACGCTGGTAGTCGGCGATCGCCTCGACTCCGACGTCGCCGCTGCGGCGGCCGCCGGTCTCGACTCGGCTCTGGTGCTCACCGGCGGAACCTCGGTCGAGGAGGCCGCGGCTGCCGTCGATCCGCGGCCCGACCTCGTCGCCGACAGCCTGGCCGCGCTGATGCTCGCCGAGCCGCCCTACTCGTAGACCACGAACTCCGGCTCGGGGCGCAGGCGCATCACCTCGGCCGGCGAGAGCATGTCGGTGTCCTCCTCGTAGAACACCTTGAAGCCGTTGCGGGCGCGGTCGCGCTGCTGCATGAAGGCGTTGTACTTGTCGATCTTGAGCTTCGGGTCGCCGACGCCGTCGACGTTCAGCACGAGCTCCACCCCCGGGTACTGCTTGAGCTCGGATCGGTTCTCGATCATCTCCAGGGTGAACTGGTGGACGACCAGCATCTTCTCGGGGAGGCGATTGCGCTGGACGATCCGCGACAGATGCGCGGACACCTCGTTGACCTCCTGGGCGGTGACCGAGCCGATGGTCTGGCCGGGGACCTCGCCCTCGGCCATGTGCCACTCCGGGTCGAGCGCGACCGTCACCTCGGGCTGGGCCAGGAACTTGTCGAACTTGCGCACCTCGGGCAGGAAATCCGCCCGGCCGGGCTGGATGTCGAGCAGGAGCAGGGCGCCGGCGCGGCGCGCGCCGGCCAGGTACTCGCGTACGACGCGGTCCTCCTGGCGCGTGCGGTACTTGCCGTCGTCGCCGGGATCGGCGTTGGCGATCACGGCGATCAGCTCGAACGCGGGCAGGATGGGCGGACGGCCCGGACCGCGCGCGTAGGGTTTCGCCTGGCGCTCGAGCTTGCGCGCGGCCTGGTCGAGCGACCCGATGCCGAGCTCACCGAGCGCCTCGTCCTGCGGCGCGCCGGCGAAGCCGACGACCCGGAACTCGGGGAAGACGCTGCGCCCGCCGCGCGGGAGCTCGGGCGGCGGCTTCGGCCTGGCCGCGGCGCGCTCGCTCTCCGCGCTTCCGCCCCCGGCGGAGATGAGCACGATGACCACCAGCGCGAGCACGACGCTTCCGCCGGCGGCGACCACCACCCGCCGCTGCTGAGCCTCGGAGCGGCGCCGGGCCTCTGCGCGCCGTTCGCGTCGGGCGGTGTCGTCCATAGCGATAAGCGTATCCGCGGTCGATCCTCTCCCCCGCCATCATGGGGAACCGCCCATGGCTCGCAGGACCCATCACAAGCACTCCTCGACCAAGGGCTACCGCCGCCTGCTCGACGGGCTGGCCGACCTCGAGGGCGTCCACAGCGTGGCCACAGGCCGCGTCAAGCCGCGGATGGGCTCCGGCCGCCCGGTGGCGGCGATCTCCAAGGTCCGCACCACGGAGTCGGGCCTGTCGATAACCATCAACGCCGACGGGGCCATCGTCGACGCCTACGTGGTCACCGACCGGCCGGCCGAGGTGGCCGCGGCGATCGCCCAGCGCGGCTGGAGCGCGCCGTCGTAGCGACCGCACGCGCGGCTTAGACTCACCGCCCGTGCCAGACCGCGCACTCGCCCTCATCGCCAACCCCGTCGCGGGCGCAGGGCGCGGCCGCAGGGCGCTCGAGGCCGCCTGCGCCGAGCTCGAACGCCGCGGGGCTCGGTTTCGAGCGCTCAGCTCTCGCAGCGCCACCCACGCCGTCGAGCTCGCCCGGACGACGGCCGAGGCCGGCACGGAGACGGTGGTCGCGGTGGGCGGCGATGGGCACGTGGCGTCGATCGCCGGGGCGCTGCGGGGCACGGAGACCGAGCTCGCGATCGTTCCCACCGGCCGGGGCAACGACCTTGCGCGCGTGCTCGAGATCCCGTCCCCGCCCGTCGAGGCGGTGGCCCTGGCGCTCGAGGGCCGCGCGCGAGCGATCGACGTTGGCGAGGTGAACAGCGCGCCGTTCCTGGGAATCGCCAGCCTGGGCTTCGACTCGGAGGCCAACCGGATCGCCAACGAGTCGCGCCTGCGCGGCAACGCGGTCTACCTGTACGCGGCGCTCAAGGCGCTCGCCTCGTGGCGCCACGCCCACTTCGACGTGACGATCGACGGCGCGCATCATGGGTTCACCGGCTACTCGGTCGCGGTCGGCAACTCGAAGGCCTACGGCGGCGGCATGATGCTCATCCCCCATGCCCAGCTCGACGACCGCGTGCTCGACGTGCTGCTGGTCGAGCAGCACTCGCGGCTGCGCTTCCTGCGGATGATGCCGAAGGTCTTCCGCGGGACCCACGTCGACGAGCCCCAGGCGGTCTTCCTGACCGGCCGGACGATCGAGATCCGCGCCGACCGCCCGTTCGCGGTCTACGCCGACGGCGACCCGATCGGCGAGCTGCCGGTGACGGTGCGACTGGGCGAGCGCCAGGTGCGGATCGTGGCGCCGGAGCCCACACCCGCGAGGCAGCGCGCGCGATGAGGGCGCCGCGCGCGCGAGCCCGCTCCGCCTCTCCCCCGTTCGACCTCGACGTGGCCTGGCACGACGTCGAGTGCGGCGGCTACGAGGCCGACCTGCCGCTGTGGCGGGAGCTCGCCGATCCCACGGTTGGCCCGGTCCTCGACCTCGGCGCGGGCACGGGACGCGTCGCCCTCGACCTCGCAGCGGGCGGACGCGAGGTGGTCGCCCTCGACTCCGACCCCGCCCTGGTCGAGGCCTGCGCGACGCGCGCCCGCGCAGCCGGGCTCGACCTCGAAGCCGTGTGCGCCGACGCGCGTGCCTTTGCCCTCGAGCGCCGCTTCGGGCTAGTGATCGCCCCGATGCAGGTGGTCCAACTGCTCGGCGACGCCGCCGGCCGCGACGCCATGCTCGCCCGCGTGGTCGACCATCTCGAGCCCGGCGGTGTGTTCGCCCCCGCGCTGGCCGATCCGTTCGCCGGACTGCCCGCCGCCGACTCGCTCCCGCCGCCGCCCGACACCGGCGCGCGCGACGGATGGACGCTGACCAGCACCCCGTTCAGCGTGCGCGAGCTCGACGAGGCCGCGGGTGAGCGGACCGTGGCCATCGACCGCATCCGCTGCGCCACGGCCCCCACGGGTGAGCCGGTCGAAGTGGCCGCGACGATCCGCCTGTCGGTCTTCCCGCCGGCCGAGCTCGCCGCCGCCGCGATCGCTCGCGGCCTGCGCCGCCTGCCCGACCGCGTCGTTCCCGAGACCGAGGCCTACGTCGGCTCGACCGTCCTCATGCTCGAGGCCCCGGCGCCGTGAGCGAGACCCTGCGCGTCTGCGCGCTCTACCCCGAGCTCATGAACATCTACGCCGATCGCGGAAACATCCAGGTCCTGCGCGCCCGCTGCGGCTGGCGGGGCATCGGCTTCGAGCTGGCCGCGAGCTCGCTGGGCGAGCCGCTCGATCCGGCCGCCCACGATCTGTTCTACATGGGCGGCGGGCAGGATCGCGACCAGATCGCCGTGGCCGAGGACATGGTCGCGACCAAGCGCGACGCCCTCCACGCTGCCGCCGGCCGGGGGGCGGTGGTGCTCGCGGTCTGCGGCGGCTTCCAGCTGCTCGGGCGCTCCTACCAGCTCGGCGAGCGAACGATCCCGGGGATCGGCCTCGTCGGGCTCGAGACCGTGCGCGAGCCGGGGCCCCGACTCATCGGCAACTGCGCCATCGAAGCTGATCTCGGCACCGGGCCGCGGGTGATCGCTGGCTTCGAGAACCACGGTGGGCGGACGTACCTGGACGCGGACGAGGAACCGCTCGGGCGCGTGGTCTCCGGGCACGGCAACAACGGACGCGACGGAGTCGAGGGCGTGCGCCGAGGAAGCGTCATCGGCACCTACCTGCACGGGCCACTACTGCCCAAGAACACCTGGCTGGCCGATCGGCTGGTGGAGCTGGCGCTGGGGGTCGAGCTTGAGCCGCTCGACGATGCGATGGAGGACGCCGCGCACGCGAGCGCGCGACGGGCCGCGGGGTTGTGAGGCGCAGCGGCGGATCGGGGCCATGGTCGCCGCGGTCTCGGGCGCCGGCCTCGTCGGCTCGCTGTTCCTGCCCTGGTACTACTCGCCGATCGTCTGCGTCACGGGGCCGTGCCCGTCGAGAACGTTCGGGACGGGCTGGAGCGAGCACGATCGCTACGCGGTCGCGCTGGCGGCGGCGGCCGCGTTCGGACTGCGGCCCGGCATGAGCCGCTCGGGCGCGAATCACCGTCCCGTCGAGCCGAACCCTCCCAAGCCGCGCGCAGTCTCCTCGAGCGACGGCACCTCTCGGAGCTCCGGAGCCGCGAGCGCGACCAGCAGGAGCTGGGCGATACGGTCGCCGATCTCGACCTCGAACGACTCGCGCCGGTCGGTGTTGAGCAGGAGCACGCGCAGCTCGCCGCGATAGCCGGAGTCGATCAAGCCGGGGGCATTCACCAGCGCGACCCCGTGGCGCATGGCCAGGCCGGAGCGCGGCAGGACGAGCCCCGCGAGCCCCTCGGGAACGGCAAGGGCAAGGCCCGTGCCGACGCTCGCGCGCTCTCCCGGGCCGAGCGCCGCCGCCTCGGCGGAGTGCAGGTCGTAGCCGGCGTCCCCGGGGTGCGCTCGGGCCGGCGCCCGCGCGTCCGCGTGCAGCCGCGTGTAGGCGAGGATCACTCGCGGGCGGCGCCCGCCGGCTCGTTGTCGAGGGGACTGTCGGAGGCCTGCGGCCCGTCCGCCGGCGGGGAGGCGCCGTTGCCGTCCGCGGCAACGAGGAACCGCTCGAACCGCGCCGCCACCGCCGCGGGGACCCGCGCCTGGACCCGCGCGCCATCGGGCGTGTCCTCGCGCTCGAGCGCGCCGGCAAGGTCGTGCAGCTCGGCGAGGCGCCCGCCCTCGCTGTAGGGCACGAGCAGGTCCATCGGGCGCAGGGTGCGCAGGAACTCCGCCTCGATGGCCGCTCGCAGCTCGTCGAGCCCCTCGCCGGTCGCGGCCGAGACCTGGGTCGCTCGCGGGTGGCGGAACGAGAGCTCGCGCCGGCGCTCGGCCTCGAGCACGTCGATCTTGTTGAGAGCGAGCAGCTGCGGGCGCTCCGCCGCCCCGATCCCCGCCAGCACGTCCTCGACGGCGTGGATCATCTCCTCCATCTCCTCCTGCGACGCGGAGGCGTCGACCACGTGCACGATCAGGTCGGCGCGCAGGGTCTCCTCGAGCGTCGCCCCGAAGGCCTCGACGAGCTGATGGGGAAGCTTGCGGATGAAGCCGACGGTGTCGGTCAGCAGGTACTCGCGGCCGGAGATCGCGAACGAGCGGGTGGTCGGGTCGAGGGTGTGGAAGAGGCGGTCGCGCACCCCAGCGGTGGCGCCGGTGAGCGCGTTCAGCAGCGTCGATTTGCCGGCGTTGGTGTAGCCCGCGAGCGCGACCGTGGGCAGGTGCGCGCGCTCGCGCTCGCTGCGCATGGTCGAGCGCGTGGCCCGGGTGCGCTCGAGGCGGTGCTTCAGCGCGGTAATGCGGTCGCGAGCGAGGCGACGGTCGGTCTCGATCTGGGTCTCGCCCGGGCCACGGGTGCCGATGCCGCCGTCCATGCGCCCGGCGCCGAGGCGCTCGAGGTGGGTCCACAGCCCGCGCATGCGCGCGAGGTTGTACTCGAGCTGGGCGAGCTCGACCTGCAGCTTGCCCTCCGCCGAGTTCGCGTGGTCGGCGAAGATGTCGAGGATGATCGCCGTGCGGTCGATCACCGGCACGCCGATCTCCTGCTCGAGGTTGCGCTCCTGGCGCGGCGCGAGCTCGTCGTCGCAGGCGACCAAGTTGGCGTCGGCGTCCTTGATCGCCGCCTTCAGCTCGGTCAGCTTGCCGCGGCCCAGGTAGCGGTCGGGATCGGGACGGGACCGGCGCTGGGTCAGCTCGCCGGCCACTGCGACCCGCGCGGTGCGCAGCAGCTCGCGCAGCTCCGAGAGATCGGGCTCGTCCGGTCCGGCGGCGATGAGCAGCGCCCGCTGGCGCGCCCGCGGATTGCGGATGCCCTCGCCGCGGCGAGGGCTCGCACCGTTCTGCCCGCTCGTATCGGCCACCACCCCGGAGTGTAGGCCGCCCGTCTGGCTCGAGCCGAGTCACGGCTCGAGCGCGGCCCCCGGCTACCTTCCCCACCCGATGCCTGCCGCCTCCAGCGCCGTCGAGATCTCCAGCGATCCGGCGCGACTCGATCGCGACCTCATTCACGCCTTTTTGAGCCGTGAGTCCTACTGGGCCCTCGGCATTGCCCGAGAGGTCGTCGATCGCGCCATCGAGGGGTCGGTCCCCTTCGGCGCCTACGCCTCCAGCGCCCAGGTCGGCTTCGCCCGTGCCGTGACCGACGGCGCGACCTTCGCCTGGGTGGCCGACGTCTTCGTGCTGCACAGCCACCGTGGCGCGGGCATCGGGACCCGGCTCGTCGAAGCGGTGCTCGCGCACCCCCGGGTGAGCGCAGCGCGCAACGTCCTGCTCGCCACCGCCGACGCCCACGGCGTCTACTCGCCCCACGGGTTCGCGCCGCTGCCCAACCCCGAGCGTTACCTGAGTCTGCGCCGAGCCGGGCGCGAGCCGTTCGCGCCCGCGCCGGCGGCCGAGGCCTAGAGGGCCGGCTCGTCCGGTGCGGGCTCCGGCGCCTCGGGCTCTTCCAAGACCGAGGCCGCCTCGGTGCGGCGGGCGGCCAGCCGCCGCCGGGGCACGCGCGGGATGACGCCCTCGCTCGAGAACATTCCCGGCGGACGGAAGCCCGGCATGACCACGACGCCCTCCTCGGGGTCGCCGATCCAGGCGGCGTGTCCGACCGCGTAGCGGTGCGCACACAGCGCCGCCGCCGCCGCCTCGATCTCCTCGATGCGGCGACTCCACAGGTCGCCGCCCGGATCCTCCACGCGGTCCTCGGTCAGCTCGTCGATCCGGGTCAAGACGCCGAGCGGGTGCCGGCGCGCAGGGACGCGGCGGCCCTGGAGGGCGCAGAACACGGCGTCGACGTTGACCTCGAACAGCGCGGCCTCACGGAACATGCCCTCGTCGACCGTCCCCTCCTGCTCGCCATCTGGGCCGGGATCGGCGTCGAGGGCGGAGTCGGGCAGGAAGACGTTGAGGTCCTCGAGCGCGTCGAAGAGGGCGAGACCGGCCTCGACCACCGGCCGGGGGGCCACGCCGCGGCGACGCAGGGCGGCATCGCAGACGCGCAGCTCGCGGTCCTCGATCGGCTCACCCTGAGGGGCTCCGACCGCGACCACGACATCGCCCAGCGAGGCGATCTCCTCGACCACCTCGGCCGGCGAGCCGGGCTCGTAGAAGGTCGCGCGCAGGCGGATCGGAGGATCGTCGGTGCGCATCTCCTCTACCCGGCAGAGCTGCTGGAGCTCGTGCCCGACCGCTATCCCGCAGTAGTTCATGCCGCCTGCCCTTCCGCGTCGCCGAGGCTCGAGCGCAACCGCTCGACGGCCTCGCGAAGACGGTCGTCGTCGATGGTCAGCGAGATGCGGAAGAAGCCTTCGCCGTTCGGGCCGTAGGCGCCGCCCGGAGAGACGACCACGCCCGACTCCTCGAGCACCATCTCGCAGTACGAGGCCGAGCTGTGGCCGGCCGGCACCGGCGCCCAGACGTAGATCGTTCCCTTCGGCGGGGTGACGGCCACGCCGATCTCGGCCAGCGCGCCGCAGACCAGGTCGCGGCGGCGCTCGTAGAGCGCGCTCATGTCCCGGGCGGCCTGGTCGCCCTCGGGCGTCAGCGCCGCCACCGCCGCGAGCTGGACGGCCTCGAACATGCCCGAGTCGATGTTGGTCTTGAGCCGCCAGTAGCTCTCGAGGGCCTCGGCGTTTCCGACGATCGCGGCCGTGCGCCAGCCGGTCATGTTGTAGCCCTTGGAGAGCGAGAAGACCTCGACGCCGACCTCCTTCGCCCCCGGCGTGGCCAGGAAGCTCGGGGCGACGTAGCCGTCGAAGGTCGTCTCGGTGTAGGAGGCGTCGTGGACCACGAGCAGGTCGTGGGCGCGCGCGAACTCGACGACCTCGGCGAACAGGCCATCGGGCACGACCGCTCCGGTGGGGTTGTTCGGGTAGTTGAGGTAGAGCAGCCGGGCACGCTCGCGGGCCTCGGCGGGGATCGCCTCCAGGGCGGGCGCGAACCCGCGCTCCGGCACCAGCGGCGTGAGGAAGGGCTCGGCGCCGGCGAGCAGCGGCCCGCCGGTGTAGACCGGGTAGCCCGGATCGGCCGCGAGGGCGAGATCGCCGGGATCCAGAAAGGCGAGGTTGAGGTTGAAGATGCACTCCTTGGCCCCCAGCGCGGGCACGACCTCGGCGGCGGGGTCGAGCTCGACGCCGAAGCGGCGCTCGTAGAACGCCGCCACGCCCTCGCGGAATTCGGGCCGGCCGCGGTTCGAGGGGTACCGGTGGGTGCCCGGGTCGGCGGCGCCACGGGCGAGCGCGTCGACCACGGACGACGGCGTCGGGGTGTCGGGGTCGCCGATGCCGAGGCTGATCACGTCGACGCCCTGCGCGCGCTTGTCGGCGATCTTGCGCTCGAGCTCGGCGAACAGGTACGGCGGGATCCGGCTGAGGCGCTCGCTAGGCCGCATGCAGCTCCTCCACCAGCTCGTCGCTGAGCCGGCCCCGGTAGACCGGCACGGCCCAGCCCGTCAGCCGCACCCCGAGGTCCTCGCCGACCTCGACCTCGAGCTCACCGCCGTCCAGCTTCACCGTCACCGGGCTGTCGGCGCCGCGCAGGACCGCGGCTACGGCCGCACCACACGCGCCCGTGCCCGAGGACAGCGTCTCCCCCACCCCGCGCTCGAAGATCCGCGCGCTGAGGGACGAGTCGTCGTCGCGCCGCCAGAAGGAGACGTTGGTGCGGTTCGGGAAGAGCTCGACGTTGCCCTCGATCGGCGGGCCGAGCTCCCCCAGGTCAAGTGCCTCGAGCGGCTCGCCGCCGTGGACCTCGATCGCGCACTGGGGGTTGCCGATCGACACGTGTTGGAAGGCCAGCTCGCGCCCGGCCGCGCTCACGGTGCCGAGGCCGTCGTCGCCGCCGGAGGGAAAGTCGCGCGAGCGCAGGCGGGCACGGCCCATGTCGACCGTGCAGGTCGTCTTCCCGGTGATCTGCGGGCGGATCTCCCCCGCCGCGGTCTGGATCGAGAAGACGTCGTGGTCGACCCAGCCCGAACGGCGCAGGTAGAGGATGGCCTCGCGGACGCCGTTGCCGGAGAGCTCGGCCTCCGAGCCGTCGGGGTTGAAGATCCGCAGCCGCGCCACGTAGCCGCGCTCGGTGGGCTGCGAGAGCAGGAGGACCCCGTCAGAGCCGATCCCGGTGTGCGCGGCGCACAACCGGCGCACGCGCTCGGCCGTGAGCTCGAAGGGGAGCTCGCCGTGCTCGACGATCAGGTAGTCGTTGCCGAGGGCCTGCCACTTCTCGAAGGTCATGGCGCGCGGTGAGCGTGAACGGATGTCGAGATGGAGGGCGGCAACGTACTGAAGCCTCGCGGCGGGGTCGTCGGCGCCCCTGGGCGTGGTCGTCGAGTGGCCGGGGTGCGGGCGGAGTCACCCGGCGGGCGCTCGCTCGTTCGGCGCGGCACTATAGAGATGCGCCAACTCCGCCGCCACCTCGTCGGGTCCGCGTCCGGTGACCTCGACGGTGCGAAGGCCGCCGAGCTTGCGCATCCAGGTGAGCTGGCGCTTGGCCAGCTTGCGCGAGCGCCGCTTCATTCCCTCGACATCTCCGGCCAGCAGCTCGTCGAAGCCGAGCGCCGCCCGCGCCGTCACCGAGGCGCCGGCCGAGTCCGCGCGGCGGACCTGGTCGATCGCCCCCGCGGCCACCATCTCGTCGACCCGGCGCTCGATCCGCTCGTACAGCGCGTCGCGAGCGGCCACAAGGCCGCAGAGCACGGTGGGGCGTCGGGCGTCGGTGGTCCAGAGCTGCGATCCCTCCTCCGGGCGCTCGGCGCGCGGATCCACTCCGGAGGCGAGCAGCTCGAGGGCGCGCACCACCCGGCTGCGGTCGGCGGGGTCGATGCGGACGGCGGTCTCGGGCGCCCGCGCCGCGAGGTCGGCGTGCAACGCGGCGACGCCGTGCGCGGCCAGCCGTGCCTCGAGGCCCTCTCGAACCCCCGCCGCGGGCGGCGGGCGCAGATCGAGGTCGGTCAGGGCCGCGCGCAGGTAGAGCCCCGTGCCTCCGACGACGATCGGCCGCCGTCCGGCCGCGAGCGCCGCGTCGATCTCGTGGTGCGCGAGCGGCATGAACTCGCCGACCGAGAAGGTCTCGGCGACGTCAAGCCAGCCGACCAGCCGGTGCTCGAGGCGCGCGCGTTCGGCCGCAGTCGGGGCCGCGGTCAGGGTTCCGAGCCCGGCGTAGACCTGGAGGGCGTCGGCGGAGACGGCGACCGGGTCCTCCCCGGCCTCGCGCAGGCGATCGGCGAGCGCGAGGGTGACGGCGGTCTTCCCGACGCCGGTCGGACCGAAGATCGCGAGGACCTCGGCCTGCGGTTGCGCCCGGTCGGCGGGCGCCCCCGTCAGTACGCCCCGGCGAGCGACCGGCCCGCGCCCGCGCCCGCGAGCGTGGTGCTGGTCGCGCTGAGGATCTCCACCTCCGCGAGCTCGCCCGGCTCGGGCTGCGTGCCCGGCTCGGCCGCGAAGTGGACGGTCTTGTTGTGGCGCGTGCGCCCGCGCAGGCGCTCCGGATCCTTGCGTGACGGCCCCTCGACGAGGACCTCCATCGTCCGTCCTATGAACCGCTGGGCCCGCTCTGTGGCCCGCCGCTGCACCGCCTCGACGAGGCGGTCCATCCGCTCGCGCTTGACCGCGTGCGCTAGCTGACCGTCGAGGTCGGCGGCCTCGGTGCCCCGGCGCGGCGAGAACACGAAGGTGAAGGCGGAGTCGTAGCCGACCTCCTCGACGAGGGCGAGCGTGTCCTCGAAGTCGGCCTCGGTCTCACCCGGAAAGCCGACGATGATGTCGGTGGTCAGCGCGCAGTCGGGGACGTGCTCGCGGATCAGGGCCACCCGGTCGAGGTACCGGTCGCGGTCGTAGGTCCGCCGCATGGCCTTGAGGATCCGGCTCGAACCGGACTGGAGCGGCAGGTGGATGTGCTCGCACAGCGCGGGCAGCTCGGCGTGCGCGCGAACCACGTCCTCGCGCATGTCCTTGGGGTGAGGACTCGTGTAGCGGATGCGGTCGATCCCCTCGATCCCGTCGACCATGGTCAGCAGCTCGGCGAAGCTCGCTCGCTCCTCGCCGCGCAGGTCGCGTCCGTAGGAGTTGACGTTCTGGCCGAGCAGCGTGACCTCGCGCACGCCGTCGGCGGCGAGGCGCTCGACCTCGGCCACGAGCTCGCCCGGGAGGCGGCTCACCTCGCGCCCGCGCGTGGACGGAACGATGCAGTACGCGCAGCGGCAGTTGCAGCCCACGGAGATCTGCACCCAGCCCTGAAACTCCCGCGCCCGCTTCATGGGCAGATGCCCCGAGAAGCCCTCGAACTCGAAGTAGCCCTGCGCGGTCAGCGAGTCGCTGGTCAGAAACTCGGCGAGCTTGGGAATCTGGCCGGGGCCAAAGGCGACGTCTACGAACGGGAAGCGCTCGAACACGCGCTC
>CADCVU010000148.1 GCA_902806245.1 uncultured Solirubrobacterales bacterium
CCGGGCAGCCCGGCCCGTGCACGAGCTCCACGTTGGCCGGCAGCAGGTCGTCAATCCCGTACTTGTAGATCGAGTGGGTGTGCCCCCCGCAGACCTCCATGATCTTGTAGTGGCGGCCGGGCTCGACGGTGGCGAGGATCTCGCCGGCGAGCACCTGGCCGAGCTCGGCGTCGCGGTACTCGTCGACGTACTTCACGCGACCGCCTCGGGCTCCAGGCGCGTGAGGGCCACCGCGGCGTGGACGAGCAGCACGTCGCCCGGAGCCACGCCGGCCACTATCCCCAGGTCGACCTCGCGCGCCACTCCGCCGTCGTCGACGCAGAGCGCGAGCCCGGTGCGAGCGTCGACGGTGAGCGCCCGCATTTCGACGCCCTCGTCGCCGCAGGTGATGCACCCGACCTCGGGGTGGCAGCCGGGGAGCGCGTCCGCGCTCACTCGATCACGCTTCCCTTGAGCTCCTCGAGCTCCTGCTCGTAGTCCTCGCCCATGCCCTCGAGCAGCTTGAGCGTCGCGTGTGCCTCCTCCTCGTCGATCTTCGACATCGCGAAGCCGACGTGGATGAGCACCCAGTCGCCGGGAGTGGCCGAGCCGTCCTCCCCGTCGAGCAGGCCGACGTTGACCGTACGGCGGACGCCGGCCACGTCCACACGCGCCAGCCGCCTCTCCTCGTCGACGACATCGACGAGTTGGCCTGGAATGGCCAGGCACACGATTCAACTCCTCCCCTCGAAGGCAGCCCCTCAGCTACCCGGTGAGCGAACGTATATCAGGGCGGGGCAGCCGCCGCAAGTGCTTGGTGCCTCACAACGTCATGCAGGCGAGGAAAGGCTTGGCGTCGGCGCCGATCGGGAACCACTACACGGTGGCGGTTTCCGGCCCGAGCCTCGGACAGCAGAGCCGACTCACGCTCACGGGCACCGCGCGGGGCGCCATGGCCGCCATGGTCATGACCGCCGCGCGACAGGTCACGACCGGCCTCGGGCTCGTCGACCAGACACCGCCGGATGCGATCTTCAAGCAACGCGGGTTCGGCCCGCTGGTGCGGCTGCCGCGGGTGGCGTACTTCATCGCGAGGCGCGAGGTCGCGGTCATCGAGCTCGCTCACTGGGGCTACGGAGCAGCCGGCGGAACGGCCTTCGCGTTCCTCCCGCGCTCGGTGGTTCGCAGGCCTTGGGTGGGCCCGGCCTACGGCCTCCTCGTCTGGGTCCTCTTCGAGCTCAGCATCGCCCCGCTGCTCGGCCTGGCACAGGCCCGGCGCATCCGGGCGGTCGAACGTATGGCGTTCGCCGGCGACCACGTCCTCTACGGCCTCGTGCTGGCGGGCAGCCGGCGGTGGGCGCTTCCGAGGCGGCGACTCAGGCCCTAGATGGACTGGCGAGGGGGGATCCGCAGGTCGTTTCGCCGGCTCGTGGGTTCGAAGGAGCCGGGCGACCTTGACATCCGCGTGCGCGAGGCCATGGCCGCGAGTGTCGCCGCCGTTCGCCCGCAGGACACGATCCGGTCCGCTGCCCGCGCGATGGCCGAGCCGGGCGTCGGGTCGGCCATGGTCGAGCCTGCCGAGGCGGGAGTAGGCCCGGGGATCGTCACCGCGCGCGACATCCTCGAGTCCGTCGCCGCGGGCGACGACCCCGACGCCGAGCAGGTGGGTGACCACGCCAGTGCGGAGGCCGTCTCCGTCGCGCCGGACGCGTCGATCGAGTCGGCCGCCGAGGCCATGTCCTCCGGGGGCTTCCGTCACCTGCTGGTCAGAACCGGCGACGAGACGGTCGGGATCGTCTCGATGCGCGACGTGCTCGGATGCTGGGTGCGTGAGGGTGCGACGCCCAACGCGGTCATTCCGATCCGCGAGGCGATGAGGGGCGACATGGTGACGCTCGACGCGGATCGCACCCTTCTCGACGCCGCTCGCACGATGGCCGACGAGGGGTTGAGCGCGGTCCTCGTCGAGGCGAGCGAACGGCGCTCCTACCCGGGAATCGTCACCGAGCGCGAGCTGGTGAGCTGCGTGGCGAGCGGAGACGACCCCGCGGTCGAGCGGCTGGAGGACCGAGTGGCGACGAAGATGACCTTCTCCGCGCCGGAGTGGTCGCTCAGGCAGGCGGCCGAGGCGATGATTAAGGGCGGATTCCAGGACGTCGTGGTCGTGGATTCCCGGGGACCGGTCGGGGTCATCGCCATGCGCGACATCGTGCGGTCGTGGCTCGAGCGGATGCGCGAGTCCGGCTCATGAGGAGGCTGCTGTCGGCGCTCGCGGTTCTCCTGATCGTGGCACCCGCCTGCGGCGATGCCGAGGCCGAGGGCGGCGGTGACGAGAGCTCGCAGCGCTTCGCCGTCGATCTCCTTCCGCTCAACGGATCGGACGCCGAGGGCCGAGGGACGCTGGCGCTGGCCGGCAACCACCTGACCGTGGACATCGAGGCGAGCGGCCTCGAGCCGGATCAGATCCACGAGCAGCACCTCCACGGTCTCGTGGTTGCAGCTCAGGCGGCGAGGTGCCCGACCGACTCCGAGGACGGTGACGGCGACGGCCTGGTCGGCCTCGGAGAGGCCAGGAGCGCTTTCGGAACGAGCGTCCGGGCCCTCGAGCCCTTCCCCACCGTCGGCCGTGGCGGCCGGCTCGACTACGAGCTGACGTTCACCGTCGACCGAGAGCAGCTCGCGCCGCTCGAGAACCGGGTGCTCGTCCTGCGGGGAGCCTCGCCCGCGGGAGAGACGTACCGGCCGGACCTGCCCGCGGCCTGCGGCCGGCTCAGACCGGTCGGTCGCGAAGGGTGAGCGGACGATGACCGTGTGGTGGGTCGCCAACGCCGTCTACCTTCTGGTCGTCGTACCGATCGTCGTGGTGCTGCTGACGTTGTTGCTGCGTGCCGCCCTGCGGGTGAGCCGGCACGCCGACGAGCTGGCCGAGGCGGGAGCGGCGCTCGTGCCGGGCGTCGACGGGCTGGGCGATGCCCTCGGGCACACGGCCGAGCGCGCGCAGGCGGTCGGCACGGAGCTCGAGCGCTACGGCAACGCCCTCGATCGGCTCGTGTAGACGGGACAGACCTTGCCAGCCGTCGCCATCGTCAGCATCGTCGCCGCCGCGCTCACCATCGTGGTGCTCGCTGCGTACCTGATCGTCCTGGCCGTGCTCCTGAGGCGGGTCAACGCGCGGCTGCGGGTGCTCGCGGCCACCCTGAGGGAGGTTGCCGCGAGCACCGGGCCGGTGGCGACCACCGTCGAGGAGATCGAGACCGAGCTAGAGCGCCTGCGCGGCGCGTTCGGGCGGTTCCCCGTGCTCGAGGCCGCCGAGCCCTCGCCCGCCGACGGCGCGCGCTAGACCTGGCGAGACGCTGATGCCGGACGGCCGTGGCCGGTTTCCCTCCCGCCGGTGGCTGATCGCCACCGCGGCCGTGGCCGCGGTGGTGGCTGTGGGCGTCGGCCTGACCATCGGAGGAGCCGCAGGCGAGCGCGTCGGCTCCGGGCTGCCGCGACCGGCGTCGCAACCCCCGCAGCCACCGACACCCACGCCGGCCCCCGGGCCGGCGGCAGACGAGCCTCCGCCCGGCTTCGTCCGCTTCAGCGACCGCCAGAGTCGGTTCTCGATCGCCTACCCCGCCGACTGGGCCTCGCTGGGCACGCCGAGCGGCGGCGTCGACCTGCTGGTGACCAGGGAGCGTGCGGCCTCTCTGCTCGTTCGCTCGCTACCACTCGCCTTCGAGGTGGAGGCGCGCGAGCTGCCCGCGGCGAGGCGGCTCACCGATCGTATCGTGGCCTCCGGGCGACGGGTGAAGCTGCTCGCCGAGGTCCGGCGCATCGAGCTCGGCGGCCTGCCGGGCTGGTTCTACTTCTACTCCTTCCGGGACGCTTCCGGGCGCCGCGGAACCCACTCCCACTACTTCCTGTTCCGGGGAAGCACCCTGATCACGCTCGTCCTCCAGGCGCTGCCGGCCGGCGACTTCCCCCGCTACGCGCCCACCTTCGACGCCATCGCCGCCACCTTCCGCGCGACCGCCGCACCCTGACCGAGTCGGCGCGCGCCCGAGCGCGACCGTCCGCTATGGGCCTACCGCATGCACCGGTTCCGGGTCGGCGGCATCGCCTGCAGCCCCGCCCGCTGCAGCTGGCACTCGATCGAGTTGCCGTGTCCGTGGATGCTCCTTGCCCCGCGCCGCTGATCGTGGCCCCGGTCGAGCGAGGGCTGGCCGACCACGTCGAGGATGTCGGCGAAGTCGTCCCTGATCGGGTTCAGGTTGGCGGCCACGCTTCGAGAGGCGCGACCCACGCGAGGTGGGTCGTCTCTACCGGTCGCGCGGATGTTGATGCCGGCCACCCCGGGGTCGATCGTTCGGGTCTCCGCCAGCGTTCCCCCGAGCCGCCCGTCGATCGAGTCGACGGAGGCGTCGATGCTGCCCACCCGCCCGTTGATCGAGCGGGCGTTGCGCTCGATCCCCCCTGCCGTCGACTCGATTCCGTCAGCCCGGGCCTCGATCGAGGCGACTTTGGCGTTGATCGAGTCCGCGTTGGCGTTGATCGCGCGGACGTTGGAGTTGATCGCGCCCGCGGTGGCGTTGATCGCCACGACTTTTCGGTTGATGGACCCGGCGTTGTCGAGGATCGACCCGGCGGTGCCGTCGATGCCGCGCGCCGCGACGATCACCTGGTCGAGCTCGCCGGCCAGCGGCTTCGCCGCGGTGCGGATGTCGGCGGAGATCCGTCCGGTCTCGCCCGCGAGGCGGACGGCGTCGAGGTCCCCGTCGATCTGGGAGGTGCTGCCGACGATCGATCCCACGCGCTCATCGATCCGCTGGGCGGCGAGGATCGTTCCCGTGAGCATGAGCACTGCCGCCAGCGCCCACGCGATGACCACGACGAGGAGCGCCGGCGCGATCCCCCGCTCTCCGCGTAGAGCTCGCATCTCCCTAGCAGGGCTCCGAGGCGAACCTCGGGGCCGGAAAGCCGCCCGGCGGCGGCAACGTCGGGTCGCCCGCGAGCGCATCCAGCAGAACGCCGGTGTTCGTGGGCAGCCGCGAGCAGATGCTCTCCAGGTGCTCGTCCACCTCGAAGAGCTGCTGGCGGATGTCGTCGGCGTCGCCCTCGACGAAGCGCAGCCCGTCGTCGTTGATGCGGCTGGTGCGGTTCGACGGAGGCGCGGTGTCGTCTGCGACGTCGCTCGCGGCATCGAAGAACCGTCCGCCGTTCAGGAACCGGACGCGTCGCCAGATCCCGTTCGTGCCGAGGCTCCCGACGTCCTGGGTGAGCACGAGCCGGCGCTCGATGCGGCCGGTGTTGGCGCGGACGCTTCGCAGGCGCCCGCTCGCGGTGTCGAGCGTTCCCGAGGTGTCGGCGAGCGAGCCCGAGGTGTCGACCAGCGAGGCTGAGGTGCGGTTGAGCGAGGTGGAGGTGTCGACCAGCGATGCCGAGGTGTCGGCGAGCGAGCCCGAGGTGGCCATCAGCGAGCCCGAGGTGTCGATCAGCGAGCCGGCAGTGGCCATCAACGACCCGGAGGTGCTGACGAGCGAGCCGTCGACTCGCGTGAGGGTCGAGCGAATCGAGCCGAGCTCACCGCGGATCGTCGTCGCCTGTCCCGAGATCGGCTTGAGCGCCTTGTCGACCTGAGTCAGGTTGGCGTTGATGTCCTGGATGTGGGCGGGCAGCGGCTTGACGTCGCCGTCGGCGCCGGCGACCGCGGTGTCGGCCTCCTGCAGGGCGGCATCGATCGACTCGAGAGCGCGGGCGATGCCGAACAGAAAGCCGATGACCACGAGCACGACCAGCACGGCGATCGTGATCCAGATCCACATCCACCGAAGCGCCGTCGTGCTCGGCTGCATCTCAGCCCCCCGGGTTGGGGCCGGGCCCGCCGCGGCGGCCGAGCCGAGCTCTGCCGTCTGAGGGATCTTCGTCCGCACGCTCGCCCGGATCCCGGCCGCGGCAGTCGCGGTCCGGGTCTCCCCCGCCGACCCGGCGGTCGATGCAGGCGGCGCTGTCCTCGGTGTTCACTCCGAGCCGGAGGATGTTGCTGGTGTCGCTCTCGATCTTGCTCGCCACGTCGATCGAGCCGTTCAGGAAGAAGTTGATCAGGAAGACGTCGCGATCGATCTGGCGCGCCTCTCGGAGGATGCCGCCGGCGTCCGAGTCGATCCCGCCCGCCGTGCGGTTGATGGTGCCCGCCGTCGAGTTGATCTCGCCGGCGCTCGAGTTGATGTCGCCGGCGGTGGCGAGGATGTCGCCCGCGGTGGAGTTGATCGCTCCGGCGCTCGAGTTGATCTCGCCGGCCGTCGAGTTGATCTCGCCGGCGGTGACGTTGATCTGCCCGGCCGCGCCGTTGATCGTGCCGGCGGTCCTGTCGATCGTGGCCGCCGAGGTGTCGATCGATCCCGCGACGCCGTCGATGCCCTGAGCCTCGCCGACCACCCGGGCGAGCTTGGGCTGCAGCGGCCGCGCGGACCCGAGGATCGACCTCGCCGTGCGGTTGGTCCGGTCGAGTTGGATCACCGAGTCGGTGGCCAGGTTGATTCCGCGGCCGGACTGCGAGATGTTCGCCGCCTTGGTGCTGATCGACTGAGCCGCCGAGACCACGCGTGCGAGCTGCCACGCAGCGATCCCGGCCGCCGTCAACACGACGACGACGATGACCGCGTTGGTCACGCGGAAGCCCGTCACAACCTACGGCCCGACCTCACGATGCTGAGCAGTCGGCGCACACCTCGCGCGTCGCTGCCGCGCTTCAAAGACATCCTCCGGCCCTTCCCCCTTGGCCTTACCGGCGCGATTCTGGCATAGTCAGCCTCCTACGGTCGCGGTTGCTCCGAGCGAGGTCTCGATCTCGGGCGCCGCGTTCGGAGGGGACGAAGGGGGGACGGGCTTGCTGGTGATGGCCGAGCACGTGGCTGGAAGCCTCTACGGCGGGTGGTGGGTCGGCTTGATCGTCGGCTGCTGCGTCGTCGTGGTCGTCGTCGCGGTCGTGGCTGCGCTGCTCACCTTCACCTCGCGGATCGGCGACCTAGCCGGCGAAGCGCTCGAGGCCCTCGAGTCGGCCCGGCGGAGCATGGCGCCGCTCGCTCGCCTCGAGGGAGCGAGCGACGCGGCGCAGGTCGCGCTCGCCCGCGCGCGCTCGGCTCGCGGCTCGCTGGCGGAGAGGATCGAGTGAGCGTGCTGGCGCTCGACACCGGTGAGGTGACTCTGTGGTGGATCGCGCTCGCGCTCGGCGCCGTCGTGCTCGCGGTGGTGATCGTCCTGCTCACGCTCCTGTCGCGACTGCTCGGCGACGTCGGGTCGAGCGTCGCCTCGCTCGACGAGATCGCCGGGCGACTCGAGCGGGAGACCCCGGCGGACGCTCTGACGACGACGGCGACGAGCCTGCGCGACCTGCGCACGGAGATCAAGCTCCACGACGACCTGCTGGCGCGATGGGCGCAACGCTCCAGATCGTCCTGACCGCCGCGGAGATCGCGGCGCTCGTCGCCGTGCTGGCGATCTTCCTGATCGTGCTCGCGCGCCAGCTTCGATCGCTCGGCGCCGGGCTCGAGCATCTGAGCGCGACCGTCCGGTCGCTCGAGGCACGGCTCGGGGAGCTGGCAACGGCGACGGGCGAGGTCAACACGAGCCTCGACGAGCTGGCCGACGAGCTCCCGGGCGTGGCGCAGGGGGCGGAGAGCGTGGCGGCGGGAGGAAGGCGGTGAGCGGATGAGCGCCGGCGGATCCCCTCGGCGGGGAGCTCGTGTGCGGGAGACCGCGCTGGCCCACCCCGCGCAGCTGGGCGCCCTCGTCGTCGGGGTCGCCTACCTCCTAGTCGGTCTGATCGGCTTCGCCGTCACGGGCTTCACGGGCTGGGTGGTAGACACCCGCGAGGATCTCCTCGGCTTCGACCTGAACGGCTTCCACAATATCGTCCACCTCGGCATCGGGGCGATCCTGATCGGCGTCTCGCTGGTGCGCGAACCCGCGATCACCCAGGGCGTGCTGATCGGCGGCGGGCTGGTATACCTGCTGGCCGCCGTGCTCGGGTTCACCGGCAACCTCGGCGACCTGCTGTCGATTGACGGGCTCTTCGCCTCCGACAACTTCCTGCACCTCGGCTCCGGACTCGGCGCGATCGCCTTTGGGCTCCTCGGCGGCGACGTGGCGAATCGAAGGATCAGGCTGCGGACTCCGTGACGCGTCCCGCGCGTGAGCTTCACCAGACGGTGCCGAGCAGGTGCTGCATGAGAAAGGCCTGGACGGCGAGCAGGGACAGCACGAGCACCAGCCGTCGCCGCGGCAGGACCGCCGCCGCGCCCACGCAGGCGAGCGGCACGAAGAAGAGCCAGATCCGCTCGGTCTCGGCCTTGGTGAAGCCGCCGACGGCGGCGATCAGCACGACCGCCGCCAGGGCCACCGCCGCCGCCTCCCGCGCGGCGATCGCCCGCAGCCAGTAGAGCGCGAGCGGGATGCCCATGGCCGCCAGCCACGCCACCGGCGAGCCGAACAGGAAGTACCAATAGGGCCGCAGCCGCGCGATGCTGACGCGATAGATGTCCTCGGTGGTGGCGATCGATCCGGCGATGTCGAAGCCGAAGAGCGCGTAGGCGGCGAGGTAGAAGACGACGAGCCCGGCGCCGGCCGCGGCGGCGACCTTGACCGCGGCGCGCGGTCCCTCGCGCAGCGCGACCACGAGCGCTCCCCAGGCGCCGACCGCGAGGTTGGCGTACGAGAAGAAGGTGGCGAGCGCCAGCGCTGCGGGGCCCGCCACGAGGCGGACGACCGGCCGCCGGGCGATGAGCAGCAGAGCGGCCAGGGTCCCGAGCGTGGCGAACAGGGCGTCGGCAGCGCTCGCCCCGTAGATGATCGCGCTCGGAGCGAACACGAACAGCAGCGTGGCGGTGCGTGCGCCGGCGTCGTCGTCGAGCAGCTCGTGGGCGAGCAGGTAGACGAGCGGGATAGCCAGGACGCCGACCGCGATGATCAGCGCGGCAAAGGCGGGCGGGGTCTCGATGCCGAGGAGGCCGACCACCGAGAGCAGGCCCGGCGGATGTCCGACGGCGTGGACCGGCAGCGCCGAGGCGGTCTCGGCGAAGCGGTCGAGAAACAGCGGGACTCCGAAGTCGAGGGCCGGGAGCGCGGCGAGGTACTCGACCGTCCCCTCGCCGAAGCGCGGGTCGAAGAAGATCCACCAGTCACTGACGCCCTCCCGCGAGGCGTTCAGCGACAGGCGCAGAGCGAGTCCGAGCACCGTCGCGGCGACGACGAAGAGCGCGGGCCTGAGGGCCGGCGAGCAGAGACGGCGTGCGCCGAGCACTCCGGCGGCGAGCACTCCCGCGGCGAGCAGGCTGAGCAAGCTCGCGTCGGGGCGGAATCGGAACAGGAAGGGCGGCAGCGGCGCGCCGATGTCGCGCCCTCCGAGCACGAGGATCGCTCCGACGGCGATCGTCGCGAGCGAGACGAGCGCGGCCCCGACGACCAGCGCGGTCGCGAGCGGGACCCGGCGTGGACGAGCGACGGGAGAGGGCGAGGGCGAGGTCACGGCCGGGCGACGATAGACGCCGGCGCCGAGCCCATCCCGCCGGAGGGCTAGCCCTGGACGATCTCGACCCGCCGGACGCGCCCTTCGGGGCCGTAGCGAATCTCGAGTGACTCGTCGTCGACGCCGTAGCCCCGCTCCGGCCCGAGCGTCCACGCGTCCGCTCTCCCGTCGGCGGACCTGCCGTCGGGGCTGCGGAGCATTCGCAGTACTTCCGACCGCCCGCGTCCTTCGAGTGAGCGGCACTCGACCAGCGCGTCGGCTATTCGCTGGCGAGGCGTGGGCGAGTCGAGCTTCGGGTCGGGCCCGAGGCCCCACCGCTCGCGGTCGAAGCGGAACTCTTCGCAGTCGACCCCTCCCAGGGGCCCGCCGCACGCCGAGAGGCAGAGACAGACGAGCAGCACGACCGCCGCGCCGGGCGCGCCGGGCGCGCCGGGCGGCCGCAGCGGCGTCCTGCCTCTCGAGCGCGCCGCCTCGCGCTCAGTGGTCGTGCGCGTGCTCGCTCTCGAGGCCCTGCTCGTGCACGTGAGGGTGGCTGTGGGTCACGTCGCCGTGGCTGTGCTCGTGCTCGTGCTCGACGTGGGCATGGTCGTGCTCGCGGTGAGCGTGCTCGTGGACGACCTCGCCGTGACGGTGCTCGTGGCTGTGCGCGTGCTCGTGGTGGTGCTCTGGCTGCGTCATGACGTGCTCCTTGGGCGGTGTGACGGCGGCGATCGTAGCGGGAGCAGCCGGGCGTGCCGGGCGTCCGTCAGGCGCTCTCCGTCTGCTCCAGCTTGGCCGACCACTTCTCCTCGATGCGCCCGAAGCGCCAGACGCCGAGCGCGATCACCCAGATGAGCACGAACAGCCCGACGATCACGTAGCCGACGTACTCGAGCTCCAGGCCGGCGACGAAGCCGATCACTCCGTCGCTGAGGCTGAGCTCGTGCGACAGCACCGAGATCAGCGAGATGGGACCGATCACCAGCGCCACGAGCACCGAAAGCGAGGTGATCGTGATGTTGTAGAAGACCTTGCGGACCGGCTTCAGGAAGGCCCAGCCGTAGGCGAAGTTCATGAACGCGCCGTCGAGGGTGTCGAGCAGGGTCATGCCGGCGGCGAACAGGATCGGCAGGCTCAGGATCGCGTACAGCGGCAGGGCGCCGGCCGCGGCGGTGCCCGCGGTGGCGAGCAGCGCTATCTCGGTCGCGGTGTCGAAGCCCAGGCCGAAGAGCAGGCCCACCGGGTACATGTGCCAGGGCTGCTTGACGGCTCGCGTGGCGCGTCCGAGGAAGCGATTCATGAACCCGCGTGAGTTCAGCTGCTCCTCGAGCTGGGGCTCGCTGTACTGGCCCTGGCGCATGCGCAGGAAGACGCGGACGATGCCGACCAGGACGACGAGGTTGAGGACCCCGATGACCACGAGGAAGGCGCCCGCGACCGTCGGTCCGATCGTGCTCGTCACCTGACTCAGCGGGGAGCTGTCGTCGGCCACCGCCCCGCTCAGCCCCCGGATGCCGATCGCGAGCAGGGCGGCCAGAGCGAAGACGATCGTCGAGTGGCCGAGCGCGAAGAAGAAGCCGACGCTCAACGGGCGCTGGCCGTCGTTCATGAGCTTGCGCGTCACGTTGTCGATCGCGGCGATGTGATCGGCGTCAAAGGCGTGACGCGCGCCGAGGGTGTAGGCCGTCATGCCGAGGGCGAAGCCGAAGGCGGCGCCCGTTCCTAACGTGAAGCCCTGGGATGCCGTGATCGCCAGCAGCCCGAAGCCGGCGAGGTGGAGCGCGCCGATCCCCACCGCGAGCCGGGCTCCGCGCCGCCATTCCGCAGGCGTCAGCGAGCCCTTCATCCGCTGCCAGCGCGTGGCTTCGGCCGACGTGCGAACAGCGGTCAAGCGCGTCCTCGCCTCAGGACTCGTGGTCGAGATCGGCGCGGGCGCAGTCCGGGCACAGTCCGGCGATCGGGAAGTGGGTGAAGCGGGCCTGGTAGCCGGTCGCCCGGCGAACGGCCGCGCGCGCCTCGGCCAGCAGCGACGGCTCGACGGCCCGCCAGGCGCCGCAGCGCTCGCAGTGCAGAAAGTCCCGGCACGCCCGGTCGGCCAGCGTCCACAGCCCCGGACCGTGACCGAGGTGGACATGGCGGACGAGTCCGAGCCCCTCGAGGGTCTCGAGGTTGGCGTAGACCGACGCGTCGTCGACCGGCGGGCGGGCGCCGCCGAGACCGGAGGCGATCTGCTCGGCGGACACGAGGCCCGGGGCGGCGAACAGGCTCTCGATCACCTGCCGGCGGGCCGCCGTGACCCGCAGGCCGCGGGCGCGAACGGCCGCGACGACGGTCTCCACGTCGGGAGCGGCGAGAGTCGGGCTCGTGCGCGTCGCGGTCACTTGTACAGAGCGGCTCTGAATAAGCCGGCGCGCGCTGGACGTTAACGCGAGCCGGCGCTCAGCGCAAGCTGGCGGCGTCCCGCGCCCGCGTTGCTAGGTTGCGCCCGTGCCTCGCCTTCTCCGTCGCGCCGCGGGCGCCCTCCTGCTCGCCCCCGTCATCGCGGCGTGCGGCTCGAGCGGCGGCGAGCCAAAGGAGGGCGGAGGACGCCCGGACCGCGACCAGATCGCGAGCTGCGGCGAGCGCGAGGTCATCCCCGAGCGCCTGCCCGGCTTCCCCGAGCCTGCGCAGTCGCCGACGCTGCGCCAGCGCCCAGAGGGTCGCGTCGTCCGCCTCCCCGGCCGTCCCGAGGGTCTCGCCTTCGACCGCGAGACCCGTCAGCTCGCGGTGGGGATCAACGAGCCGCGCGGGCTGATCGCCTTTGTGGACGGCCAGAGCGGCAGCTCGCGCCGGCAGGTGCCCCTCCCCGGCGGCCCGCGCCACCTGCGTTTCGCGGCGCCCGGCGGACCGCTGCTCGTGCCCTCCGAGGACGCGAGCGCGCTGATCCAGGTCCCGGTCGGGGGTGGCCGGCCCCGCTCGACGCCGGTCGGGATCCAGCCCCACGACGCGGCGGCGGGCGCGCGTGATCGCATTTTCGTGATTAACGAGCTCGACAGCTCGATGAGCGTGATCGAGAACGATCGCGTCATCTGCACTCTCCCCACCCCGGCTAACCCCGGCGGTGTGGCGGCGGCCGAGAACGGCGACCGCGTGGCGGCGGTGGGCGTGCGCGCCAACCAGCTCCGTCTCTACGACGCCCGCAGCATGCGGGGCATGGGCGAGGTCGGCGTCGGGATCGGCCCGACCCACGTCGTCTCCGACGGCGACCGCAACTTCTTCGTCGCCGACACTCGCGGCGACGCGATCATCTTCGTGCGTACCCGGCCGCAGTTCGAGGTCGTCTCGCGTCAGGCGGTCCCGGGCGGCTCGCCCTACGGCATCGCCTACGACCGCCGGCGCGACGAGCTCTGGGTCACCGAGACCGCGAAGAACCGGGTCACCCGCTTCCGCGGCCGCACCCGCGCCGACAGCTTCCCGACCGTGCGCCAGCCCAACTCGGTCGAGGTCGACGAGCGCACGGGGCGAGTGTTCGTGGGCGGGCGCTACGAGGAGCTGCAGCTGATCGACCCGCCGGCGAGGTAGGCCGCGGCGCCTCGATCAGCCAGGCGCGCGTCAGCGCATAACGCCCACCTACAGGTCGACCGCGCGCCCCGTGTGGAAGTCCTCGAGCCCGACGATCTCGCGCAGCAGCTCGTCGGGCACCGGCGCGTCGGAGGTGACCGCCATGACCGCATCGTCGGCGCCCTCCTCGGCCCCGACCGCGGCCGAGACGATGTTCACCCCGCGCTCGCCGAACACGGTGCCGACCCGGCCGATCATCCCCGGCCGGTCGCGGTAGCGGAAGAACGCCAGGTGCTCGGCGACCGGCAGGTTGAAGCGCTGGCCGTAGACCGAGACGAGGTGCGGCTCGTCGCGCGGTCCGAAGCCGGTGCCGGCGACCTCGACCGAGCCGGCGCTCGAGACCACGGTCACCCGGACCAGCTCGTTGAAGTCGGAGGCCGGCTCGCGACGCTCGGCGACCACGATCCCGCGCTCCTCGGCCAGGGCGTGGGCGTTGACCAGGTTGACCCCCTCCTCGGTGTGCCCGCGCAGCACACCGTTGAGCACCGAGATCGTGAGCAGGCGCGTGTCGTGCTCGGAGAGCCGGCCCTCGTAGACGACCTCGATCCGGTCGATCGACCCGCCCTCGGCCAGCGAGACGGCGATCCGGCCGAGCTGGGTGGACAGCGGGAGGAAGGGCGCGAGCGCCTCCATGTCCTCGGCGCGTAGGGCGGGGATGTTGACGGCGTTGGTCACCACTCCGCCGGTCAGCGCGGCGACGACCTGCTCGGCGGTCTGGACCCCGGCGCGATCCTGGGCCTCGACCGTGGAGGCCCCGAGGTGCGGGGTGACCACGACGCCGTCCATCCCGAACAGTGGATGCTCGGTGATCGGCTCCTCGGGGAAGACGTCGAGCGCCGCACCCGCCACATGGCCGGAGCTCAGCGCGTCGACGAGCGCATCGTGGTCGACCAGCTCGCCGCGGGCGCAGTTGATGATCCGCACCCCCTCGCGCATCGCGGCGAACGCCTCGGCGTTGAGCATCTCGCGGGTGTCGGGGGTGTTCGGCAGGTGGATGGTCACTATGTCGGCCAGGGCGTAGACCTCGGCGGGGCTCTCGACGCGCTCGGCGCCGAGCTCGCGGTAGCGCTCGGCCGAGACGTAGGGGTCGTAGGCGACCACCTTCATGCCGAAACCGCGGGCCCGCTCGGCGACCATCTGGCCGATGCGCCCGAAGCCGAGGACCCCGAGGGTCTTGCGGTAGACCTCGACGCCGCCGAAGCGCGAGCGCTCCCACCTCCCGTCGACCAGCGAGGCGTGAGCCTGCGGGACGTTGCGGCACAGGGCGAGCATCAGCGCAAGCGCATGCTCCGCCGCCGCCAGGGTGTTCGACTCGGGCGCGTTGGCCACGACGATGCCGCGCCTGGTCGCCGCGGGAACGTCGATGTTGTCGACCCCGGTGCCGGCGCGACCGATCACCCGCATCCGCCCTGCTCGCTCGATCAGCTCGGCGGTGACCTTGGTCGCCGAGCGCACGAGGAGCGCGTCGAAGCCGCCGATCCGTTCCTCGAGCTCGCCGTCTTGCCAGTCGAGGCCGACCTCGACGTCGAAGTGCTCGCGCAGCAGGTCGACGCCGGAGTCGGCGATCTTCTCCTTGACGAGGACGCGCGGGCGGTCGTTCACGGGCGTGACGGTCACGTGGTGCCGGCCGGGCCGGTCTATGCGCCCGCGGCGGGCGCGAGCGCGGGCTCGCCGGCCTCGGCGAAGATCCTCTGGGCGGCGGCCACCCCGGCCCCGAGCTCCACGTCGGACCCGAGCTCTCGCAGGGTCATCTCGAGCCCCGCGATCGAGATCAGGATGTCGAAGGCGCCGAAGTAGCCGCAGTGCGCCACGCGGGCGATCTTGCCCTTGAGCTGGTTCTGACCGCCGGCGATCGTGATGCCGAGCACGTCGCGCATCTGCTTCGGCACCTTGGCGCCGTCGATGCCCTCGGGCAGCGCAATCGCGGTGACCACATTGGCGTTCTCGTCCTCGGGGCCGAAGAGGTCGAGCTCGAGCCCGGCGACGGCGGCGCGCGCGGCGCGACCGAGCAGCCGGTGGCGATCGAACACCCGCTCGAGGCCCTCCTCCACGAGGATAAGCTCGAGCGCGACGTCGAGCGCCCGAAAGAGGCTGACCGCCGGGGTGAACGGGCTGTCCGGCGGGTCCTTGCGCTGGCCCTTGGCCGTGCGGGCCCAGTCGAAGTAGAAACGGCCGCCGCGACCGGCGTCCGCGTAGGCGAGCGCGCGCTCGGAGACGCTCGCGAAGCCGAGGCCCGGCGGGCACATCAGCGCCTTTTGCGAGCCCGAGACGACCACGTCGACGCCCCACTCGTCCTGGGGGATCGGCACGGCGCCGAGCCCGGAGACGGCGTCGACCGCGAGCAGAACGTCGTGCGAGCGCGCCACCTCGGCGAGCGCGGCGATGTCGTTGACCACGCCGGTCGAGGTCTCCGACAGCGTGGTGAAGGCCACCTCCACGCTCGAGTTCTCGCTCAGCAGGCGATCGAGCTCACCCGGCTCGACCCTGCTGCCCCAGCCGGCGTCGTGGTGGACGAGCTCGGCGCCGAAGGCCTCGCAGAGCTCGGCCCAGCGCTCACCGAACTTGCCGCACGAGGCCACCAGGGCGGGCTTGCCGGGGCGCACCAGGTTGGCCACCGCCGACTCCATCCCGCCCGAGCCCGACGAGGCGAAGCAGAGCACGTCGTTCTCGGTCCGGAAGACCTGCTTGAGCCGTTCGAGGCAGCGCGCGTAGATCTCGACAAAGGCCGGCGCGCGGTGGTACATGATCGGCTCGGCCATGACCTGGGCGACCGCCGGCGGGAGCGGGGTCGGGCCCGCGGTCATGAGGTAGGGCTTGATGTAGGCGTCGGCCATGAGCGGACGAGGACGATAGCGAACGGTCCGGCCCGGCCCAGGACGCCCGGCGGAGCCCGCGAGGGCTCAGAACTCCGTGTCGATCCAGGGCATCATCGCGCGCAGCTCGCGCCCCTCGCGCTCGACCTGGTGGTTCTTGCCCTCCTCGCGCAGCCGCTGGAAGCTCTCCTGGCCGGCCTGGTTCTCGGCCACCCACTCGCGCGCGAAGTCACCGGACTGGATCTCGGTCAGGATGTCACGCATGGACTGGCGCGTGGCCTCGGTTATCACCCGGTCGCCGCGGGTCACGTCGCCGTACTCGGCGGTGTTGGAGATCGAGTAGCGCATCCCGGTGATGCCCTTCTCGTACATCAGGTCGACGATCAGCTTGAGCTCGTGCAGACACTCGAAGTAGGCCAGGCGCGGGTCGTAGCCGGCCTCGACCAGCGTCTCGTAGCCGGCCCGGACGAGCTCGGTCATCCCGCCACAGAGGACGGCCTGCTCGCCGAAGAGATCGGTCTCGGTCTCCTCGCGGAAGGTCGTCTCGATGACCCCGGCGCGTGTGCAGCCGATGCCCTTGGCGTAGGCGAGCAACAGGGCGCGGGCGTTCCCCGTCGCGTCCTGGTGAACGGCGGCGAGGCCGGGCACGCCGGTCTGCTCCACGAACTGGCGGCGCACGAGGTGGCCGGGCCCCTTGGGCGCCACCAGGCCGATGTCGACCTCGGGGCCCGGGTCGATCAGATCGTAGTGGACGGAGAAGCCGTGGGCGAACAGCAGCAGCTTGCCGGGGGCGATGCCGTCGCGGATGTCTGACTCCCAGATCTCGGCCTGCTTCTCGTCGGGGAGCAGGACCATGACCACGTCGCCGCGGCTGGCGGCCTCGGCCACCGACTCGACGGCGAGGCCGTGGCCCTCGGCGTGCTCCACCGAGGCGGATCCCTCGCGCAGGCCGACCACCACGTCGACTCCGGAGTCCTTGAGGTTGAGTGCGTGGGCGTGGCCCTGGGAGCCGTAGCCGAGGATGGCGACGGTCTTGCCGTCGAGGAGCGAGAGGTCGGCGTCGTCGTCGTAGATCATGGGCGGGGACTGTATCCGGGCGGCTCTCGGGCCGCCCGGACCCTCGGCGGCGCTACGCGGCCACGGTCGCGGCGGCGGGCTCGGGCACCCGTCCGCGGACCAGGTCCGCCGCCCGCTCGGCGATGGCGATCGTCGGCGCGTTGGTGTTGCCGCGCGTGACCGTCGGCATGACCGAGGCGTCGATGACCCGCAGTCCCTCCACCCCATGCACGCGCAGCTCGGGGTCGACGACCGCGAGATCGTCGGTCCCCATCCGGCACGTGCCGACCGGGTGGTAGAGCGTCTGGAGGTTGGCCGCGACGTGAGCGAGGATGTCGTCTTCGGAGTCGGAGGCCGGCACGTTGATCGGCCCGCTGGCGTAGCGGGCGAGCGGCTCGGTGGCGGCGATCTCCATGCAGGCGCGGACCCCGGCGATCATCGAGGCGCGATCGTCGGGATGGTCGAGGTAGTTGTGGACGATCAGCGGCTTGGCCGTCGGGTCGGGCGAGACCAGTCCCACGTAGCCGCGGCTCTGGGGCTTGAGCACGCAGGCCCCTGCGGCGAAGCCGTGCTCCTGGCCGGGGATCAGGCCCTCGTGCTGGAAGACCGCCGGGGCGAAGTGGAACTGGACGTCGGGGCCCTCGAGTCCGTCGCGGGTGCGGATGAACCCGCCGACCTCGGCCACGTTCGAGGTCAGCGGTCCCTGGCCCTCTCCCATCAGCCGGGCGAGGTTGTCGGGGTTCAGCGCCTCGAACAGGCTTATCGGCTCCTCGACGGCGTGGATCACCCCGGCGTTGGGGTGGTCCTGGAGGTTGAGGCCCACGCCCGGCGATTCGACCAGCGGCTCGATCTGCAGCGGCTCGAGCTCCTCGCGGCGACCGATGCCCGAGAGCATCAACAGCTGCGGCGAGCCGTAGGCGCCGGCACAGAGGATGACCTCGCGCGAGGCCGGGAACTCGAGGACCTCGTCGAGGCGCACGCCGGCGATGCCGGTGGCGCGGGTGCCCTCCATGAGCACGCGCAGCACGTGCACGTGCTTCTCGACCGTGAGGTTCGGCCGGTCCGAGACCGGGTGCAGGTAGGACAGCGCGCAGGAGCCGCGCTTGCCGTCGCGCTGGGTCAGCTGGTACCAGCCGACGCCGTCCTGCTCGCCGGCGTTGAAGTCGTCGTTGGCGGGATGGCCGGCCGCGACCGCGCTGTCGACGAACGCCTGGGAGAGCTCCGAGCGAGCGCGCCCGTCGCACACCCGCAGCGGCCCGTCGGCGCCGTGGAACTCGCTCTCGCCGCGCTCGTTCTCCTCGGAGCGCTTGAAGTACGGGAGCAGCTCGTCGTAGCTCCAGCCGGCGCCCCAGTCGTCGTAGTCGACCGGGTTGCCGCGCATGTAGATCATCGCGTTGAGCGACGAGCTGCCGCCGAGGGTCTTGCCGCGGGGGAGGTAGATGCGCCGGCCGTTGGCGTGCGGCTCCGGGGCGGTGGCGTGATCCCAGTCGCTCGCCGTTCGAAACAGCGCCGAGAAGGCGGCCGGGATGTCGATCAGGTCGTTGGCGTCGGAGCCGCCGGCCTCGACGAGCAGCACCTCGACGTCGGGGTCCTCGCTCAGCCGGTTGGCCAGCACGCAGCCGGCCGAGCCTGCGCCGACGATCACGTAGTCGTACATCCCTCTCCCTTGCCTCGACAGCCCCTCTCCCTGGCGCCCATCCTGGTGAGGCGGCGACGGGTTGTCAAGGCGCGGCGGCGCCTAGCCGAGATTCGAGCGCAGGAACTCGACGCTGCGCTCCCACGAGCGCTCGGCGGCCTGCCGGTCGTAGGTGCCGAGGCGGTCGGTGTCGTTGAAGAACGCGTGGCCGTCGCCCTCGTAGAACTCGAACTCGACCCGGACGCCGGCGTCGCGCAGCTCCTGCTCGAGCCCCTTGGCGTCGTCGACGGGGACGAAGTCGTCGGCGGTGCCGAAGTGGCCGAGGACGGGCGCGTCGATCTTCGAGAAGTCGGGCTTGCCGTGGGGCATCACGTAGTAGTAGGTGACGACAGCGTCGACCTTCTGGTTGGCCGTGGCGGCCCAGACCGACAGTCCTCCGCCGAGGCAGAAGCCGAGCGAGCCCACACCCTCGCCCTGCGAGGCCTCGTGGGCGGACAGGTAGTCGACGGCGGCGCGCATGTCCTGCTCGGCCTGGTCCATCGACATGGCCATCATCTTCTGCTCGGCCTCGCTGGGCTCGGTTGTGGTCTCACCGCGATAGAGGTCGGGCGCCAGCGCGACGAACCCGGCGCCGGCCAGGCGATCGCAGACGCTCTTGATGTGATCCTCGAGCCCCCACCACTCCTGGAGGACCACGACGGCCGGGCCGCTGCCCGCCTCGGGCACCGCCAGGTAGCCGGGGGCCTCGTGGCCGTTGAGGGGGTAGGTGATGTCGGGCAAGGTGTTCTCCTCGAGTCGTGTTCGCCGGCCGGGAACCTATCCGTACGCGGGCGCGCTCAGGGCCGAGGCCGGCCCGGTCGTCGCGCCGGCTCCTGGCCGCGGTGGCGCTCGTCCAGAGCATGACGCTTCACCTTGCCCGACGCCGTGCGCGGGAGCGCCGCGAGGCGGTGGAAGCGCTTCGGGACCTTGAAGGACGCCAGGCGCGCGCGGCACCACACGGCGAGCTCCGCGTCCGTCGGCGCCGGGCCCGGCGCCTCGGCCACGACGTAGGCGACGACGGCCTCGCCCCAGTTGCGATCGGGTCGGCCGACCACCGCGGCCTCGGCCACCGCGGGATGGACCTCGAGCGCCTCCTCGACCTCGGCGGCGGCCACGTTCTCGCCGCCGGTGACGATGGTGTCGTCGAGGCGTCCCTCGATCCATAGGTAGCCGTTGTCGTCGAGCGTGCCGCGGTCGCCGGTGTGCAGCCAGCCGTCGGGCGCGAGGGCGCCGCGCGAGACCATCGGCCCGCGGACGAGGACCTCGGCCGGCTCGCCTCTGGTCCGCAGCTCGACGCCGTTGAGGGGGCGGCCGGCGGAGCCGCGCGTACCGGCGGCCAGCGCCTCCGCCGCGGAGAGCGTGGCGACCTGGGAGGCAGTCTCGGTCATGCCGTAGGTCTGGAGGACAGGGAGCCCGCGCTCCGCCGCCCAGGCCAACAGGTCGCGCGGGACCGGTCCACCGCCGAGCAGAGCGGCACGCAGGGCTGGTGCGCAGGCGAGCCCGGCCTCGCGCAGGCGGCGCAGCTGCGTCGCGACCAGCGAGACGAGCGTGGCCTCGCCGGACTCGAGGCTGGCACGGACCGCCTCGGTGCCGTAGCGCTCGTGCACGATCGCAGCCGTCCCGTAGATCGCCGAGCGCAGGAGGATGGCCAGGCCGCCGACGTGGTGGACGGGCAGCGCGCAGAGCCAGCGATCCGCGGGCTCGACGCCGAGGTTGGCGGCCGAGGCGCGGGCGCTGGCCAGGTGGTTCGCGTAGGTAAGCGTCACCGGCTTGGGCGCGCCGGTGGTCCCAGAGGTGAAGATCAGCGTGTGCGGCGCGTCGAGGTCGAGGCGGCTGCTCGGCGCCGTCCGGGCCGCGGCGGCGCTCAAGGGCTCCCTGGTCGAGGTATCGGCCACCGCGATCTCGTGCAGCCGCTCGCGCTCGGGCGCGGGCAGGCTCGGTGCGAGGGGCACGAGCGCCGCCCCGAGCCGCGGGGTCGCGTGCAGGAGGGCGGCGAACTCAAGGCCCCCAGGCAGGCCCGTGACCACCCGCGAGCCCGGTCCCACACCGGTCTCGGCCAGCCCGCGCGCCACTCTCTCGGCCTCGGCGTCGAGCTCGGCGTAGGTGAGCTCGCGCCCGCCGGCGCGGAGGGCGAGCGCGTCCGGACGCTCGCGGGCGTGGCGGCGAACCGGGTCGTCCAAGGGCATCTATGGTAGGCCGCTATGGCCTTGGAGGAGCCACAGATCCGCGCCGCGGTCGACTGGCGGGCGCCCGCCGAGGGCCCGGACTACGGCGACATCCGCTACGAGACGGCCGAGGGGATCGCAAAGATCACCATCGACCGGCCCGAGGTCCGCAACGCCTTTCGCCCGCAGACGCTGGTTGAGGTCTCGGACGCGCTCGAGCGCGCGCGCGAGGACACCTCGATCGGAGTGATCGTCCTCACCGGCGAGGGTCCGCTGGCCTTCTGCTCCGGCGGCGACCAGCGCGTGCGCGGCGACTCGGGCTACATGACCGACCCCTCGGCGGGGCCGCGCGGGGCCGGGCGCTTCCACGTGACCGACCTCCAGGTCCAGATGCGCCGCTGCCCGAAGCCGATCGTGGCCATGATCGCGGGCTACGCCATCGGCGGCGGGCACGTGCTGCACATCGTCTGCGACCTGTCGATCGCCGCCGACAATGCGCGCTTCGGCCAGACCGGGCCACGGGTCGGTTCGTTCGACGGCGGCTTCGGGGCGGGCGCGCTGGCCCAGCTCGTCGGCCCCAAGAAGGCCAAGGAGATCTGGTTCCTGTGCCGTCAGTACACCGCCCCCGAGGCCCTCGAGATGGGCCTGGTCAACACCGTCGTCCCGCTCGAGGAGCTCGAGGAGGAGACGGTGGGATGGTGCCGCGAGATGCTCGCCCTCTCCCCCTTCGCCCTGCGGCTGCTCAAGGCCAGCTTCCACGCCGCCGAGGACGGCCTGTCGGGGATCCAGCAGCTCGCCCACGACGCCAACCTCCTGTTCTACGCCAGCGAAGAGGCCCGCGAGGGCCGCGACGCCTACATGGCGCGCCGCCCCCCCGACTTCGGACGCTTCCCCAGGCGCCCGTGAGCGCGCGCCTGGGGTCGGGGCCGCGCCGCTCGCCCGCCGTGGCGAGCACCCTGCGGCTGTGGCTCGTGGCCGCGCGCCCGCGCACCCTGCCCGCGGCGATCGCGCCGGTGCTGGTGGGGACGGCGCTGGCCGCGACCGAGGGTGTGTTCGGAGCGCTCGTGTTCGCCGCGGCGGTGGTCGGCAGCGTCTTCATCCAGATCGGCACCAACCTGTCGAACGACTACTCGGACGCCCGCCGCGGCGCCGACACCGAGGACCGGCTCGGTCCGGTCCGGGTGACGGGTGGAGGCCTGATGCCGCCCCGACGCGTGCTCGTCGGCACTTGGGTCGCCTTCGCGATCGCGGTCGCGGCCGGGACCTATCTCGTCGCCGTCTCGGGATGGGAGCTCGCGGTGGTCGGCGGGCTGTCGATCCTCGCCGGGGTCCTCTACACCGGCGGCCCGCGCCCCTACGGCTACGACGGGTTGGGCGAGCTGTTCGTGTTCCTGTTCTTCGGGGTGGTCGCGGTCGCGGGCTCGTACTTCGCGCAGACCGAGCGGATCGTCTGGGAGGCGATCGCCCTGTCGGTCCCGGTCGGGCTCCTGGCCGCGGCCATCCTGATCGTCAACAACGTGCGCGACCTCGACACCGACCGCCGCGCGGGCAAGCGGACGCTGGCGGTCAAGCTCGGACGCGAGGGCGCGCGACGGCTGTTCGTGGCGGTGGTGGCCGTCGCCTTTTTCACCCCGGTCGCAGTATGGCTTGCCGGCGGCCTCTCGGCCTGGATCCTGATCTCGCTCGCCGCCGCGCCGCTCGCCGTGCCGCTCGCGCGCACCGTGCTGACCCGCGTGGACGGGCCGTCGCTGAACGTGGCGCTCGGCAATTCGGGGGCGCTGCTCGCGCTCTTCTCGCTGCTGCTGGCGGCCGGGGTGCTGGCCTCGTGACGCGGACGCTCCTGCGGTTGTCGATCCCCTTCCGGGAGCCGTTCGCCACCTCCCAGGGCGTGGTCGCCGCCCGCGAGCTGCTGCTCCTGCGGATCGAGGAGGACGGCGTGGCCGGTTACGGGGAGGCCGCGCCCTTCGAGCCCTACGACGGGATCTCCCTGGAGCGCGTCGCCGCCGCTCTCGCGGGTTCGGATCACGGCGACGGAGAGGCGCCGCCCCAGGCCCGCGCCGCCGAGGAGATGGCGACGCTCGATCTCGCCGCACGCCGCGCCGGTCGCTCGATCGGAGAGCCGGGCGCCGAGGCCATCGCGGTCAACCGCACCCTGCCCGCCGGCCCGCCCGAGGAGGTCGCCGCGGCCGCCCTGCGCGGCGCCCGCGCCGGCTACTCCTGCTTCAAGCTCAAGGTCGGCCTGCCCGACGACGGCGAGAGGGTCGCCGCGGTGCGGCGGGCGATCGGACCGTGGCCGGCACTGCGCATCGACGCCAACGGCGCGTGGTCGGCGGACGAGGCGATCCGCTGCCTTTCGGAGCTCGCGGTGCACGACATCGAGCTCGTGGAGCAGCCGTGCGCCACCCTGGCCGAGCTGGCGGCCGTGCGCCGGGCCGTCGGCGGAGAGGGCGGCGTGCCGATCGCCGCCGACGAGTCGGTGGCCTCGGCGGCCGACGTCGAGGCCGCGGCGCGAGCCGAGGCCTGCGACGCCATCAACGTGAAGCTCGCCGCCAGCGGCGGGTTCTCCGCCGCGCGCGAGACCGTCCGCGCCGCGACCGCGCACGGGCTCGAGCCCTTCCTCTCCAGCACCTTCGACGGTCCGTGGGGGATCGCCGCCGCGCTCCAGCTCGCCGCGTCCGAGGACATCTCGCTGGCCTGCGGGCTGGCCACGCTCGAGCTCTTCGACGCCGAGCTCGCCGACGCCCTGCCGCGGCCGTCGGTCGGGCTGCTGGAGGTGCCCGAGGGCCCGGGTCTAGGCGTCGCCGTCGACGATGCGGCCCTGGCCGAGGTGCTGGTCGAGGAACTCGAGTAGGGCGGCAGAGAAGATTTCGGGGCGCTCGAGGTGGGCGGCGTGCCCGGCCCCGGGGATCTCCGCCGCTCGGCCGTCCCGGGCCAGCGCGGCCATGCGCTCCGCGGCGGCGGCGTAGCGTTGATCGCGCTCACCGGCGAGGGCGAGGAGCGGCGTCTCGAGCGTCTCGAGACGATGCCAGGCCGGCTCGAGCGCGCCCTGCCCCGCGCTGCGCAGCAACTCGGCCAGCCGCGCCGGATCGTGGCTCAGCCGGTCGGCGCGCTGGGCGGCGAGGAGCGCGGAGCTCTGGCCGGCCAGCGCCGGGATGCGCTCCCAGCGACTCACGACCTCCTCGATCGAGCTCAACTCGATCCACGTCGCGAGCTCCTCGTCGGCCTCGCGCCGCCGCGTCCGCTCCTCGGGATCCTCGATCCCCGGAGTCGCTCCGAGGATGACCAGTGCGCCGAAGCGACCGGGATCGTCTGCGGCTCGCAGACCGGCGTGCAGCGCCAGCCGGCCGCCCAACGAGTAGCCGACAAGCGCCGCGCCCCGCCGCGCCACGGCCTCGATCTCGGCCAGGCGCCCCTCGAAGTCGTGCATGCGGTGCTCGATCGCGTGGGCGCGGTAGCGTCGCGCGATGTGTTCGAGCACTGGCTCCCACGACGACGGACCCTGCATGAAGCCGGGCACGAGCACGACGTCCGCCTCGGCTGGGTCGATCGCCATGCGGCCATGATCCCCCTCGACCCGTGAGAGCGATCAACCGCACCTACGCGCCGATCGAGGCGATGCTGGACGAGCTCGCCCGCTGCGGAGTCGAGCACGCCGTCGCCTGCCCCGGCTCGCGCAACGCGCCGATCCTGCTCTCGCTGGCCGCGGAGGAGCGGATCCGCACGTTGTCGGTGCTCGACGAGCGCTCGGCCGGCTTCCTGGCGCTCGGCGTCGCCAAGACGACCGGGCGGCCGGTCGTGCTCACTTGCACCTCCGGGACCGCCGCGGCCAACTTCCTGCCGGCGATCGTCGAGGCCCACGAGTCGCGCGTGCCCCTGATCGTCCTCACCGCCGACCGCCCGCCCGAGCTGCGAGAGGTCGGCGCCGGTCAGTCGATCGACCAGGTCAAGCTCTACGGATCGGCGGCCAAGTGGTTCGTCGAGGTCGGCAACCTCCAGTCCGGGCGCGAGAGTGCGGTGCACCACCGCGCCCTGGCCTGCCGCGCCTGGGCGACGGCGGGCGGCGGTCGACCGGGCGTCGTCCACCTCAACCTGCCGCTGCGCGAGCCGCTGGCGCCGACGCGGGAGGAGCTCGATCCGGAGCTCTGGCGAGGGCGCCGCGACGGGTCTCCGTGGGTACGGGTCGACGAGGCTCCGCCGTCCGCGAGCGCGCATGAGATCGCGGAGCTGGCGCGCGCGCTCGCGGCCGCCCCGCGCGGGGCAATCGTCTGTGGGCCGACCCGCGAGGACCTCGCCGAGCACGCCGCGGCGCTCGCGGTGGCGCTCGGCTGGCCGCTGCTCGCCGAGCCCACTTCCGGTACCCGCTGCGGTCCGCACCGCCGCGACCACGTCGTCGCTCACTACGACGCGCTCCTGCGAGCGCCGGGCTGGACCGCCGCCCACCGGCCGGAGGTCGTCCTGCGCTTCGGCGACACGCCGACCTCGAAGCCGCTGCGCACCTGGCTCGCCGAACCCCGGCAGATCGTCGTCGACCCGCACGCCGCGTGGCACGAGCCGACGCGGGCGGCCGACCGGGTGATCGTCGCGGAAGGGGCGCCCCTCGCCCGCTCCCTCGTGGCCGCGCTCGCCGACACGCCTCCGCGCGACCGTGCCTGGGTCGAGTCCTGGCGCCGCGCCGACGCGCTCGTAGGGCCCGCGCTGGCCGCCCAGCCCGACCCCTTCGAACCGAAGATGTACGCCGCCCTCGCCGATGCCCTGCCCGCCGGCTCGCTCGTCTGGATCAGCTCGTCGATGCCGATCCGCGACGTCGAGAGCTTCTTCCCTGCGACCGACCAGGCGATCCGATTCGCCTCCAACCGCGGGGCGAACGGAATCGACGGGGTGGTCTCCTCGGCCCTCGGGGCGGCTGCCGCGGCCGACGGGCACGCGTACCTGCTGATCGGCGAGCTCGCGCTCCTGCACGACGTCGGCGCCCTGCTCGCCGCGCGACGCCTCGGTCTCGAGCTGACCATCGTCTGCGTCAACAACGGCGGCGGCGGGATCTTCGACTTCCTGCGGGTCGCCGACCACGCCGAGAGCGCCGCCTACGAGCGACTCGTGGCCACGCCGAGCGGCATCGACCTCGGCCGTCTCGCCCACGGCTGCGGGGTGCGCCACACGCTTGCCGCGACGCCCGAGGAGCTGCGCGCGGCGGTCGGCACGCCGGGCCTGATCGAGGTCCGGACCGATCGCGCGCGCAACGTCGAGCTCCACCGTGAGCTCTTCGCGAGCCTCGCTCGCGAGCTAGACGCCGGCGCCGCCTGACCGCGCGCGGCGCGGCGGCTCAGCTCAGCAGCGGAAGCAGCGCCCCGAGCTTGGCCTCGGTCTCCGCCAGCTCCTCGGCCGGGACGGAGTCGCGCACGATGCCGTCGCCCGCGTAGAGGTGCGCCACTTTCCCGCGTAGCAGCCCGCAGCGCAGCGCCACGCACAGCTCGCCGTCCTCCTCGAGGTCCGTCCACCCGACCGGGCCCGCGTACCAGCCGCGGTCGAGGCCCTCGAGCTCGGGGATGAGCGCCTGCGCCCGCCGCCAGGGCTCGCCGCCCACGGCCGGCGTGGGATGCAACAGGCCCGCCAGCTCGAGCGTCGACAGCGGCTCGGCCAGCTGGGCCCGGATCGGGGTGGCCAGGTGCTGCACGTTCTGGACCCTGACGAGCACCGGCTCGTCGGCGGGCGTGACCCAGACGCTGACCCGCCCGAGGCGCTGCTCGATCCGCCGCGTGACGATCGACTGCTCGGAGCGGTTCTTGGCGCTCGAGAGGAGCTGCTCGCCGAGGTGGCGGTCGACCGACGGGTCGGCGCTGCGCCGGGTCGTGCCGGCGAGAGCGACGGTCTGGACCCGCGCGCCCTCGCGGCGTACGAGCAGCTCGGGACTCGCGCCGATGAAGGTCAGCTCCGGCGTTCCGACCAGGTAGCAGTAGCAACTCGGAAACGCCGTGCGCAGGCCATCGAAGAGCGCCGCCGGGTCGTGGTCGCGCGGCCCGTGCACGCGGACCTCCCGCGCGAGCACGACCTTCTCGAGCTCGCCGGCACGGATACGCTCGACCGCGCGGGCGACCGCGCCCTCGTAGTGCTCGGGCGGCGCCGCTCCGGAGATCCGAGCGCTGACCACCGGGTCGGGGTCGAAGAGCGGCATCTCCGCGGCGAGATCGAGCGAGGCCAGCCGCCGCTCGAGACGCTCGACGACGGCCTGCGGCGCCTCGTCGCCCTCGACCACGGCGGTCAGCGTGACCCGCGCCTCGCTCTCGCAGCGGGCGAGCGCCAGCTCGGGAAGGACCATCTGCGCGGGGGCGAGCGACGACCACTCGGGAGTCGCCCCGCCGTCGGGTGCGAAGGCAAACCCCCCGACGAACACCGGCCCCGAGCCGGGCGGCGCCTCGGGATCGTCCGCCGGATCGTCGCGCTCGGCGTCGCTGCCGAGCGCGCGGGACCGCGCCGCCGCGTCCTCGAAGCGGCGAGCCCCGCTGGTCTCGATCGTCGTCGCCGCGCCGAGGGTGGCCAGGGCGAACCCGCCCCGCTCGGGCTGCTCGAGACAGAAGAAGGCGTCGTCGGAGCGCCGAGCCCGCAGGACCGCCGCCGACGCGTCGAGGGCGGGATGAATCGCCACGCAGACGCTGGCGATGACCGGCCGGCGCTCGCGACGAGCTCGCTGTAGGGCGCGGTCGACACGCCGAGCCAGCGCCGCCCCGGCCGCGTGCGGCAGCAGGAGCCTTCCTCCCGCCGGACGCGCCACGGATCGCGGGCCCTGCGCGGGTGCTCGCGGAACCGCCATCCGCTCCCAGTCTAGGCGGCCATGGGCGGCTGACTACGTCGTCGTCCGCCCCCGCGCCACGGCGATCTCCCCCGTCCTGACCATCTCGATCAGGCCGAACGGGCGCACGAGCTCCTCGAAGGCCTCGATCTTGTCGTCCGTTCCGGTCACCTCCACGGTCAGCGATCGCTTCGAGACGTCGATCACGTTGCCGCGAAAGATCTCGGCAAACTGCATGATCTGGCCGCGCGCCTCGCCCTCGGCGGCGAGCTTGAACAGTGCGAGCTCGCGCGCCGCCGTCTCGCCCGGCTCCAGGTCGCGGATCTTGAGCACGTTGACCAGCTTGTGCAGCTGCTTGGTCACCTGGTCGATCGGGTGACGCGCGCCGTCGACGGTCAGAGTGATCCGCGAGATCTTCTCGTCGTCGGTCGGGCCAACCGCCAGCGTATC
>CADCVU010000149.1 GCA_902806245.1 uncultured Solirubrobacterales bacterium
GCCGCGGCGCTGATCGGGAACCCGAGCCACTGACGGGGAAAGATGTTCGGCGGCGTTCGGCAGGCGAGCGCCACACGAGCCGCGCCGCCCTCGAGCAGGTCGACGGCGATCTCCCCGCCGGATGACCCGATCCCCGCCACGAGCACGTCGCGACCGCGAAAGGGCGCGGCGTCGCGGTAGGCGGAGGCGTGCAGCAGCTCCCCCCCAAAGTCGTCGGAGCCGGGCCAGGGCGGCGTCTTCGGGACGTTGTCCCAGCCCGTGGCCACCACCACGATCGGCGCGTGCAGGTCGCCGGCGCTCGTCTGCAGGCGCCAGCGGTCTCCCTCGCGGTCGATCCGCTCGACGCGGGTCTCGCTCGCCACGTCGATCGCGTAGCGCTCCGCGTAGCGCTCGAGGTAGGCGACGTAGTCGTCGCGGGTCACCCACCGGCCGAGGGCGCGCTCGATCGGATAGCCGGGCAGCCCCGACATCCACCGCACCGAGTTGAGCCGCAGGCGCTCGTAGCGGTCGCGCCAGCTCTGGCCGATCTGGGGCGATCGATCCACGACCACGCAGCTCAGGCCGGCCTTCCCGAGCATGGCCGCCGCGGCGAGTCCCGCGGGACCCGCGCCGATGACCAGCGCGTCGGGCTCAGCGACCGCGGCGACCCGCGATACCGGCGGATCGGGCGCGAGCGTCACATCTACATTTCAGCAGGACGGTCGAGCGTGGCCGGCGACCGCGCCCTCCTAGCCGATCGACCCCTCCATCTCGAGCTGGATCAGGCGGTTCAGCTCGACCGCGTACTCCATCGGCAGCTCCTTGGTCACCGGCTCGATGAAGCCGTTGACGATCATCGAGGCGGCCTCCTCCTCGGTCAGCCCACGGCTCTGGAGGTAGAAGAGCTGCTCGTCGGAGATCTTGCCGACGACGGCCTCGTGGGCCACCGTGGTGTGCGGGTTCTGGATCTGGATGTCGGGCCAGGTGTCCGAGCGCGACTCCGGGTCCATCATCAGCCCGTCGCACTGCACGCGCGCCTTCGAGCCCTGCGAGTTCGGGCCCATGCGCACGAGGCCGCGGTAGCCCATGACCCCGCCGTCCTTGGAGATCGACTTGGCGAGGATGTTGGAGGTGGTGTTCGGCGCGAGGTGCAGGACCTTGGCCCCGGTGTCCTTCCACACCTCGCCCGAGGCGACCCCGACGTTCAGGTGGTCGGCGCGCGCGCCCTCGCCCATGAGGAACGAGCCGGGGTAGAGCATCACGAACTTGGCGCCCATCGAGCCGCCGACCCACTCGACGGTGCCGTTGGCCTCGACGATCGCGCGCTTGGTGTTGAGGTTGTAGACGTCCTTCGACCAGTTCTGGACGGTCGTGTACCGCGCCTTGGCGCCCTCCTTGACGAAGATCTCGACCACGGCGGAGTGCATCGAGTTGACCGAGTAGGTCTGCGCGGTGCAGCCCTCGATGTAGTGCACGTCGGAGCCCTCGTCGGCGACGATCAGGGTGTGCTCGAAGGTGCCCTCGCCGGCGCCCTCCATGCGGAAGTAGGCCTGCAGCGGCAGGTCGACCTTGACGCCCTTGGGGACGTAGAGGAAGGCGCCGCCCGACCACACCGCGCCGTGCAGGGCCGAGAACTTGTTGTCCTGCGGCGGGACGCACTTGGTCATGAAGTACGGCTCGACGAGCTCGGGGTAGTCCCGGACCGCCGACTCCATCGAGCAGAAGATGATCCCCTGCTTGGCGTACTCCTCCTTGAGGCCCTCGTAGACCGGCTCCTGGCGCCACACGCCGACCACGCCGGCGAGATGCTCGCGCTCGGCCTGGGGGATCCCTAGGTCCTCGTAGGTCTTCTTCATGTCCTCGGGGACGTCGTCCCACGAGTCGAACCGCCCGGCGGTCGGCGGGGAGTAGAGGACGAGCTCGTCGAGGTTGAGCCCCGAGAGGTCCACGCCCCAGGTCGGGACCGGCTTGCGCTCGTAGATCTCGAGCGCGCGCAGGCGCTTGGCCCGCATCCACTCCGGCTCCTCCTTGATCCGCGACAGCTCGTCGATGACCTCACGCGAGATCCCCTTGCGCGCGATCAGCTGACCCTGCTCGTCTTCCTCGATCGCGCTCGGCTTGGCGATGCGGGGCTTGGTCTCGGCTGTGGCCATCGTGTGAAGTCCTCGCTACGGGGTCGGAAATCCACCGCCGAGTCTAGCGAGAGTGCAGGCGGCGAGGAGCGACCGGGAAGGGGTTCAGGCGCCGGGTTTCCAGCCGCTCGGCGCGAGCTCGAATCCGGCTGGGTCGAAGGCCGGTCCGACGGTGGCGCCGACCAGGGTCCACGGGCCCGTGCTGCGGGCCGACTGCCACGCGTTCGCGGGCACGACGATCTGCGGCAGCTCGCCGGCGGCGAGGTCCGTCCCGAGGCGACGGCTCGTCACCGTGTGCCCGTCCGCGGCGATCGCGAGCACGAGCGCCGCACCGGCGTGGAAGTGCCAGACCTCGGCGGCGTCGACGCGGTGCCAGGCCGAGGTCTCACCGTCGCGCAGGAGGTACAGGATCGAGGTCATGGCCCCGCGGCCACCGTCGGCGGGGAGGTGGCGGAAGGTCTCGCGGAAGTGCCCTCCCTCGGGGTGCGGCTCGAGCGAGAGCCGCTCGATCATGTCGGTGGCGGAGGGACTCACCGACGGGCGGCGGTGCCGAGCCCACCGGGAGCGGCCTCCGCGGTCGCGGCCACGCCGCGCACGGCCAGCTCGAGGGTGGCCCGGCGCGCGCGCCGGGCGCTCCAGCGCGAGCCTCCGCGCAGGTGCACGTAGGTCCACGTCGTCAGGTTGAGGAGCGCCGTCGCGGTCTCGCGCGGGTCGGTCTCGCGCAGCGAGCCGTCGGCGGCGCCGTCGCGCAGAAGCCGCTCGAGCGGCTCGGCGAAGGCCTGGCGGGCGGCGGACTCGCCGGCCGCAGGCGGCTCGCCGAGGCCGGCGCCGACTCGCTCGCCGAGGGCCAGGAGCACTCCGAGGTTCTCCTCGCCGACGTCGCAGAGCGCCGCGAGGGCGCGGCGCAGACGCTCGGCACCCGTGCCCCGAGCGGTCAGGGCCGGCCACAGAGCTCGGCGATGGTCGTCGAAGATTCCGCCGGCCAGGGCGCTCAGGACCGCCTCGCGGGTCACCCCGCGTCGGTAGAGCGTGACCCGCGACAACCCGGCCTCCTCGGCGATGCGCTCGAGGGTGGCGCGGGCGACCCCGTGGCGCTCGACCGCACGCCGTCCGGCCGCCAGGAGAGCATCGTCGAGCTCCGACGCCGTCGTGCGCGGAGCGCCGTCCGGCCGCGCGGCGTCGCTCGTCGCTACGATCGTGAAACGTGAAGGTTGCAGGTTCGCAGCACGATCGTAAGGGTAGCCTAACACGAGCGTTGCAGCGCTGGCGGGTGGCCGGCGAGCGGGAGCGCCTGCTTCAGGTCATCCAGCCCGCGCTCAACGGGCTGATCGACGGGACGATCTCCACGCTCGCACCGATCTTCGCCACCGCCTACATCGCCGGATCGCGAGCCGCGCTGCTCGTCGGGCTCGCCGCCGCCCTCGGCGCGGCGATCAGCATGGGCATGTCCGAGGGGCTCTCGGACGACGGGACGCTGACCGGGCGCGAGAGCTCCCTGCCCCGCGGGTTCATCACCGGCCTCGCCACCTTCCTCGGCGGCGCGGCGCACACGCTGCCCTTCCTGATCGGCGACGTCGACCAGGCACTCAGGCTGGCCTACGCCGTCGTGGCGTGCGAGCTCGTGCTCATCGCCTTTGTGCGCAAGCGATTCCTGCGCGTCTCGCTCACCGGCTCGCTCGTGCAGGTGACCGTCGGCGGCCTCGTGGTCGTCGCGGTGGGCGTGGCCGTCGGGCACGGATAGCCGGCGCGCGGATCGGTTGGCGCCGCGGCTGACCACCGGCCGAGGCCGGATCGCGTTAGATGGCGGCCGTGGAGCCGGGCAGGGTCAAGGGCGGTACCGCCCCCGAAGCGGTTCCGACTCTCACTTCGAGTGCGGTCGGCCGAGACACCGATCGCCGCCGAGGTCCGCCTCTGGTCGCGCTCGCGACCGCTTCGGCGCTCCTCGCCGCCGCTTCGCTGGCTCTGCCCTCCGCCCCGGGCTACGACCCGTGGTCGTGGCTCGTGTGGGGACGCGAGGTCGCCGATCTAGACCTGAGCACGAGCGAGGGCCCCGCGTGGAAGCCGCTGCCGGTGCTGGTCACCACGGCGCTCGCGGCGATGTCGGAGGCCCACGCACCGGAGGCCTGGCTGGTGATCGCGCGGACGGGAGCGATCCTGGCGACGGCGCTCGCCTTTGGGCTCGGGCGGCGGCTCGCCGGCGGGTCGAGGACGGCCGGGGCGCTCGCGGCGCTCGCGCTGCTGCTCGTTCCGGGGTGGATCGAGAACGCCGCGGTCGGGCTGAGCGAGGGCGCGCTGGTCGCGCTCATCCTGCTCGCGGTCGGCTACGGGCTCGACGGGCGTCTGCGGCCGGCGTTCGCGCTCGGGGTCCTCGCGGCGCTGTTGCGGGTCGAGGTGTGGCCGTTCCTCGCCGTGCTCGGCGTCGGCTGGATCCGCCGCGATCGGGCGGCCCTCGGCCCGGCGGTGCTCGCGGGATTGGCGGTGCCCGGCCTGTGGTTCGGGCCCGAGCTGCTCGGCTCGGGTGAGCTCTTGCGCTCGGCCGGGCGGGCGCTCGTCCCGAACCCGGGAGCGCCCGCCCTGGCCGCGCACCCGGCCCTGGCGACGCTCGGGGCGGCGGTATGGCTTGCCCCGCCGATCGCGCTGGCTGGAGTCGGAGTGCTCGCTGCGGTGGCCGCCGGGCGCACGAGGGTTCGCGAAGCGGTACGCGATGCCGTCCTCGTCGCCGCCGGCGGCGTGGCCTGGACGCTGCTGGTGGCGGCGATGAGCCAGCTCGGCTTCTCGGGTGAGGCCCGCTACGCACTGCCGGGCGTGGCGCTGGTCACCGTGGCGGGGATGGCGGGGCCGTTCGCGCTGGGCGCGGTCGCC
>CADCVU010000150.1 GCA_902806245.1 uncultured Solirubrobacterales bacterium
GCAGCCGCTCGAACGCCGCGGCGCCCTGTGCGACCACCAGCTCGGCCGGATCGCTGCCGGCGGGCAGCGCCACCACGCGCAGCTCCATCCCCCGCTCGGTCGCCGCCCTCGCGGCGCGCAGGCGCCGGACCGCCATTCCCCGGTAGCTCAATTGGCAGAGCGAGCGGCTGTTAACCGCTAGGTTGTTGGTTCGAGTCCAACCCGGGGAGCTGTTTCCCTCGGCGCGGGGCCCGCACCGGCGGACACCTCGAGCGCGACCGCCGCGCCCGCCCTCTCGTGCGAGCGCCGCGCCATGCTCTGCGCCCGCGCCGAGTAGCGCGAATCGGCGAGCAGGCGGCGCAGGGCCAGCCGCAGACCCTCCGGCGTCGACAGCCGCCGCGGCAGGGACACGCCCACGCCGGCCCACGCCGCCCGCGCCGCGTTCTCCGCCATGTCGCCGCCCGCCGGCGAGCAGAGCACCGGCACGCCGGCGCTCAGCGCCTGGGCCACCGTCCCGTGGCCGCCGTGGCAGATGACCGCCGCGCACTCCGGCATCGTCCGCCGGTAGGACGGCCACTCCACGATCCGCGCGTTCGCCGGCACCCGCACGCCTGGCAGCGGCCGCCCGTTCGTCGCCGCCAGCACCCGCACCGGCTCTTCGGCCAGCCCGGCGAGCGAGGCCCGCAGCAGGCGGTGCTCGGGATCCTGCGAGGTGCTCGGGGCGATCAGGACCAGCGGCCGGTCCCCCGGCGGCGCAGAGCGGGCGTCGTCCTCCGCCGGTCGCTCCCAGATCAGCGGGCCACTCACCCGGGCCCAGTCGGGGAGCGCCCGCCACGCCTCGAGCTCGGGGAAGGTGGCGACGATCGACAGCCGCCGTGACAACCCGCCGTGGAGGTCGGACATCGGCGCCAGACCCACCCGCTCGCGGGCCCCGTTGAGCTGATCGCGGCCCTGCTCGAGCCCCCGGCGCACGAGCGGATCGAACGCGCTCCAGAGTGCGCGCCCGGCCCCGGTCCGCGCCGGTCGCGCGCCCGTCGAGTACAGCGGCGCTCCCGGCGTGGCGATCGGGAACAGGTGTGGTACCAGTGATACCCAGGGCCGGTCCTCGAGCTCTGCCGCGAGCGACCCGGCCACCGTGAGGATGTCGACGACGACCAGGTCGGGATCGAAGTCGCGGATCACGAGCCGCGTCTCCGCCGCAGCGCGGACCGCCGCCTGGTAGGGCTTCAGGTCCGGGAGCCGGGTGCCGACCCGGTAGTCGGGCGCGGCGGCGAACGCCATCCCCTCGGCCTCGGCGTACTCGCCCCAGCGGCTGTAGGTCTCGAGCAGGACCTCGTGTCCGCGCGCCACGAGTTCGCGCCCCAGCGCCATGGCCGGAAAGGCGTGGCCGGGGTCGCCGAACGCGGTGATCAGGAAGCGACCGGGCACGACGTCGGTCGAGTGCCCTACAGGAAGTCGGCCAGCGCGCGCATGGTCCGAGAGCGTCCCTCCACGTCCATGGCCAGCGGCGTGGCGATCAGCGTCCCGATCCCCGCGTCGGCGTAGGCGGCGAGCCGCTCGCGGATCTGGCCCTCGGGCCCGCACAGCGTCACCTGGTCGATCAGCTCGGTCGGGAGGGCCGCCGCGGCCTCGTCGCGCTTGCCCTCGAGGTAGAGGTCCTGGACCTCGCGCGCGGCGTCCTCGAAGCCGTAGCGCTGCACGAGCTGGTTGTAGAAGTTCTTCTCGCGCGAGCCCATGCCGCCGACGTACAGCGCCAGCAGCGGGCGCATGGCGTCGCGGGCGCGGTCGACGTCGTCGTCGACCGAGACGTTGACGTTGGGCGCGATGTCGAAGTCCTCGGCCAGCTCGTGCCCGCCGCGCTCGGCGCCCTCGGTCAGCAGCGAGCGGAACTCGCCGGTCTCCTCGGGCTTGAACAGGAACGGCATCCACCCGTCGGCCACCTCGCCGGCCAGGCGCGTGTTGTTCGGGCCGATCGCCGCCAGGTAGATCGGCAGGCGCTCCTGCACGGGGCCGATGGTCAACTTCAGCGCCTTGCCCGGGCCGTCGGGCAGCGGCAGCGTGAAGATCTCGCCGTCGTACTCCAGCCGCTCGCGCGCGAGGGCCTTGCGGACGATGCCGATGTACTCGCGCGTGCGCTGGATCTGCTTTCCGAAGCGCTGGCCGTGCCAGCCCTCGGCCACCTGCGGACCCGACGCCCCGATGCCGAGGATCATGCGCCCGTTCGAGATGTTGTCGAGGGTCGCGGCGGTCATCGCGCACATCGCGGGTGAGCGGCCGGGGATCTGGAAGATGGCCGAGCCGATCCTAATGCGCTCGGTGTTCGTGGCCAGCCACGACAGGACGGTCGCGGCGTCGGAGCCGTAGGCCTCCGCGGCCCACACCGAGTCGAAGCCGAGCTCCTCGGCCTCGCGGACCAGCGCGAGCTGCTCGCGGGCCTCAAGTCCGAGCCCCCAGTAGCCGACGTGGAGTCCTAGTCGCATCTTAACACCCCTTAATATCCGGAACGGGTCTCGATCGAGGTCGGACCCGGCCGCTGGGGAGCCGGACCAACGCTCGAGATCGTACGCCACTACCCGCGAGATCTGCCATGCCCACGCCGTCTGCCAAGCCCGCCCGAGAGCTCCGAACCGGGTCGACGAGCTCTCGCCGAGAACGCGGCTCGCCATGCTCGCGGCGCTTCGCTGCCCCGCGACTCGGATCATCGCCGGTGGCCACGTGGGGGAAGGGGGAGGGGTCTGTCCGCTCCTCGCCGCCCACCGCCGCGGCGGACGCACGCACGACGGCTCGACCGGCGCCTCCACCTTCGCGGGCGTGTGGGACCGCTACACCGGCACGAGGACCGGGGAGCCGCGAGCGGTCGACGAGATCGACCGGCGCGCCCTGGAGACGATGCTCGCGGAGAGCCTCGGCCACGATGCCGACGAACCACGGCGCGCCGACCGCACGGCGAAGCTGCGCGTCCCCGCCGGGCTGGCCTGGCTCGGCGTCTTTCGCCGCTACGACGACTACCGGGATGCCCTCGTGGCCGCGGGCGAGGCCGGCTCGTCAGCGCCCCGGGAGGAGTCGGAGCGCGCCCCTGCCCGGGTCTGAGGTCCTCGTCTCCTTCGCCCTCGCGGCGAGCGCTCAGGGAGCGTCGTGAACCGTGAAGTTGCCCCTGGTCAGGGTCGACATCGGCGCCGGAACCGGCGCGACGCACTCCTGGTCCTGCTCTGAGGGCGGATCGGAGTCGGGCGTCTCGTCGGGCAGGACGGCGAAGCCGATCTCGTCGCGCGGCTGACCACCTTCAGGCCGGCCGTTATCCTCGAGGAAGATCAGGACCTCGCTGGCCTCGTTGGCGTCGGGCCTACCCTGCTTGATGGGATAGACGAGTCGGGCGGTGTTGCCCTGCACGACCAGGCAGGTAATCGGACCCACCTGCTGGAACTCGCCCACCTCGTTGTTACCGCCGGGAGGGTCGAGGAACTCCCCGCCCGCCCGGAAGTTCCCGGTAACCGGGTCGCCGCCGAAGCCGGTCAGGAGATCGAAGGTCGTCGGTCCGCCGTGCGCGGCGAAGCCGACGTGCTGGGCGCCCATCGGATCGTTCGACTCGCTGCCCGTGAAGCCGCCACCGACGGCGAAGTCCTGAGGCGGTCCGGCGTTGCCCTGATGCGACGCCGTCGCGGCGCCGGGGATGGCCAGAGCTACAGAGATGGCGACGGCTGCCGCCGAGAGTGTGCGCTTCACGGAAAGTCCCCCCGCTCGAGTTATCCCCGAGACTCCCCGGTGCGCCGACGCACGAAACGTGGTGCTCGCTCGCCCGGTTGGCGCGCGCGCGAAAGCGATCGCTCGCGGGCGGGCGCTCGCGCGCCCGCGCCTACATCCGGTCGCCCGGACGCACGAACTGGATCTCCGGGACGATGCACGCGGGCGAGGTGACCAGCAGGAAGCGCACCGCCTCCGCGAGGTCCTCCGGCTGGATCATCTCCTCCTTGGCCACGCCCTCGACCCAGTCGGTCATGGCCGTGGCCACGAAGCCGGGGCAGAACGCTGTCACCTGGACCCCGTCGTTCGCGAGCTCGCCCTGCATCGCCTGGGAGAGGGCGACGACGGCGGCCTTGGTCGCCGAGTAGGCGGCGAGCCAGGGCTGGCCGTACTTGCCGGCGATCGAGGAGATGTTGACGATCAGCGCCTTGTTGGTCTCGCGCCCGGCCTCCTTCAGGGCGGGGATGACCTCGCGCGACATGAGGTAGACACCGCGCAGGTTGACCTCGAGCTGGAGGTCGAGCTTCTTGGTCTCGGCCTCGGCGATCTCGCCACCGATCCCGATCCCCGCGTTGTTGACGAGCACGTCGAGGCGGCCGTAGTGCTTCTGATGCGCCGCGGCCAGCGACTTGATGCCGTCCTCCTCGGACATGTTCGCGGGCACGGCGTGGACGTCGAGGCCGGCGTCTGTCAGCCCCTTGGCCGCCTCCTCGAGCTTGTCGGGCGTACGGGCCGACAGGGTCACGCCGTACCCGTCCTCGGCGAGCGCGCGGGCGATGGCGAGCCCGATCCCGCTCGAGCCTCCGGTGACGAGGGCGGCGCGGTCGGCCATTGGTGGTTCTCCTTCAGCGGTTCGGACGTGGGTATGGTCGCGCCCGCGGACAGGTGCGGCGGACGATGGAGCGCGCCCAGACTACTTCTAGAGATGGCGAGACGCGGTGGTAGCGTCGCCGCGCGAGTGGGCCGGTAGCTCAGCGGTCAGAGCAGCGGACTCATAATCCGTCGGTCGCAGGTTCGAATCCTGCCCGGCCCATGTCGAGAGGCCCTGCAAATTGCCATTTCTCCTTAGCAGATAGTGAAAGCCACTTTCCCGCAAAGGGACGTCGGTGGCAACA
>CADCVU010000151.1 GCA_902806245.1 uncultured Solirubrobacterales bacterium
CGGTCGAGCAGGACCATGAACTGCGAGCCGGCGATGAACGGCGTGGCGATGACCACCAGCAGCGAGGTCGAGAAGTTGGCCCAAACCAGCAGTGGCATGCGGAAGAAGGTCATGCCGGGCGCGCGCATGGTGATGATCGTCACCAGGAAGTTGAGCGCGGTGGCGATCGAGGAGGCCCCCGCGAACTGGACGGCGATGGTGAAGAAGTTCTGGCCGAGCGGCAGCTCGGTGGAGAGCGGCGCGTAAGCCGTCCAGCCGGTGGCGAAGGCGCCGCCCGGTGCGAGATAGCTGGCCATCATCATCACGCCGGCGATCGGCAGGAGCCAGAACGACAGTGCGTTGAGGCGTGGGAAGGCCATGTCCGGCGCGCCGATCATCAGCGGGATGACGTAGTTGGCGATCCCCGCGAAGACCGGGATGATGAACAGGAAGATCATCAGCGAGGCGTGGACCGAGAACAGGCTGTTGTAGGTGTTCGGGTCCACGAGCTGGCGCCCGGGGGCGAGCAGCTCCATCCTGATGAGCATCGCCATCAGCCCGCCGAGGATGAAGAAGACGAAAGTGGTGCAGATGTACTGGATGCCGATCACCTTGTGATCGGTGTTGACCCGGAAGTAGTCGCGCCACGAGTCGGCGCCGTGGCCGGAGTGGTCCTCGGGGACCGTGGGGGCGCCTGAGGCCCAGCGGAACCAGTAGTCGAAGCAGCCGATCCCGATCAGGAAGGCAAACGGGACGATCAGCAGGGCAACCGTGGTGATCGCGCTGCCGTTGAAGATCTCGGGCTTGCCGATCAGCGCGCGGATGCCGGCCACGAGTCCGATGCTGAGGGCCACGCCGATCGGCATGTAGAGCAGCGCTCGCCACCAACCCGGCGCCCTGAACCGGCCGATCGTCGTCATGAGCGCGTACCTGCCATCGCGGGCGCCATCTTACCTGTGCGCTGCGACACGGAGGGCCGTGCGCGCGCCCGTCGGGACTCCGGCCTCGGTCCGTGCCGCCGCTCCCTGAGAGGCGCCGGCGGCGCCGCGCTGGGCGGCCAGCCAGCGATCGAACTCCGGGGGCGGCAGCACGCGAACGTTCTGGCGCATGGTGGAGTGACCGGATCCGCAGAGCTCGGTGCAGACGACGTCGTAGCGCCCGGCGCGGATCGGGACGGCGCGCGTCTCGGTCTCGATGCCGGGCACCGCGTCCTGCTTGATCCGAAAGGCGGGGATCCAGAAGGAGTGGATGACGTCGACCGCGCTGATGCTGAAGTTCACCTGCCGGCCCTCGGGCACCACGAGCTCCTCCGACTCGATCGGCCGCCCGCCGGCCTGCGGGTACTGGAAGGCCCAGGCGAACTGCTGAGCGCGGACGCTGACCTGCAGCGAGTCGGGCTCACGCGCTTCGATCTCGTCGAGCACGATCCACGAGTAGGCGGCCAGGACGCTGACGATGAGCGTGGGGACGGCGACCCAGATGACCTCGAGCCGCGCGTTGCCGTGGATCGGCGCGCCGTCGCGGGTGTCGCCGGGACGGGCCCGGAAGCGCACGACGCTGTAGATCGCCACCGCCATGACCAGGACGAAGATCGGGACGGCGACGATGAGCGTCACGTCGTAGAGCAGGTCGACGTCGTCGGCGGCGGCCGAGGCCCCGACCGGGAACCAGTCGATGAGCAGGACGAGCACGACCCCGATTACCGAGGCGATCGTTCCGATCAGGAACATCCGTCCGATCGGGTGGCCACGGCCCGGGCCGGGGGCCGCCCGATCCTCGGGGCGCCCGCGTGCGCCGGTTTCGGTCTCGTCCTCGGCCATGGCGGTCCGGGAGTGTAAATGACGCGCCCGTCGGAGGGTCGACGCGCGAGTCGGTGCTACGCCGGCGGCGCGGAGCGTCTAGGCGGCCAGAGGCTGCGGTGCTCCCGCCGCGCCGTTCAGGCGCCGGAAGGCCGACGGAGAGGCACCGTGATGGCGACGGAAGGCCTTGGCGAACTGCGCGGGCTGGCGGTAGCCGACGGTCTGGGCGACCTCGCGCACCGGAACGGTCCCTGCTCGCAGGAGCTCGAGAGCTCGGCTCATGCGCACCGCGGCGAGGTGTGAGCGAAAGCTGGTGCCGCCGGCCTCGGCAAAGGCGCGCTGAAGCTGGCGGCGGGAGGTGGCGATCCGGCGGGCGACGTCCTCGAGCTCGAGCTCGCGGTCGTACTCGTGGTCGATGATCTCGGCGGCCTCCCGATAGAGGCTCCGGCGACGCTCGAGGGTGGCCGGCCGACTGTTCATGCCCTGTGTACGGAAAGGACGGCGCAACGGATCTACGCGCGCGGCGACGAGCCGACGGGCGCCCGACGGCCGAGCTGCCCTAGCCGTGCTCGAGCGGCAGCTCGGCGATCTCCGCGCGCGCGTCGCGAATCCACATAGCCGTCGCGACCACGAGGACGATCATGCCCGCGACGAACACGAGGGTCGAGACGAGGACGCCCACGAGCGCGAGCGTCACCGCGCTCGCCACGATGATCGGCAGGTAGGTCGGAGGAGGAAGGTGGATGTCCTCCGACGCCGCCGGCGGCGATTGCGAGCGCAGCTGCTCGTGGTCGTTCGCGGAGGAAGCGCTCAATAGACGAAGGCGGCGATGAACGAGGCGGCGAGGATGACGAGGGCGACCGTGCCGGCGATCAGGCCGGTGCGGATGTTCTTCAGCGCGAGACGTCGATCCATGAGCGCGGCAGTCTAACGCGGCCCGGGCCCGGGCCGCCGGCGCGCGCTCCGAGCCGCCCGCGCGCCATACTGACGGCCGTGACGAGGGCGATCGACGCAGACGGTGGCGCCGTGGCGACCGAGACGCGGGACGGCGAGCTCGAGCAGCTCTGCGTCGACACCATTCGCACGCTCTCGATGGACGCGGTCGAGCGCGCGAAGTCGGGCCATCCCGGCACGCCGATGGCCCTGGCGCCGCTGGCGCACGTCCTCTTCACCCGCGTCCTGAGACACAACCCGCGCGCGCCCGGCTGGCCCGACCGCGACCGCTTCGTCCTCTCGGCCGGCCACGCCTCGATGCTCCTGTACTCGATCCTCCACCTGACGGGCTACGACTGGAGCCTCGAGGACCTCGAGGGCTTCCGCCAGATCGAGAGCCCGTGCGCCGGGCACCCCGAGCGCGGCGACGCTCCCGGCATCGAGATGACCACGGGACCGCTCGGTCAGGGGATCTCGAGCTCGGTCGGCCTCGCGCTGGCCGAGCGGATGCTGGCGGCACGGTTCAACCGCGAGGGCCACGAGATCGTGGACCACCGTACCTTCGTGATCGCCAGCGACGGCGACCTCATGGAGGGTGTGGCCTCCGAGGCCTGCTCGCTGGCCGGGCACCTCGCCCTCGACCGGCTGATCGTCTTCTACGACGACAACCACATCACCATCGACGGCGACACCTCGCTCGCCTTCTCGGAGGATACCGCGGCGCGCTTCGAGGCCTACGGCTGGCAGGTCGTCGAGGTCGGCGAGGACCTGCGCCTCGACACGCTCGAGGCGGCCGCGCGGGAGGCCATGGCCGAGGCCGACCGGCCCTCGCTCGTCATCGTGCGCACGCACATCGCCCCGGGCGCCCCGACCAAGCAGGACACCTCCGCCGCGCACGGCGCACCGCTGGGGGAGGAGGAGGTCCGCCTGACCAAGGAGGCCTACGGCTGGCCCTCACAGGAGCCCTTCCACGTGCCCGGCGAGGTCCGCGAGCGCTACGCCGCGGGCCTCGAGCGCGGGGCCGAGCTCGAGGGCGAGTGGCGCGAGCGGGCCGAGGCCTACCGCGAGGCCCATCCCGAGCTGTGGAGCGAGTTCGAGCGGATGGTCGAGGGCGGGCTGCCCGACGGATGGGACGCCGATCCTCCGCGCTTCAACCCCGACGGCGCAGTGGTGGCGACCCGCAAGGCCTCGGGCCGCGCGCTGCAGTGGGCGGCGGGCGCAGTCCCGCATCTGGTCGGCGGCTCGGCGGACCTCGGGGAGTCGAACGTGACCCTGATCGAGGGCGGCGGGAGCGTCGAGCCGGGCCACTATGGCGCGCGCAACGTCCACTTCGGGGTCCGCGAGCACGCCATGGGCGCGATCGTCAACGGCCTCACCCTCCACGGCCTGCGCGGCTACGCGAGCACCTTCCTGATCTTCTCGGACTATATGCGCCCGTCGATCCGCCTCGCCGCGCTGATGGCCATTCCCTCGCTGTTCGTGTTCACCCACGACTCGATCGGCGTCGGAGAGGACGGACCGACCCACCAGCCCATCGAGCAGCTGCCCGCCCTGCGCGCGATCCCCAACCTGTACGTGGTCCGTCCCGCCGACGCCAACGAGACCGTCCTGGCCTGGCGCTTCGCACTGGCCCAGAGCGAGACCCCGACCGCGCTCGCGCTCTCGCGCCAGGGCCTGCCGGTGCTCGACCCCGCGCTGGTGCCCCCCGACGCCGTCGAGCGCGGCGCCTACGTGCTCAGCGAGGGCTTTCGGCCCGAGCCCGACGCCGTGCTGATGGCCACGGGCTCGGAGGTCCATGCGTGCCTGGCCGCCGCCGAGCTGCTGGAGGCCGAGGGAATCTCCACGCGCGTGATTAGCATGCCCTGCCCCGAGCGCTTCGCCGAGAGCGATCGGGACGAGCGCGAGGCGATCCTGCCGCCCGCCTGCCGGGTGCGCCTGGCCGTCGAGGCCGCCAGCCCGTTCGGCTGGCACCGCTGGGTCGGCGAGGACGGCGAGGTGGTGGCCATGGAGACCTTCGGCGCCTCGGCGCCCGCCGGCGTGCTGTTCGAGGAGTTCGGCTTTGCGCCCGAGCAGATCGCCCAGCGGACCCTGGCCGTGCTCGACCGCCTCGACCGGCGCCCGGCCGCCGGCCCCTAGAACCGCGCGTCGGCCACCAGCGCCGCGAACAGCAGCGCCAGGTAGGCCAGCGAGAACAGGTAGGTCCGCAGCGCCGATCCCCGGTCTGCGCGCCGGCGCAGCCGCTCGGCCAGGACCACAAAGGCGGCGCCGAGCCCCGCCGCGGCGCTCACGTACACCGTCCCCAGGCCCAGCGCCGGTACGAACAGCGGCAGAGCCGCCGTCCAGGCCACGAGCACGAGGGTGTAGAGCAGGATCTGCCAGCGGGTCTCGGACTCGCCGCGGACCACCGGCAGCATGGGAACCGCGGCGCGGGCGTACTCGTCCTTCATGAGCAGCGACAGCGCCCAGAAGTGCGGCGGCGTCCAGAAGAAGACGACCGCGAAGAGGTAGATCGCCTCGGCCCCGACCGAGCCGGTGACCGCGGCCCACGCCACCAGCGGAGGCACCGCGCCGGCGGCTCCGCCGATGACGATGTTCTGGGGCGTGCGGCGCTTGAGCCACACCGTGTACACGCCCACGTAGCCCACGAGCCCGCCGAGCGACAGGCCCGCGGCGAGCGGGTTGACCGCGGTCGCGAGCAGGGCGAACGACGCGACCCCGAGCGTGACCCCGAAGGCCAGGGCCACCCGGGCGGGGATGCGACCCGAGGGCACGGGCCGGTCGCTCGTGCGGCTCATGATCGCGTCGAGGTCGCGGTCGAGGTAGTGGTTGATCGCGCCCGCGCCGCCGGCCGACAGCGCTCCTCCCAGGCAGGTGACGAGCACGAGACCGAGCGAGGGCTCCCCGGCCGCGAGCATCGTCGTGACGGTGGTGAAGAGCAGGAGCGACTGGACCTTTGGCTTGGTCAGGGTGAGCAGGTCGCCGGCCACAGTCCGGGCGCGCGAGCGGGTCGCGGTGGCGGTCGAGGCGCTCGCGCCGACCGCGGCTCGGGCGGCCATCAGGCGGTGACCGGCTTCGCCGGGGCGCGCCCGGCGTCCCCTTCGCCCGCGCGGCGCGCGGCGCTCGCCGA
>CADCVU010000152.1 GCA_902806245.1 uncultured Solirubrobacterales bacterium
CGCAGCATCGACCGGTCGGTGAAGTAGCTCTCCATCTCTGAGGGCTTACGGTCCGTACACTCGGTTGGACCATGCCCGCGCAGGCGTACAGAGGCAAGGAGTGCATCTGCCAGTTCCGGCGCGGGCTGTGCGATCAGACCTGCGTGCAGGGCATGCTCGAGACGCCGTTCTACATCGCCTGCCTCAAGCTCACAGGGCGTCGCTGCCTCGTGGTCGGCGGCGGCGACGTCGGGCTCGAGAAGGTCGAGGGGCTGCTGGCCTGCGACGGCGAGGTGACGCTGGTCTCGCCCGAGGCCATCCCGGCGCTGCAGGCGCTGGCCGAGGAGGGCTCGATCCGCTGGGAGCGGCGCGAGTACCGCCGCTCCGACCTCGAGCGGACCTTCATCGCCATCGCCGCCACCGGCGACACCGACGTGAACATCAGCGTCTGGGAGCACGCGGAGGAGCGCGCGATGCTCGTCAACGTCGTCGACGTGCCGCCGCTGTGCAACTTCATCCTCCCGGCCATCGTCCGCACCGGGCCGCTGGCCATCGCCATCTCCACCGCCGGCGCCTCGCCGGCGCTGGCCAAGCGGATCAAGGCCGAGATCGCCGAGGAGTACGGCGAGCCCTACGCGCGGCTCGCCGAGATCCTCAACGAGGTGCGCGGCTGGGCCAAGGGCACGCTGCCCACCTACCAAGACCGCAAACTGTTCTTCGAGTCGATCGTCGGCGGCGATCCCGACCCGATCGAGCTGCTGCGCACCGGCGACGAGGCCGCAGTCGGCGAGCTGGTGCAGCGCGCCCAGTGCGAGGCCGAGGCGCGACTCGAGTCCTCCGCCGCGCTGGCGTAGGCCCGAGCCGCGCCGAGCCGGCGCGCTTCTCTCAGCTCGTCTTCAGCAGCCGGTTGAAGAACGAGCGGTAGCGCTTGAGCGCAACGCGCAGATCCTCGGTCGAAGCCTCGCCCCCGCTCGCCCACTGCGACTCGAGATCGTTGCGCTCGCGGGCGAACCCGTCGGCAAGGCGCTGCATGACCTCGGCCACGAGAGCGTCGGCTTCCTGGACGCAGCGCTGAGGCTCGTCGACGAAGCCGACCTGGACGTCCTGCCACCGGCGCTCGAACTCCTGCGCGTCGTTGTCGGCCAGCAGCGAGGCCTCGCCGCCGCCACCGCGGTCGTGGCCGTCCGTCCTTCCCGAGGAGCCGGTGGACGCTCCGCCAGCCGGCGCGTCCCCGCCCGCTCCCGCGTTGCCGGCTCCGGGCTCGGTCGCGACACCGCCGGCGCCCGCGGATGCGCCGCCGCCCTCGGTCTGCTCGGCCACCGGCGCGCCGCCCTGAGCGACGGCTGCGCCGCCCTGCGCGCCTCCATGGGGATCCTGGGCGCCGCCGGTCGCGCCCTGCGGGTCGTGGGCGCGGCCACCCTGCGCGAGCCCACTCTGCCCTTCGAACCCGCCCTGGCCGCCGGCCGGCGACTGCGGCTGCCAGTCGCCACCGCCCGCAGGCCTGGCCGCGACGTCCTGCGGCGTCCCGTGCTGGCCCTCCGGCGCGTCGGCGCCGGGTGCCCCTGCGCCGTGCTCGCCCTCACGAGGGGCCTGATGCTCTCCCCCGCCCGCGGCGATGTCCTCCGTCCGCATGCGTCCCTCGTCTTGGCGCTCCATCAGCGCACCTCCTCGCCCCGGCGGCCACCGGCCCCGGCATCGTTGCCCTGACCTGCGGACTGCTCTCCGTGGCCACCGTCGGTTCCGTCTGACCCTCGGTTCGTCACCGACGTGTCAAGCAGCTCCTCGAACAGGGCGCGGTAGTGCACCGTGGCCTGGCGAAGATCCTCGGTCGAGGCCTCGCCGCGCTCGTTGCGCTCGGCGATCGCGCCGGCCGAGCGGTAGTTCTCGACCACGTTCGGGTGGCTGACCGAGATGTCGTCGGCGCGCTGGTTGAAGTCGTCGACCGGGTACCCGCGCTGGCGCATGACCTCGCGGACGAGGTGGTCGGACTCCCTTACCGCCTCCTGAGGGGCGTCGACGAAACGGGCCTGGACGTTGCGCCACTCACCGGCGAAATGCTGCTGCTGCTCGGGCGCGAGCGGGCGGATGTCGAGTCCCTCGTGCCGCTCCTCGCGCTGCTTGAGGCTCTGCTCGGCCTCCTTGCGGTCGCCGTGCTGCTCGAGCGCGCGGTCGTACTCGGGCCCGAAGCGTTGCTCGAGCTTCTTCGACTCCCGCTTGCGCTTGCCGATCGTCGCGACCGCCACGCCTACCGCGATAAGCAAGACGACCACCACCACGATGGCGATGATGATTCCGGTGCTCATTCCCTCTCCTCTGTCCCGCTGGGCAGGGGCCTGTGCCCCTCTGTCATCACGCTCCCCGAGCGCTGACGCGCCGAAACTCGGCCGGACGGATGGCTCGGCGAGAAGGCTCTGGCGAGCCGATTGCCCGTAAGCTTTGGTTCACGGATGACGACGCCCGGCCGCCTCACCCATCTCGACGCGACCGGGAACGCGCTGATGGTCGACGTGGGAGCCAAGCAGGCCACCGACCGTCGAGCGGTGGCGAGGGCCACGGTGACGATGGCGCCCGAGACGGCGGCCGCGGTCGCGCGCGGCGATGCGCCGAAGGGCGACGTCGTCGCCACCGCACGGATCGCCGGCATCCAGGCAGCCAAGCGGACCTCCGATCTCGTGCCCCTGTGCCATCCGCTGTCGCTCTCCTTTGTCGACGTCCGCCTGATGGTCGACGAGGTCGGCGGGCGAGTCGAGCTCGAGGCCGAGGCGCGCACGACCGGACCGACCGGGGTGGAGATGGAAGCCATGTGCGCGTGCTCGGTCGCGGCGCTGACGGTCTACGACATGGTCAAGGGCCTCGAGCGCGGCGTGCGGGTCGCCGAGCTGCGCCTCGTCGAGAAGACCGGCGGCAAGCTGGACTGGCGACTGGCGTAAAGTGGGTAGAGCGCGAGTCGTGAAGGCGGCGTCACTCAACTCGGGTCCGGGCAAGGCCGCCGCGGTGGCCGCGGTCTGCGGAGTGATCCTGATCATCTCGCTCTTCCTGCCCTGGGCGCAGGTCGTCTGCGAGCTCGAGCCCTGTCCGTACCCCTCGGGCTGGGAGGTGCTGGAGGTCCTCGACGTGCCGATCGCCCTGCTTGCGGTCGCCTCGGCGGTCGTCGCCGCGCTCTTGGTCGTGCGTCTGACCTCCGTCGTCGCCCTGGCCCTGGCGCTGGTCGGGCTCGTGTCCGTCCTTCTCGTCCTGCTCGCCCCTTTGGTCGAGGATCGCGGAGCGATGCCGGTCGACTTCGGGGGCAGCTGGTTCCTGGGCCTGTTCGCGGCCTTTGGCGTGCTCGGTGCCGGTCTCCTCGCCTACGTCCTGCTCCGGCTCGCGGCGAGGAACGCGGAGGAGGACGAGGGCTAGGCCCGCGCCTCGCTGCGCGCCGGCGGAGCACTCGCCGGCGCCGCGCCCGGCCGGGCGATCTCACGCTCGAGGTCGTCGAGTGCCGCCCGCAGCGTCCGGACACGCTCGCCCAGCACGACCTCGTGCGCGGCCTCGTCGTTGCCCGGATCGTCGTCGGCGAGCTCGCGCTCGGCGCGGGCCAGCTCCATCGCCCGCGCCTCCTCCATCGAGTTGATGACGATGCCGACGAACAGGTTGAAGAGCAGAAAGGCGGCGAGCAGCGCGAACGACACGAAGTAGACGACCGTCCACTCCGACAGCTCGCGGCCCATCGCCAGGTTGTCGGGCAGGTTCTCGAGCGTGAGCATCACGAACAGGTTGAGCATTGCCGAGCCGATGTTCCCGAAGCGCTCGGGGTCGTGGGTGTCGAAGATCAGCCACCCGACCATGCCGTAGACGAACAGCAACAGCAGGGTGAGGATGGCCAGGCTGCCGACGCCGGGCAGGGCGCGGCCCACGGCGACCACCAGGATCCGCAGGTCCGGCAGGAGGCGCACGACACGAACCACGCGCGCGAGGCGCGCCAGCCGCAGGAGCGTGGAGTTGGCCGCGAGGCCGGGCACGAACGCGGCGCCGATGACCAGGAAGTCGAACACGTTCCAGCCGCTCGAGAAGAAGCGCCTCGGATTGGCTGCGGTCGCGGCGAAGCGGATCGCCAGCTCGACGACGAACACGGTCAGAAAGGCGTTGTTGAGCGCGTCGAGCACCCCGCCGTAGCTGCGTTCGACCGACGCGTAGGTGCCCGCCCCGAGGACGACGGCGTTGGCCAGGACCACTAGCACGACGACCCGGTCGAAGGCGGGATGCTCGGCGAGCCGGCGACAGGCCTCGGGCAGGGAGCTGCGGGTCCGGGCGGGTGCGGTCCGGGTCACGGGCCGCAATCGTAGGACGCGGCGCTCACCTACCCTGAGGCCATGCGGGCCGCCGTGCTGACCGTGTCCACCACCCGCGCGCGCGGCGAGGGCGAGGATCTCTCGGGCCCGGCGCTGGTGGAGCTCTGCCGCGCCGCGGGCCTCGAGACCAGCCACGAGGTCGTCTCCGACGACCGCGCCGCCATCGCTAAAGCGCTGCGACGGCTCGTCGACGAGGACGGCGTGCGCTTCGTCTTCACGGCCGGCGGCACCGGCATGACCGCCGACGACGTCACCCCCGAGGCCACGCGCGAGGTCATCGAGCGCGACGCGCCCGGCTTTGCGGAGACCATGCGCGCCGAGTCGCGCCGCCACACGCCGCTCGGCATCCTCACGCGCGGGGTGTCGGGGATCCGCGGACGCACGTTGATCGTCAACTTCCCGGGCACCCCGAAGGCCTCGCGCGAGCTGTGGCCGGTCATCGAGCCGACGCTGCGCCACACGGCGGCCACGCTCGAACGGGCCTGAGGCGGTGGCCGTCACGTCTGGTGAGGCCGCGGCTGCCGCGGGCGGCGAGGCGCCGGACGCGGTGGCCGGATCGTTCGCCGTCGAGCTCGAGGGCCTCGAGCGCGACTACGGGGAGCGCGTCGCGCTCGCCGGGATCAGCCTGCGCCTCGAGGCCAGCTCGACGCTGGCCGTCCTCGGAGCCAACGGAGCCGGTAAATCGACGCTCCTGCGCGTGCTCGCCACGCTGCTGCGGCCTCATCGCGGCAGGGTCCGGGTCCTTGGCGCCACTCTCCCGGAGGAGGCCGTGAACGTGCGCGGGCGGATCGGCTACATCGGCCACGAGCCGCTCCTCTACCGCGACCTCACCGGCCGCGAGAACCTCCGCTTCCACGCCCGCCTGCACGGGGTCGGAAGCGAGCGAGTCGAGGAGCTGCTGGCCGCGACCGGCATGGAGCGCCGCGTCGCCCAGCCGGTGGCCGAGCTCTCGAAGGGCATGAGCCAGCGCCTCGCGGTGGCCCGCGCCCTGCTCGCCGACCCTCCACTGCTGCTGCTCGACGAGCCGCGCGCGAACCTCGACCCCGCCGCGGCCGACCTGCTCGAGCCGCTCATCGGCCGGGCGTCGGGACGCACGCGCGTGATCGTCACGCACGACATCGAGGCTGGGCTGGCGGAGAGCGATATCGCGCTCGGGCTGCGAGCGGGGCGCCAGGCGTTCTGCGAGCCGGTGGGGCCCGCGGAGGCTGCTCGGGTCGCGCGGGCGCTGTTTCTCTAGGCGGGTCGGGCGGTCTTTTCACCGTCCGGCCAGCGCACACACGACGAACCGCTTGCGCGTGCGATCGCGGTAACGTCGCGCGAGCAGCCACGGCCGTTGGCGCGGACCACGAGCTGGGTCTCGTTGGCGACGATTCAACCGCCGAACCGGTAGGAGACGAGCAATCTACGGCGCGGATGCGGCGGACCGCCTGTTCCAGAGGACGACTCGGCGCTAGGTCGATCGTGCGCGCCTAGACTCGGCGCGAGATGGCGGCCAACGACATGCGCCGGTCGCGGCCGCTGTGGTGGCCGGTGGTCGTAGCAGGCCTGGCTCTGGTCGCGGCGTGTGGGGGAGAGCCGTCCGAAGAGCAACGCGAGCCGGCGCCGCGGCCGGCCGCGGCGGCGCCGCAGCAGGACTCGGCGACTCCCGAGTCCGGCGGCCAAGGAGGTCCCCGCGACCGGTTCAGCCTGCGCGCCGGCCAGCTCTGCTCGCGCTTCTACGCCGACGCGGCCCCGCTTCAGGCTCAGCTCCAGAGCCTCGGGCCGCGGGTCCAGAGCGATCGGGGCGCTCGCGACCGGGCCGGCGAGATCATCGACAGGATCCAGGCGGGGTCGCGCGCGTTTCTCCGGCGCATCCGGTCGACGCCGCCCCCGTCCTCGCCGCGGGCCCGCCAGGACAAGACCCGCCTGCTCGCGTCGATCGAGACCTTCGTGGGTCTCCAGCGCGACAACCTCGACGTGGTCGAGGATCTGCTCGCTCGACCGGATCGGGTCTCAGCGGCTGACCAGAGGCGCGTCCGCGAGCTCAGAAGCCAGCTCGGCGCCGAGCTCGTCGAGCAGCAGGCGCTGCTGCGCCGGCTCGACGTTCCGGAATGCCTGCCGAGCTAGGTCGCAGGACCGGGGCGTCCACGTGATCGCCGCCACCCTCGCCATCCTCCGCAAGGACCTCCGCGTCGAGCTCCGCGCGCGCGAAGCCGTCCCCGCCATGGCGTTGTTCGCCGTCACCGCCTTTGTGCTCTTTCACTTCGCCTTCGATCGCGATGCCCTCGACGGCGACGTCGCCGCGGGAACGCTCTGGATCACGCTCCTGCTCACCACCGTGCTCGGCGTCAACCGGCTGTTCGTGGCCGAGCGCGAGCAGGGCGGTCTCGAAGCCATGCTGCTCGCCCCGATCGACCGCACGGCGATCTTCGTGGCCAAGGCCGCGGCGCTGTTTCTCTACCTGGTGGCGGTCGAGGTCGTGGCCGTGCCGGCCTTTGCCCTGCTCCTGCTCGGGCCCGACCTGCTCGGATCGCTGCCGGCGCTCGCCGCGCTCCTGCTGCTCGCCGACCTCGGCCTCGCCGCGGTCGGGGCGCTCGTCGGAGCGCTCGCCGCGGAGACCCGCGCCCGCGAGGTCATCGGCCCGCTGCTCCTGCTCCCGCTCGTGGTCCCGCTGGCCATCGCCGGAGCGCAGGCCACCGAGCCGCTTTTCACCGGCTCCGGGGCAGCCGAGGACCTCGGGCGCTGGCTGGGGCTGATGGGCCTCTACGCTACGATTTTCGTACTACTCTCAGTGGCCCTTTTCGACTTCCTCCTGGAGGATTGAGACCTTGTACGGCCGGGCCTTGAAGCCACTCGCTCTCGCCACTGCCGCAGGCGCCGCACTCGCCTTCGGCCTGATCTTCTTTTACGCCCCGCTCGACGCGGACCAGGGCTTCATCCAGAAGATCTTCTACCTGCACGTGCCGATGGCCATCGTCGCCCTGCTGGGCTTCCTGGCCGGGGGAGTGATGGCGGCGATGCACCTGCGCACCCGCCGCCGCGCGTGGGACATGCGCTCCTACGTGGCCATCCACCTGTCGATCATCCTCGCCGTCGGCGTGCTCGTGACCGGCTCGATCTGGGCCAAGGCCTCGTGGGGGCACTGGTGGGTGTGGGACGAGCCGATGCTCGTCTCCTTCCTGATCATCTTCCTGCTGTACGCGGTCTACCAGCCGCTGCGCTTCTCGATCGACGACCCCGAGCGCCAGGCTCGCTACGCGTCGGTGTTCGCGATCTCGGGGGCGGCCTTCACCGTGCTCAACTTTGTCGCGGTGCGCATGGCCGCGACCTACACCCACCCACGGGTGTTCTCGCAGACCGGCGGCAACATGCCGCCCGCGATGTTCCTCACCTTCCTGGTCGCGCTGGGCGCCATGGCGCTGGTCTTCGTGACGCTGTGGACGCTCGAGCTCGGCTCGAAGAACGCCGCGGAGCGGCTGCGCCGCGCCCGGCGGCACCTTCAGCGCGAGGCCGACGGTCGCGAAGCGGGGCTCGGCGGCGAGGCCGGTCGCCCGCGCCCGGCCGCCGGGGCGCCCGCGGCGGTCTCCGTCTCGGCGGCGAGCGCTCCCACTCCGGCGCCGCGCTGATGCCGGCCATCCCCCTCGAGACGGCCGGCATCTACGTCGCCGCGGCCTACATCGTCTTTCTCGCCCTCGTGCTGGTCTACGTCGCCATCATCGGGCGCAAGGTGGGCCGCCTCGAGCGCGAGCTGGGCGAGCTCGAGCAGCTCGGCGGCGAACCGAGCCGAGACCGACAGCGGTGAGCGATCCGCACGGCCTCGAGCCCGCGGAGGCGGGCGCGGGGTTGATCGCTCTCGGGGTATCGCACAAGACCGCGCCGCTCGCCCTGCGCGAGCGACTGGCCCTGTCCGAGGGCCGCGCCACCGGCATCCTCTCGGAGCTCACGCGCTCCGAGGCCATCCACGAGGCCGTCGCCCTCTCGACCTGCAACCGGACCGAGCTCTATCTGCTGGCCGCCGACCCGGTCGAGGCCGAGTCGGCGGCGCTGACCACGCTGGCTCGCCAGGCCGGCATCCCGCCCACCGAGCTGTTCGGGCGCCTCTACGCCATACGCGGGCTCGAGGCCGTGCAGCACCTGTTCGAGGTCGCCGGCGGGCTCGACTCGATGATCGTCGGCGAGGCGGAGATCCAGGGGCAGGTCAAGCGCGCCTACGAGCTGGCGCTCGTCGAAGGCGTCACGGGTCCGCTGACCAACCGGCTCTTCCGCGGCGCCCTGGCTGCCGGCAAGCGGGTGCGCACGGAGACCGCGGTCGGGCGCTCAAGGGTCTCGGTGGCGACCGTCGCCGTCGAGCTCGCGCGCGAGGTGCTCGGCGACCTGGCCCGCCGCCGCGTGCTGGTGATCGGCGCCGGCGAGAACGGCGAGCTGACCGCGCGAGCCCTGCGGCAGGCCGGTCTCGAGACGGTCTTCGTGGCCAACCGCCGCTACGACCGCGCGATCGGATTGGCCCAGCGCTTCGACGGCGAGGCCGTGCGCTTCGACGACCTGCCGCGCGAGCTCGAGCGCGCCGACGTCGTCGTCTCCTCGACGGGCTCGCCGCATCAGATCCTCGGGCGCGAGGAGCTCGAGCTGGTGGTCGCCGAGCGGGCCGGCCGGCCGCTGCTGCTGATCGACATCGCGGTGCCGCGGGACATCGACTCGTCGGTCCGGGACCTGCCCGGCATCGCCCTCTACGACATGGACGACCTCCAGCGCGAGGTCGCGCGCAACGTCTCCGGGCGCGAGGCCGAGGCGCCGCGCGCGCGCAGCGTGATCGACCGCGAGGTGGCGCGCTTCGCCGACTGGCTGGCCAGCCTCGAGGTCGTGCCGACCATCGCCGCCCTGCGCGAGCGCGGTGAGGAGGTCGTGACCCAGGTTCTGGCCGAGAACGCCGGCCGCTGGGAGTCGCTCTCGGAGGCCGACGGCGAGCGGGTCGAGGTGCTGGCCCGCGCGGTCATGCGCCGCCTGCTGCACGAGCCCACGTTGCGGCTGAAGCGCGCCGAGGAGGGCTCCTACGCTCAGGTGCAGACCCTGCGCGAGCTGTTCGGCCTCGAGGCCGAGGCCGGCATGCTCGACGCGCCCGCGGCCGAGGTCACCGAGCTCGCGACGCGGCGGCGCGCGGGCCCGCCCCGGCCCCCGCCCGGCTAGGCGGTGCCGCGGCGCCTGAGGCTGGCCACGCGGGGGATCGCCCTCGCGCAGGCGCAGGCGAGGACGGTCGCGAACCTGCTC
>CADCVU010000153.1 GCA_902806245.1 uncultured Solirubrobacterales bacterium
GGCCGGCCGGATCTGCGGCGTACCGCTCGGGCCTCGCTGCGCTACGGGGGCGAGCCGGTCGAGCGACACTGGCGTGTGCCGTCCGAGCGCCCGCGCCCGCTCGTGCTCGTGTGCGACGTCTCGGGCTCGATGGCCCCGTACGCCCGCATGCTGCTCGCCTACCTGCACGCCAGCGTGGCGGCGCGCCGGCGCGTCGAGGCCTTCGTGTTCGGCACTCGCCTCACGCGGGTCACCCGCGAGCTGGCCGAGCGCGATCCCGACCGCGCGCTCGCCCGCGCCGCCGCCGCGGTGACCGACTTCTCGGGCGGGACCCGCATCGGCGAGTGCCTCGGCGAGCTCAACCGTACCTACGGACGGCGCCTCGGTCGCGGCTCGTGCGTCGTGATCCTCTCCGACGGCTGGGATCGGGGCGAGCCCGACGAGCTCGCCGCCGAGGCGGCGCGCCTGCGGCGCTGCTCGCATCGCCTCTACTGGCTCAATCCGCTCAAGGCCAGCCCCGGCTACGAGCCGCTCACCCGCGGGATGACGGCGGCGCTGCCGCACGTCGACCACTTCCTGGCAGGGAACACGCTGGGTTCGCTCGAGACGCTCGCCGATCTGCTCGAGGGCGGGCGCCCGTGAAGGAGGTGCTCGCCGAGCTCGACGCCTGGGCGGCGCGCGGCGAGCGTGTCGCTCTGGCCACCGTGGTGGGCACCAGGCGCTCGGCCCCCCGTCCGCCCGGCGCGAAGATGGCCATCTCCGAGAGCGGCGAGGTGGCCGGGGGAGTGTCCGGCGGATGCGTCGAGGGCGCGGTGGTCGAGGTCGCCGAGGAGGTGCTGCGCGGCGGCGAGCCACAGCTGCTGCACTTCGGGATCGCCGACTCCGAGGCCTGGGAGGTCGGGCTTCCGTGTGGGGGCGAGATCGACGTCTACGTGGAGCGCTACGAGCCGTGAGCCTTCAGAGCGCGTTCACCGAGCTGGCGCGAGACGGCGGGCGCGGGGCGCTGGTGACCGTGGTGAGCGTCGAGGACGACGACCGCGCCGGCGCGAATGCCGATGGGCGCGCGGGTGTAGACGCGGCGCGGCCCCGCCCGGGCGCGAAGCTGCTCGTGCGCGCCGACAGCGACGTCGCGGGGACGCTCGGCGGCCGCGCGCTCGACGCCGCGGCGCTCGCTCACGCCGAGGATCTCATGTGGGCCGAGCGCTCCGAGCTGCGCGAGGGTCCCGGCGGCGCCCGGCTGTTCGTCGACGTGACCGCGCCGCCGCCGCGCTTGGTGATCTTCGGCGCCGTCGACTTCGCGCGCGCCCTGTGCGGACTCGCCCGGACAACCGGCTGGCGCCCCTACGTCGTCGATCCGCGCTCGCGCTTCGCCACCCGCGAGCGGTTCCCCGAGGCCGTGGAGGTCGTCGCCGCCTGGCCCGAGGAGGCCTTCGCCCGCCTCGGCGGGATCGACCGCGCCACCTTCGTCGCGGTGCTCACCCACGATCCGAAGCTCGACGACGACGCGCTCGTCCTCGCGCTCGCCTCGGACGCGGCCTACGTCGGCGCGATGGGGAGCCGCCGCGCCCAGGAGGCCCGCCGCGAGCGACTGCTCGAGGCCGGCGTGCCCGCGGAGCAGCTGGCGCGGATCTCCGCGCCGATCGGACTCGACCTCGGCGGGCTCACCGGCGAGGAGACCGCGCTCTCGATCATGGCCGAGGTGGTGGCCGTGCGCAACGGACACGAGGGCGGCCGCCTGAGCCACGCCAGTGGGCGCATCCACGAGGTCGGCGCTTGATCGCCGGGCTCGTCCTCGCCGCCGGCGGTGCGCGGCGCTTCGGCGCCCCCAAGCAGCTCGCCGAGCTCGGGGGGCGCCCGCTGCTGGAGCACGTCCTCGCTTCGATGTCGAGCGTGCCGCTCGACCGGACCATCGTGGTGCTCGGTGCTCACGCCGAGGAGATCCTCGCGGGCGTCGACCTCCACGGCGCCGAGCCCGTGCTCTGCCCGGACTGGCAGGAGGGGCAGGGGAGGTCGCTGCGCGCCGGCCTCCTCGCCGCGGGCGAGGCGGAGGCGGTCGTGGTCGCGCTCGGCGACCAGCCGCTCCTCTCGGCCCGCGCCATCGCCCGCGTGCTCGCCGCCCGCGGACCCGGAGCCGACGCGGTGCGCGCCGCCTACGACGGACGGCCCGGCCATCCGATCGTGCTCGAACGGGCCCTCTTCCCGCGCTTGGCCACGCTCGGCGGCGACGCCGGGGCGCGCGACGTCCTCGCCGGCGCATCGGTGCGCGAGATTCCCTGCGACGGACTCGGCCGTCCCGACGACGTCGACACCCCCGAGCAGCTGGAGGTCGTGCGCACGTGAGGCTCGAGGAGACGTTCGAGGTCGATGCACCCGTCTATGAGGTCTGGAAGGCGCTGATCGACGTGCAGCGCGTCGCGCCCTGCCTCCCGGGCGCCGAGATCACCGACGCCGCCGAGGACGGGACCTACCAGGGCAACTTCCAGGTCAAGCTAGGCCCCACCTCTGCCTCCTACCGCGGCACGCTGAAGCTCGAGTCGATCGACGAGGCCGCCCGCGTGGCGACGATGGACGCCAGCGGCCGGGACAAGCGCGGCCAGGGCGGGGCCAAGGCGAAGATGGTCAGCACGGTCAGCGAGGCGCCGGGCGGCGGCGCGCGCGTGCACGTCGACACGGACTTCACGATCACCGGACGGCTGGCCCGGTTCGGGCGCGGCGGGATGATCCAGGACATCTCGAAGCGCCTGCTCGGCGACTTCGCAGCGTGCCTGCAAAAGGAGCTGAAGGGCACCGGCACCCCGGCGGGCAGCGACCCCGCGGCCGCCGCGCCATCGCCGTCGACCCCTGAGGCCCCGTCGGCTTCGGCTCCGGCCGTCGCCGAGGAAGCTACGCCGGTCGCACCTCGGCGCGCCTCGGCGCCGCTCAGCGGGCTGAGCCTGCTGCTGTCCGTCCTTCGGGACCGGATCCGGCGCCTCGCGGACCGGCGGCGCAGACCGCGCTGACGGACCGTGCCGTGACCGCGGCGATGGACACCGACGCACGTCCCGTCGAAGCCGACGATGGAGCTAGGCGGGCTCGAACCGCCGACCTCCTGATTGCGAACCAGGCGCTCTCCCAGCTGAGCTATAGCCCCGCGCAGCGCCGCCTATAACGGCAGACGTGACGCTAACGGATGGTAGCGCCGTCCGTCCATTGGTGACCGGCCGAACCTGCTCCGCGAGTACCCTTGAGGACGGACGACGGGCGCTCGGAGGTCGCCGCGGCCTTGCCACCTCGGCCACCATGAGCTTCCGCAACCGCCTCCACCTCCTCGCCGCGATCGCGCTGGTCGCTCCGGTCCTCGCGGTCATCCTGCTGCTGGCCGCGAACGGCGGCGCCGGCGCCGAGCGGCGCGACGCCCAGGCGCGCCAGGGGTTGCGCACCGCCTTTGGGCTGTACGCCGCCCGGCGGGCCGAGGCACGGCGGGTTGTGGCGTTGGTGGCGGGAGACCCGCAGCTGGGCGCTCTGCTGGCTCGCGGACCGTCGCTCGCGCTCGAGCGACGGGCCAACGAGCTCGTGGAGGCCAGCGCGCGCCTCGTCGCCCTGACCGTGCGCAGCGACTCCGGCACCGTGGTCGTCCAGGCCGGCCCGCGGAGCGCCGTCGCGGCGTCGGAGATCGCGCCCTTCGCGCGCGGCTCGGGCATCGGTGCGGTGACCGCCTCGACGGTCACCGCGCAGAGACTGCTCGGCGACGTGCGCCGCCTCACCGGCCTCGAGGCCCAAGCCGTGCGCGGCACCGAGTCGCTGGCCACGACCCGGTCGGGCCTCCCTGCCATGGGAGCGGGCGAGCCGGGCGCGGTCGAGGTGGGCGACGAGGAGTACCAAGCCGCCTACGGCACGGTGCGCGAGCCGGCCGGGCCTCCGGTGCGCCTCGGCGTGCTCGCCCCGGCCCGGGCGTCCGGCGACGCACCGGTCGACGGCGACCGAGTGCTGGCCGCGATCGCCATCGTCCTCCTGGTGATCACGCTCGCCGCGGCGCTCCTGGCCTTTGTCCTGCTGCGCCGGCGCCTCGACGAGCTGGTCGTCGCGGCCGAGCGCTTGCGCGGGGGCGACTATCGGTTCCGCGCGCCGGTCTACGCCGGTGCTCGCCTCGACGCCCTGGCCGCCGCGCTCAACGGCCTCTCTGACGAGCTCGCCCTCAAGGACGAGGAGGTCGAGCACGGCCGCGGCGAGCTCGAGGACGTGACCCGTCGCGTCGGGGATGCCTTCGCCAGCGGCCTGAACCCCGACGCGCTGGTCGACCTCGCCGTGCGCACCGCCGTCGAGCGCTGCGCCGCGGAGGTAGGCCGCGCTCTGCCGGTCGATCCGGACAAGATGCGCTCCACCCGCGTAGGGGAGCGCAGCCGCGAGCTCACCGAGGCCCTGGCCGCCGCGGAGCGGCTGGCCTTCCGGGTCAGCCCGCAGGAGGGACGAGAGCTGCTCGCTCGGATTCGCGGCGACGGACGCACGGCGCGCGGGCGCACGGCGGCGCACGCGGCCGAGGTGGGCGGCATCCACGCGCTGGCCACCGCCCTGCGCGCCCGGGTGTCGGTCGGAACCGCCTCGGAGTACGTCGGGGTGATCTCGATCGCGCGGCGCGAGCACGAGTTCTCCGACTCCGAGCGCGACCTGTTCGCCTATCTCGCCGCCCAGGCGGCGGTATCGATCGAGAACGCCTTCGTGCACGAGCAGACCCGCCAGCAGGCCGTCACCGACGATCTGACCGGGCTGGCCAACGCCCGCCGCTTCCACGAGGCGCTGGCCCGCGAGCTCGAGCGCACGCGCCGGTTCAGCACCGAGGTGAGCCTGGTCATGGCCGACATCGACGACTTCAAGCGGGTCAACGACGAGTACGGCCACCAGCAGGGAGACGCCGTCCTCGTGGAGGTCGCCCGGGCCATGCGCGATCAGTGCCGCGAGGTCGACCACGTAGCGCGCTACGGGGGCGAGGAGATGGCGCTCATCCTGCCTCAGACCGATCTCCACGGTGCGGCCGAGCTGGCCGAGCGGGTGCGGCGCGCGGTCGCGCGCAAGGCGATCTCCCGGCTCGACGGAGAGGGCGAGCTCTCGGTCACGGCGAGCTTCGGGGTGGCTGCGGTGCCGGAATCCGCGGTCGACGCCCAGGGCCTGATCGCCGCCGCCGACGGAGCCCTCTACCGCGCCAAGCGGGCCGGAAAGAACCGGGTCGGACGCGCCGAGCCGCCGCGGCGCTCCGGGGCTCGCGACGGCTCTCCCGGCGAGGCGCGGCGGGAGGCCAACGTCTAGGCTAGGCCCCGATGGGCCTGCTCGACGACGCCATCCGCGAGCACCTCGACCTGAAGCGCCAGCACGGCGCCGCTGAGGACGAGCTTGCGCGGCAGGAGGCCGAGGCCCTCGGACCGGTGACCGAGGCGGACATGGCCGCTCCCCAGGAGGGTGCGGCCGACGAGCCCGAGATCCCCGACGGCGAGCGCGTGGCCGGATGGCCGTTCGATCGCGTGGCCGAGAACGAGCTCGCCGGCGAGCCCGAGGAGCCCTCCTTCGAGTGGGGCGAGGGAGACTCCGGCGAGGTCGAGGTCCCGTCCTTCGTGCCGGCCGAGCCGATCAGCGATCCGGATCCCGACGCGGAGCCGGAGTTCGTCGACTCCCCGACGGTGGCCTTCGACGTCCTCCGCCAGCCGGTGAGCGAGAAGGAGGACGAGCTCGCCGCCCCGGAACCCGCGGCTCCCCTCGGGGAGGACCCACTGGTCGAGGACCTGGACCCGGTCTCCGCGGGACCCGAGACCGAGTTCATGCCGGCACTCGGTCCCGAGACCGACGAGCCCGAGCCGCTCGGACCCGGACCGCTCGAGCCCGAACCGCCCGACCTTGGGACGCCGCCCACCGATCTCGAGCTCTCGGAGCCCGAGCCGTTGGCGCCGACTGGGCCGGAGGATCCGGCCGAGCTCTCGCGACCCGAGCCGTTCGAGCCGGACGATCCCGTCGAGCTCTCGCCCCCCGGGCAGTCCGAGCCCTTCGGGCGGGAGGACCCCGTCGAGCCCTCGCAGCTCGAGCCGCCCGAGCCCTTCGGGAGGGAGGACCCCGTCGACCCCTCGCAGCCCGAGCCCCTCGAGCCCCTCGCGCCGCTCGAGCCGGACGATCCCGTCGAGGCGGAGGTGACCCGAGCCGAAGCGCTACCGGTCGAAACCGAGCCGCCGCTCTCCGAGCCCGAGCCGCTCGAGCCGTATCCCCGGGAGCCGATCGAAGCCAGCCCGGATCCCCTCGAGCCGGAGCCCTCTGCCGACCCTGGCGAGGCGCCGCTGGAGCTCGACCCGGGTGCGGACCGACCGCCTGAGGAGGAACCTCCAGCGGCCGAGTCGGTTGCGTTCGCGCCCGAGCCGCCGCTGCTCGAGGAGAGCGAGGAGCGGCCTCGGGAGGAGAGCGCCCCGCCGATCGGCCCGGCGCCCTCGATGCGCCTCGATCCGACCGCCGAGCAGGGAGACCCGCCCGGGACGGCGGGGGAACCGCTCGACGCCGACGCGGACCCCCCGACTCAGGCGTGGTCGATCCACGACGAGGTCGAGGAGGACCTGGGCCCACCCGAGGTCGTCCCGATCGAAGAGCGGCCCGTGTTCGAGCCCGTCCCCGACGCCGAGGAGCGGTTCGACGACGTGCTCGAGCCGCCGTCCGAGCACGGACTCGACTTCGCCGACCCGGTCGACACGGAGCTCGATCCGGAGCCGGCCGCGGAGGAAGAGCCTCCGCCGCGCGAGCAGCCCCCCGCGGCCCGTGGCTTCTTCGAGGAGACCGAGGAGCACGAGACGCTCTGGCACGAGGAACGCCCGGGCGCCGATCCCGATTTCGAGAACTGACCCGCTCGCGGCACGACTCGGCGCCTGCGGCCCGCGCCACGCCTGGACGCATGACCCATCTTCTCGCAGCGGCCTAAGCGCACTCGCTGCGCCGCCGACAATGGAGGGCAGAGCGGCCACGGATGTTGCCGCCGAGCAGGTTGCGGCACGGCTGCCGCGCGCAAGCGGGCGTGATGAGGGCGCCGGGCGGGCGCCCCTCACCCGTTCCCGCCGCTCAGGTGATGTAGCCGCGCGTGCGCGCCGCCTCGACCACGCGCTCGATGCCCAGCTCGTAAGCGGCGCTGCGCAGCGAGATCTCCGAGCTCTGGGCGCGGCCCGAGACGTTGCGGTAGGCGCGGCGCATGATGTTGCCGAGCTTGTCGTTGACCTCACGCTCGTCCCAGCGGAAATGCTGGAGGTTCTGCACCCACTCGAAGTAGGAGACGACGACACCACCGGCGTTTGCCATCACGTCGGGGATGACGTAGACGCCCTTGTCCTCGAGGATCTCGTCGGCCTTCGGCGTGGTCGGGCTGTTGGCCCCCTCGATCATCATCTTGCAGTTCATGCGGTCGGCGTTGCGCTCGTGGATCATCCCGCCGAGCGCGGCGGGGATGAACACCTCGCACTCGATCTCGAGCAGGTCGTCGGCGTCGATCGCCTCGGCGCCCTCGAACTCGGGCAGCGTGCCGCCCTCCTTGACGTGGTCCAGGAGAGCCTCGGCATCGATGCCCTCGTCGTTGCGAATCGCCCCGTAGGCGTCGGAGGCGCCGACCATCGTGGCGCCGAGGCCCTGCATGATCCGCGCCGCCCATGAGCCGACGTTCCCGTAGCCCTGGACGACGACGCGCGTGTCGCCCGGCTTGACGCCGATCACCGGCGCGGCCTCGCGGTAGAGGTAGACCACGCCTCGGCCGGTCGCCGCCTCGCGCCCGAACGATCCCTCGAGCGGGATCGGCTTGCCGGTGACGCACGCCGGCGTATGACCGTGGAGCTTGCCGTACTGGTCCATCATCCACGCCATCGTCTGGGCGTCGGTGTTGACGTCGGGCGCCGGGATGTCGCGCGTCGGCCCCAGGATCTTGTCGATCTTGTCGATGAACGAGCGCGCGATCTGCTGCTTCTCGCTCGACTCGAGATCGCCGGCCGGACAGTTGACCCCGCCCTTGGCTCCCCCGAAGGGGATCTCCGCGATCGCCGTCTTCCAGGTCATGAGCGCGGCCAGCGCGCGCACCTCGTCGAGGTCGACCTCGGGATGGAAGCGGATGCCGCCCTTGTAGGGGCCACGGGCCCCGTTGTGCTGTACCCGGAACCCGGAGAAGACGTGAGTCTGGCCGTCGCTCAGCTTGATCGGGATCTGAACGGTGACCTCGCGGTAGGAGGTGCCCATCACCGTCGTGACGTCCTCCGGCAGATCGAGCCGCTCGGCCGCGGCGCGGAAGTGGTGCTGCACGATCTCGAAGTTCGAGATCTCGGCGCGTTCGGTGCTCTCGCGCTTCTCCGAGCCCTGCGAGCCGTCCTCGCTGTGCGGTCGCTCCGTCTTCTCCTCAGCCGTGTCCTGGGCCATGCTCATCCCTCTCCGTGTGAAGCGGTCTCCTCCCCCTGCCCGCGGGCATCGTCGCATAAGCGCGCCGCGCTCAGGTCGCGACGCCGGAGGCCGGCGCTAGCCTGCGGCGCGCGGGGCCTTAGCTCATCTGGGAGAGCGCCTGCTTTGCAAGCAGGAGGTGGCCGGTTCGAGTCCGGCAGGCTCCATGAGGCCGAACCGGCCACCGCCCGGCCCGATCGAAGAGCAGGTGTCGAACCCATGAGTCGCCGACCGAATTCCTCCAGCCACGGACGCGCCAGGCCCCGATCTCGCGACGCGCGCGGGCCGCGGCAAGCCGCAACCAGGCAGGCGCGCCGACGGTCGCTGGTGCTCGCCGCCGTGGCGCTCCTCGTCGTGCTGGGCCTCGTGAGCGCCTACACCGACGACGGCGAGGGCGGCGCGACCTCGACGCTGCGGATCAGCTCGAGCTCGGCACCGGCGACCGTGTGGGTCGACGGCGCCCGTCGCGGCCGCACGCCGGCTGAGCTGCGGCTACCGGCAGGACGCCACCAGGTGGTGCTCGACGCGCGCGCCGGCGGCGGCGCGGCCGGGGAGTACGTCAACCGACGAGAGTCTGTGCGGCTCGCCTCCGGTGCCACCCGCGAGATGAGCGTCGACCTCGGCCGAAAGCCGAAGATGCTCGACACCAGCGCGACCTCCAACCCCGCCGCCAGCGGCTCGTGGTCGCGCGTACGGCGTTGGCCGGTGATCGCCGTCAACGCCCATCTGCTTCCGAACGGCAAGGTCCTCTCCTGGGAGGAGGGCGAGGCCGGGTTCGATCCGCGCGCCGGTGAGATCATGGGCTTCTCGAGGGCGTCGGTGTGGGATCCGAAGAGCGAGCGGTTCACCGATGTCCGCAACAACACGACCAACGTGTTCGCCGGTGGCCACGCCTTTCTGCCGGACGGGCGCCTGCTGGCGACCGGTGGCCAGAGCATCCGCAACCTGGCCGCGCCGCGCGGGACCCCGCACACCAACATCTTCGACTACCGCACCAACCGCTGGCAGCGGGTGGAGAACATGAGGGAGGGCCGCTGGTACCCGACCTCGACGACGCTGGCCAACGGCGAGGTCCTGACCGTCGGAGGCAACACCGACCAGGGCTTCACCAACCAGGACGTCCAGGTGTGGAAGACGGGTGGCGGGTGGCGCTACCTCGGCCGCCGCAAGATGTCGCTCTACCCCGGCATGTTCCAGGCGCCGAACGGCGAGGTGTTCTACGCCGGTCCGCGCCCCGAGACCGCCTTCCTCAACCCCGCCACCGGTGCGTGGCGAAAAGGCCCGTACAACCGGTTCATCCGCCCGGACAACATCAAGACCGTCCCCTCGGTGATGTACGACGGGGTGGTGCACACCATCGGAGGCGGCAACGTCGGCTCCCAGGGCGGCTTCGAGGCGTCAGCCGAAACCGAGTCGGTGGACCTCAACACGAACGCTCCGCAGTGGCGACGCGCGGCGCCGATGGCGAACCCGCGTCGCCACCACAACGCGACCCTCCTGCCGGACAAGACGGTGCTCGTCACCGGCGGCCAGCGGGAGGGATACAACGAGCACCCGATCGAGAAGGCCGGTGTACGGCCGGCCGAGCGCTACGACCCCGCGACGGACCGCTGGTCGAAGCTGAGCGGCCTGAAGGTCCCGCGCGGCTACCACTCGACCGCGACGCTGCTGACAGATGGCCGGATCCTCGTCGCCGGCACCGGCGACGGCGCCGCCACGAACCAGTACAACGCCCAGATCTTCTCGCCGCCCTACCTCTTCAAGGGCCCGCGGCCGCGGATCGCCTCGGCTCCAAAGCGTGTGGACTGGGGTCAGGAATTCGCGGTGGAGACGCCGGACAGCTCGCGGATCGAGAAGGTGCGGCTGATCCGGCTCGGCTCCACGACGCACAGCTTCGACATGAACACTCGCCTCAATACGCTGAAGTTCTCGTCGGACTCGGGTGAGCTCAGCGTCGAGGCCCCACCGAACGGGAGCGTCGCTCCGCCCGGCCACTACATGTTGTTCGCCGTCGACCGAGAGGGTGTTCCGTCGGTCGCGAAGATCATTTCGGTGGGAAAGGCGACCGGCGGCTGAGCGCTCCCGGCGAGCTCAGCGCAGCTCGGCAGAGCTCTTTCCGAGCAGCTGCCGCGCCACGATGAGCAGCTGGATCTGCTGCGTGCCCTCGAAGATGTCGAGGATCTTCGCGTCGCGGGCCCACTTCTCGAGCAGCTCGGTCTCGCTGTAGCCGACCGCGCCGCAGATGCGCACGCAGCGCAGGGCCACGTCGACGCAGGTGCGCCCGGCCTTGGCCTTGGCCATCGACGCGTACAGCGAGTTCGGCTTCGAGTTGTCGGCCATCCACGCGGCCTTGAGGGTGAGCAGCCGGGCGGCCTCGTACTCGGCCTCCATCGAGAGGTACTCGGCCGCGGCGGCGGGCTGGACGGTCAGCGGCGCCTCGGGATCGAACTCGACGCCGGCCTCGCTCAGCAGGCGCTTGGTCTCCTCGAGGCAGGCGCGGGTCAGCCCGACGGCCATCGCCGCCACGAGCGGACGCGTGTTGTCGAAGGTCTGCATCGCCCCGGCGAAGCCGCCGCCCGTCGAGATCTCGGGATCGCCGAGCAGATCCTCCTTGGGGACACGGCAGTCCTCGAGCGTGAAGTCGGCGGTGTCGGACGAGCGGATGCCGAGCTTGTGGTTCAGACGCGCGAGCTTGAGCCCGGGGTTCGAGCGCTCGACCACAAACGACTTGATCGCCGCGCGGCCCTGGCTCGGATCGAGCGACGCCCAGACGACGACCAGGTCGGCGCGCTCGCCTGAGGTCACGTAGATCTTCTCGCCGTTGAGGACGTACTCGTCCCCGTCGAGCACGGCGGTCGTGCGGATGGCGGCGCTGTCGGAGCCGGCCTCCGGCTCGGTGATGGCCATCGCCGCCCAGCGCCCCGCGAAGCGCTCGCGCTGGTCGTCGTCGGCCACCGAGGCGATCGCCGAGTTGCCGAGGCCCTGGCGCGGCATCGAGAGCAACAGGCCGACGTCACCCCAGCAGAGCTCCATGATGCTCAGGCAGGTCGCCATGTTGGAACCGTTGCGCGTACCCTCGTCGCCCGACGACGCCCCGTTCTCGGAGCGGCGGACTCCCGCGGCCCCGGCCCCACCCGTGCCGCCGCCCTCGCTCAGGCCGTCGATGGCGGCGGCGAGCATGTCGAGCTCCTTGGGGTAGGTGTGCTCGGCGCGGTCGTACTTGCGCGAGTTCGGCCGGAAGACCTCGGCGGCAACCTGGTGCGCCTGGGAGATCAGGGGCCTGAACTTCCTCGGGACCTCGAGGTTGATCATCAGACGAGCAGCGCCCCTTCCATGAGCCCGGCCGCGCGCAGGTCGCGGTACCAGCGCTCGACGGGGTACTCGGTGACGAACCCGTGGCCGCCGAGCAGCCCGACGCCGTCGGAGCCGATCGCCATCCCCTTCTCGCTGCAGAGCTGGCGCGCGACCGCGGTCGCGTTGGCGAAGTCCTTCTCCTGGTCGGCGCGGGTGGCGGCGCGCAGGGTCGTCAGCCGCATGCCCTCGAGTTCGATGCCGATGTTTGAGACGGCGAATGCCACGGCCTGGCGGTTCGAGATCGGCTCGCCAAAGGCGACGCGCTCGTTGACGTAGGGGACCACGTAGTCGAGCACCGCCCGGGCGGTTCCGACGGCGACCGCACACCAGGCCAGCCGCGCGCGCTGAACGCACTCGGCGTAGGCCTCGCGGGCGCCCCCCGCCAGCAGGGCCTCCGCTGGTAGTTGGACGTCCTCGAGCGTCAGCCGGCCGGTCGCGGCGGCGCGCAGGCCCATCGCCGGCTCGGGCGCAATGAGCACCCCTTCCGTGCCGGACTCGACGACGAAGAGCGCCGGGCCCTCGCCCTCGACGTGGGCGGCGACCACGAACAGCTCGGCGTCGGCGGCACGGGGAACGAGCGCCTTGAGGCCGTCGAGCGCGAAGCCCCCGCCCTCGAGCCGGCGGGCGCGGGTCTCGAGCCGCATGGGGTCGAACAGCGGGCGTGGCTCGAGCAGGGCGAGCGCAGCCGCGGGCACCTCCTCCCCGACAAAGGCCGGGAGGTACCTGGCCTGCTGCTCGGCGTCGCCCCACAGCGAGATCGCCGTGCTCACCGCGGCCGGCGCGAGCGCAGCGACCGCCAGGCCCATGTCGCCGTGGGCGAGCGTCTCGGCGATCAGGACGGAGGTCGTGGCCGAGCGCTCCTCGAACACGCCGCCGAGCTGCTCCGGGACGCCGAGCATTGCGATCCCGAGCTCGCTGCTCTGGGCCATCAGCTCGGCCGGCGGGGTGCTGTGCGCGTCGGCCTCGGTGGCGGCGGGCCGCAGGCGCTCCGCGGCGAACGACCGAAATGACTCCACGAGCATCTCCTGCTCGTCGGTCGGCGTGAGGTCGAACAGCCCGCTCGAGCGCGCGGCGGGGAGCCGTGAGGGCTGGGCGAGCTTCGCAGCGGCCGTGAAGGTCCGGCTGGCTCGAGCCGCGGTGCGCGTGCCGTCGCGCGAGGCGCGGTGCAGCAGCCGCTCGGCCGGCTCCCGCGCTCCGACGCGGTCGAGCACGCCGAGACCGGCGAAGCGGTTGAGCGCCCACAGGCCGAGCTTCATTCCCTGATCGGAGATGGCCACGGCGGCGAGGGTAGCGATCGTCTTTACCGACGGTAAGTTCTGGTCCGGCGATCGCGTCGCGCGGGCGGTCCGTCGAGAGTTGAGCGACCGCAGGCGCTAGCGGGCGTCGGGCTGCTCGCGCGGCACGTTCGCGCTGAATCCGCCCTCGCTGTTGGTGAGCCTCACGTCGACGCGGACCTGGTCGCCGTTGGGGGCGACCAGCGTGCACTCGAACCTCCGTCCCCTCTCCGCGACGACGTCGTCGGGGCAGACCACCCCTTGCGAGGTGACGCCGGCGGAGCTGTCGAGCTGCTGCTTCAACGTCGACTCGAGCTCGCGGTCGTCGAGCGTCCGCTCGCCGCACGCCCCGAGGACGGTCGGTCCGGCCAGGGCCAACAGCGCCGTGGCCCGGCGACGCATCAGGCGGCGCCGGAGCCGGGACCTCCGTCCGACTTCGACGGCGCGGCCTCGCCCGGTCCGTGCAGCAGATTCTGCACCTCGCGCACGCCGTCGACCCTGCCGGCCTCGGTAGCCAGCTTCTGCCTCTGGCTCGCATCGTCGAGCTGCCCACGCAGGAAGACCACGCCGTTCTCGACGCTGACGCTCACCGCTCCCTTGGGAGCGTCGGGGTCGCGGAAGATCTCGCTCTCGACCTTGCGCGCGAGGGAGGGATCGTTGAGCCGGGCCTCCGGGGCGACGCGGCTGCCGCCGCCGCCCGGAGTCGCGTTGTGAGCCGCTCCGGCCGCCACGCCCTCGGCGTGACGGGCCTTGCTCTCGGTCTCGCTCTTGCCGCGCCGGACCGCCTTGCCGGCCTTGCCGGTGGCCATGTTGCGGCGGTGCTTGCCGCGCTTGGGGTCGAGGAAGTAGGCGCCGAGCGCGGCAAGCGCGCCGGTGAACACGAGCCGCGAGCGGGCCGGGCGACGGCGCCGGGCGGCCTTGATCGCCTTGGCGCCACCGCGAACGGCGCGGGGGTTTCGGCCGGCGAGCTTGGTGACGCCCCAGGCAGCGCGGCCGGCGCGGCGCGGGTTACGCGCGGCGAGCTTGGCGGCACGGCGCTTGGGCTTGACGGCGGAACGGTGGAGCATGTCTCGGTTCTCCTTGCGGGTCTGGCGACGAGGACTGCGCGGCGCGCGCCGAGCGGGCGCGGCGAACCGGCGCTGTTTGGCGCCTACCCGCCTGCCGTGAGCGTCTAACGCGCGCGCCGGCGCGCGCCCCGCGAGCCGCGCCGGCCCGAGCCAAAGGCGCGGTCGAAGATCTGCTTGGCCTGCACGCTCGGGTCCGGTGAGCCCAGCAGCACCACGCCGAGCGTGCGACCGCGCCGGCGCACCACGCCCACGAAGGTGCGCCCGGCGCGCTGGGTATATCCGGTCTTGAGGCCGATGGTGCCCCGGTAGCGCAGGCGCAGGAGCGGGTTCGTGCTGTTCAGGTAGAGCTTCCCTCCGGGAATCGGGAAGCGCACCGCGGCCTCGCGGCGGCGCACGACCCGAGCGATCCGTGGCTGCTCGAGGGCCATGCGGGCCAGCGCGGCCAGATCGGCGGCGCAGGAGCGGTCGCCCTTGTCGAGACCGTAGGCCGAGGAGAAGTGCGTGCAGCGCAGCCCGAGCTCCTGCGCGCGCCGGTTCATGAGTGCGACGAAGCGTCGCTCCGAGCCCGCGACGTGGTCGGCCAGGGCGATCGCCGCGTCGTTGCCCGAGACCAGCAACAGCCCGTGGAGCAGTCCGTCGATGGGCACGCGACGGCCGCGGGGTAGAACGCCGACGCCCGAGCCCGAGTAGCGAAGAGCGGCCCGGGTGATGTTCGGGCGATCGCGCGCTGAGGTCCGCTCGGCTACGAGCAGGGCGGTCATGATCTTGGTCAGGCTGGCGATCGGGCGCACCGCACGGGGGTTACGACTCCACAGGGTCTGCCCGGAGTCGAGGTCGAAGAGCAGCCCGGCGCGCGGCGGGCGGTCGAGGCGGACGGGAATCAGGTTCTCGGCCTCGATCGTCACACCCGGGGCGAGGGCCGCGCGATCCTCGGGGCCGGGTACGGGAGCCTGCGCGGGCAGCCCGGTCGTGGCCACCGTCGGATCGTCGAGGCCGTCGCTGAAGTTGCGTCCGGCGTCAAGACCGAGCACGCCGATCACCCCTGCGGCGCCCAGGGCCAGGAGCACGGCGAGGAAGGTCCACAGGCGCCCGAGACGATGCTCGCGCCCGAGTCGTCCCCCGGTCAGCGGGTTCACCGCCGACGCCTCTCGTTGCGCCCACCGATCGCTCCGAGCGCTCCGAAGATCACGAGCACGAGGACGACCAGCGCGGCGACCACGACGACGGTCACGCCGTCGCGCAGGAGCACGCCAACGGTGAGGAAGGCGAACAGCCCCACAAAGGCGAGCGTGAGGATGTAGACGAAGGCTCGACCCATCAGTAGACCGGCGTAAGGCTCTCTCCGGCGTAGGTCGTCTCGCGAGTGGCCGGGAAGACAGCCGTATCAGCGCGAGGCCGGCGAAGAAGCCGCCGCGAACGAGCTTAGCCCGACCGCCGATACCGCTAGCGCGCCGCCGCCTGCTCGAGGGTCTGCTCGGCGTGATAGCTCGAGCGCACGAGCGGACCGGCGGCCACCGACTCGAACCCCAGCGCGTAGGCCTTGCGCTCGAGCTCGGCGAACTCGTCGGGGTGCCAGTAGCGCACGACCGGCAGGTGGTTCTCGGTCGGGCGCAGGTACTGGCCCACGGTGAGGACCTGGACGTCGTGCTCGCGCAGTACCCCGAAGGTCTCGACGAGCTCCTCCATCGTCTCCCCGAGGCCGGTCATCAGCCCCGACTTCGTGACCACCTCGTCGCCGCCCATCTGCTTGGCGTTGCGAAGGACGCGGCAGGAGCGCAGGAACTTCGAGCCGCGGCGGGCCAGCGGGTAGAGGCGCGGCACGGTCTCGACGTTGTGGTTGAACACGTCGGGGCGCTCGGCGATCACCCGGGCCAGCGGCATCTCCTGGCCGCGAAAGTCGGGCGTCAGCACCTCGACCTTGGTGCCGGGCGAGAGCTTTCGGATCGAGCGGATCGTCCCCACGAACGCGCGCGAGCCGAGGTCGGGCAGGTCGTCGCGGTCGACGCTGGTGACCACGGCGTGGCGGAGCCCCATCTTCTTGACCGACTGGGCGACACGAAGCGGCTCTAGCGGATCGTTGTGGGTCGGCTTGCCGGTCTGCACGTTGCAGAAGCCGCAGCGGCGGGTGCAGGTGTCGCCGAGGATCATGAAGGTGGCGGTGCCGCGCGCCCAGCACTCGCCGATGTTGGGGCACGCCGCCTCCTCGCAGACCGTGTTGAGCTCCTGCCCGTCGATCATTCGCTTGAGCTCGCGGAAGCGCTCGCCGCCCGGGGCGGGGACCTTGAACCACGGCGGCTTGCGCTCGCGGAAGGGGCGGAC
>CADCVU010000154.1 GCA_902806245.1 uncultured Solirubrobacterales bacterium
AGGGCAGTGCGCCGCCCGGCGCCGCGCCGCCGGGCGCCGCGCCGCCACCCTGCGCAGCGGCTCCCCCGCCGAAGAGCTGGGACAGCTGGGTCACCAGATCGTTGATCGGCCGGGCTTGCTGCGGCGGGGTGATCGCCTGCGGCGAGCCCACGTTCGAGAACTCGGCCGAGAAGGCGACCTTGCCGCTCGTGGCGCCACCCGACTCGCGCCGGTCCTCCTCGGGCACCTCCAGATCGAGCACGGTCGAGAGCCGGCGCACGCGGTTGTCCTCGCCGACGTAGACGTCGAACTCCGGGTCCTGGACGATGCGCTCGATCCGCTCTCGCTGCTCGGCGCTGAGCTGGCGCGCCGCGCCACCGCCTCCGACCTGGCCGCTCGCCCGCTGGCCGACGGTGTTCAGGTCCTCGAGCATGCGGCCGACGTTGATGCCGGCCGAGACGTGCTGGGTCTCGGCGCCGGCGATCTCCTCGTCGCCTTCGATGCTCGGGTCCTCGAGCCAGCTGCGGGGATCGACGCCGAACTCGCGCAGCGACCGGCTCTGCTGGCGCGCGGCGCCCGTGGCGATCTGCTGGTTGACCGTCGCGACCTGCTGCGCTCCGACTTCGTAGGCCTGGCCGAGGAACTCGACCCATGCGTTCTGGCCGCTCGATACGAGGCCGGCCGCGAAGTTCTGTCCCCCGCCGGAGAAGTTGATCGCGAGGTCGAACTGCGGAATCGTGCGGTTCGACCCCGAGCGATAGGGACCACGGATCTGGAGGCGAACCGGCTGCTCGAGCTGGCGCACACCGTTGATCTCGAGGCTGGTGTCGATGGCCACGTCGGCGCTGCCGATCGGCGTCTCAAAGGCTCGGTCGAGCAGCTCGGTCGCCTCCTCCTCGCTGCCTCCGAAGAGGGCGAGGCCGAGCACGACGAGGACCACGACCAGCGCGACCGCAGCCACGGCGGCGACCACACGAGAGCGACCCCTGAGCGCATCCACGGGCCGAAGGTTATCGCCCGTCGATGCACGGGCCGCCCATGACGCCCGCCTGCGTCGGCGCCCCGCCGGTACGATCACCCGGGCTATGGGGCCGCGCACCATCCTCTACACCGGCAAGGGAGGAGTCGGCAAGACGAGCGTCGCCGCCGCCACCGCGCGCCGCTGCGCTGCGGCCGGTCTCGACACGGTGGTGGTCTCGACCGACCCGGCGCACAGCCTCTCCGACTCGCTCGAGACCGAGCTCGGGGGCTCCCCCACGGCCTGCGGCGACCACCTGTGGGGCCAGGAGGTTCAGGCCCAGGCCGAGATGGAGCGCCACTGGGAGGCGGTTCAGGAGTGGATGGGCGATCTGCTGGCCGAGCGCGGGGTCGATCGCATCTCCGCCGAGGAGCTGACCGTGCCGCCCGGCATGGACGAGCTGTTCTCGCTGCTCGAGATCAAGCGCCACCACGAGGAGGACCGCTTCGACGCGATCATCGTCGACTGCGCCCCCACCGGCGAGACCCTGCGGCTGCTCTCCTTCCCCGACGTCGCGAGCTGGTGGCTCGAGAAGGTCTTCCCATGGGAGCGGCGGCTGATCTCCGCAGCGCGGCCGATCGCCCGCGGGCTGCTCGACATCCCGCTGCCCAGCGACGCCGTCTTCGACGACGTGCAGCGCCTGGTCGAGAACCTCGTCGGCATGAACGCGATCCTGCGCGACCGCTCCTCTACCTCGGTGCGGCTCGTGATGAACCCGGATCGCATGGTCGTGAAGGAGTCGATGCGGACCTTCACCTATCTCAATCTGTACGGCTATCTGACCGACGCGATTGTGGTCAACCGCGTCCTTCCCGCGGAGGCGGCGGAGGGCTACTTCGCGCCGTGGCGGGAGGCCCAGCTCGAGCAGATGGAGCTCGTGCGCTCGGCCTTTGCCCCGGTGCCGGTGCTCGTCGCACCCGCCCTCGAGCGCGAGGTCATGGGCGCGGAGATGCTCGACCGCCTGGCCGACGAGCTGTTCGATGACGTCGCGGCCGATCCGTGGGCCGTCCTGCACGAGGAGATCTCGCGCGAGCTCGTCTCCGAGAACGGCACCGCGTTGCTGCGCCTGCCGCTGCCCGGAGCGTCCAAGGCCGACATCGAGCTCAAGAAGATCGGGCTCGAGCTGGTGATCCGGGTAGGCCCGCACAAGCGCACGATCATGCTTCCGGCCACCATGGCCTCGCACCGCCCGCGCGCCGCCAGCTTCGACGAGGGAACCCTCGAGGTCCGCTTCGAGCGAGACGACGATGGAGTCACGGGACAGCGGGCGAGCTGACGGCCGCGGCTGGGGCGGCCGCGGCGACTCGGCCCCGCGCCGGGAGGCCGCGCGCGGCGACGGGCTGGGCCACGACGGCGTGCGAGGCGAGGCTCCGCCGCGCGAGGACGACCTCCGGCGTGGACCGGGCGAGATGCCGTGGGTGCGCTCCGGCGAGCCCGGCCCCAGCGCCGGCGAGCGCGCCGGCGCCCCACGCGCCGGTCCGCCGCTGCCGGATCTCTCGGCGTTGCTGGTCGCGCTCGAAGGCATGCGGGGGATGGTTCCGCGCGAGCTGACCAACCAGGTCAACGGACTCGTCCGCGAGGTCCTGCTCACCCTGCGCGCCCTGATCGACTGGTACCTCGACCGCCTCGACAGCGGGCCCCGACAGCCCGAGGTCGAAGAGATCCCGATCGACTGAAGCGTCGTGGAGCTGGGAGGGAGATCCAGGCCCGTAGGACCCAGGCCGCGCCGCGGCGACGAGGCGACCGACCTCGCAGCGCCGCTGCGCCGGGGAATCTCCCGCCGCACGCTGCTCTTCTTCATCGTCGGCGACATGCTCGGCGGGGGCATATACACCCTCGTCGGCGAGGTCGGGGCCGAGGTCGGCGGAGCGATCTGGACGGCGTTCCTGCTCGCGCTCGTGCTCGCCGCCTTCACCGCGGTGGCCTACGCCGAGCTCGTCACCAAGTACCCGCGGGCCGGTGGCGCCGCCCTGTACGTCAATCGCGCCTTTGGCCTACCGCTCGTGACTTTCCTCGTCACCTTCGCGGTCATGGCCTCGGGGATCGCCTCGGCCAGCGCGCTGGCGCGCGCCTTTGGCGGCGACTATCTGAGCACCTTTATTGAACTGCCGACCGTGCTCGTGGCGCTGGCGTTCATCGTGATCGTCGCGCTGATCAACTACCGCGGAATCGTCGAGTCGGTGCGTCTGAACGTCGCCTTTACGTCGATCGAGGCGCTCGGGCTGCTGCTGATCGTGGTCATCGGCGTGGCGGCGCTCGTGGCGGGCACGGCCGACCCGGGCCGCGCGTTCGAGTTCAAGCAGGGCGGCAGCGTGCCGCTGCTCATCCTCGCCGGCGCCTCGCTCTCCTTCTACGCCCTGATCGGCTTCGAGGACTCGGTCAACGTGGCCGAGGAGGTCAAGGACCCGCGCCGGGCCTATCCGCTCGCCCTCCTCGGCGGCCTGGTCATCGCGGGGATCCTCTACCTGCTGGTCACCCTCACCGCGTCGATGGTCGTGCCGACCGAGCGCCTCGCCGGTTCGTCGAGCCCGCTGCTCGAGGTCGTGCAGCTCGGGCCGATCGCCGTCCCCGAGCGGGTCTTCGCCGCGATCGCCCTGTTCGCGGTGGCCAACGGAGCCCTTATCAACATGATCATGGCCTCCCGCATCCTCTACGGGATGTCGCGCGAGCGGATCCTCCCGCCGGTCTTCGGCCGCACCGCCGAGGCGCGCCAGACGCCGTGGTTCGCGATCGTCTTCACGACGGTGCTGGCCGTGATCGCCATCGCCACCGGCGACACGGAGTCGCTGGCCGGAGCGACGGTCGCCCTGCTGCTGTTCGCCTTCATCCTCGTGAACGTCTCGGTGCTCGTGCTGCGGCGCGAGAGGGTCGAGCACGAGCACTTCAGGGCTCCCAGCGCTCTCCCCGTCCTGGGGGTGATCGTCTCGCTCGGGCTGCTGACCCAGCAGGCCGGCGAGGACTTCATCCGCGCGGGGGCGTTCCTGGCCGTCGGAGCTGTGCTGTGGCTCGTCAACCGCCGGGCCGAGGGCGTCGAGCCGGACGCTGCGCAGGCCGCTCGGCCCGCCGCCGGCGACTAACCTTCGCGCCGACGTGAGCGAGCGGCGCCCGCAGACCTGGATCCTCACCGGCTCGGTCGAGAACTTTCGCGCGAGCCGGGAGCGCGGCTTCGACGTGGTCGGGCTCAAGGAACGGCGGCGTCTGATGGCGCAGCAGATCGAGCCGGGCGATCGGATCGTCTTCTACGTGACCAGGGTCCAAGCCTTTGGCGCGATCGCCCGCATCGTCGGCGAGCTGTACGAGGACCGGGAGCCGGTCTGGCCGGGCAAGCCGGGCAAGCGCGACGACTATCCGTGGCGCTTCGCCGCCGAGCCCGAGCTGGTGCTCGAGGAGGAGCGCTTCGTCGCGGCCGAGCCGCTCGCGGCACGGCTCGAGCACGTGCAGAAGTGGCCGGCCGAGCACTGGCACCTCGCCTTCCAGGGCCAGCTGCGGGCGGTGTCCGAACACGACGCCGAGCTCGTCGAGGGCCGGATGCGCGAGGCGGCGGCCGCGGCCGGCGAGCGCGGCGCTCCGGCGGCGGCGTGAGCGGCGCCGGCGTCGATCCCGGCGAGCGCGCCGAGGTTCTGCTCCTGCGAGCCGAGGAGCTGCTCGCCGGCGACGGGCCCGAGAGCGCCGAGGAGGCCGTGCTCGCGCTCGAGGGCGCCCAGGACGTCGCGGCCGGCTCGGGCGTCGAGCCGAGCCTGCGCGAGCGTATAGACGAGCGCCTAGCTCACGCCCGCGCCCGCCGCGACGGCGAGGGGCCCGGACCGGACGCCGGTTGAGGCACGAGCGCCACTACAGCCTCGA
>CADCVU010000155.1 GCA_902806245.1 uncultured Solirubrobacterales bacterium
ACCGCTCACACCGCCATCGCAACGCGGCGCTGCCACACTGGCTGCGCCACTACAACGAGCGCAGACCCCACTCCGGAATCGGTAACCGCCCGCCGATCAGCCGCGTTCACAACGTGCGTGGGCAGGACATCTAGCTAGACATAGGGGTGCAGCCGACGGCATCCACCGGCTGGGCTGACCACAGTACGCTCCGACCCAGGAGAGGAGCCGACCGTGGAAGCATCGCGTGCAAGGGTCCTGGTCGTGGCCAATCGCACGGCGGAGTCGCCGGAGCTCCTGCACGTGCTGCGGGAGCGCGCGGCCGAGGGACCGGTGGCCTACACGCTCGTCGTCCCGGCCTCCGCGCACGGCATGGCGTGGGCGACCGACATGCACGCCGGCGAGCGTGAAGCCAAGCGTCACCTCCGGCGCGCGGTCGCCGCAATCAAAGAGGTCAGCTGACCGTCGACGGACGCCTCGGCGACCCCGATCCGATCGCCGCCGTTCAGGATGTCGTCAACTACGAGACCTTCGACGAAGCCATCGTCTCGACGTTGCCTCAGGGCCTCTCACGCTGGCTGGGTCTCGACCTCCCGAAGCGGGTAAGGCGGACCACAGGGCTGCCGGTCCGCCACGTGATCGCCGCGACGCGTTGAGCGGGCCGCTCCGCCGGCTGTCCTAGGTCTGCCGCTCGAGCAGCGCGACGCACTCGATGTGCGGGGTCTGCGGGAACATGTCGACCGGCCGCACCGCGCCGAGGCGATAACCGGCGTCAGCCAGCTGCCGAGCGTTCGGAGCGAGCGTCGTCGGGTTGCAAGACACGTAGACGATCCGCTTCGTGCCGGTCTCGAGGATGCGGCGCACGATCTTCTGCGACAGCCCCGACCGCGGCGGGTCGACGACCACGACCTCGGGCTTCCCCGCCTCCTCCACGAGCGGGCGCAGCGCCGTGCGCACGTCGCCGGCGAAGAAGCGGACGTTCTCGATCTCGTTGCGGCGCGCGTTCTCGATCGCGTCGGCCACCGCGGGCTCGACCGACTCGATACCGAGCACCTCGCGCGCACGCAGGGCGAAGCAGAGCCCGATCGTCCCGATCCCCGAGTAGAGGTCGAACACGCGCTCCGAGCCGCTCAGGCCGGCGAGCTCGGCGGCGATCGCGTAGAGCCGCTCGGCCTGCTCGGTGTGGACCTGGAAGAAGGCCTCCGGCGAGATGCGGAAGCGCAGGCTCGCGCCGAACATCCGCAGCTCCTCCTCGAGGGTCTCGGCGCCGGTGAGGAGCTCGGTCTCGCCGCCGCGGGTGGTCTCGGCGACGCTCGCGGCGCGGGTCCAGAGCACGCCGTCGGCATCGAGCGAGGCGGCCAGGTCGGCGGCGCGGAAGTCGCCCGGACTGGTGACGATGCGGACCTGGAGCTCGCCGGTGCGCCGTCCCTCACGCACCACGAGGTTGCGCAGGAGACCGGTGTTCTCGCCGCGGTCATAGGCGCTGAGGCCCTCGGCCCGGCACCAGCGCTTGACCTGCTCGCGAACCGCGTTGATGCGCTCGGAGGCGAGCACGTCGTCGGTCACGTCGTCGATCTCGTTCCAGCGCCCCGGACGATGGAAACCGAGCACGAGCTCGCCGTCCTGGTCCTCGCCGAACGAGTACTCGAGCTTGTTTCGGTAACGCCACGGGTCCTCGGCGGGGAGCACCGCCTCCACCGGTGGCTCCTCGAAGTGACCGATCCGGGTCAGCGCGTCGCGGACCTGCGTCTGCTTCTCGCTGAGCTGGCGTTCGTAGGAGAGGACCTGCCACGGGGCCCCGGGATGCGGGGCGCGCGGCTCGACCCGCTCCGGGCTCGGCTCGACGAGCTCGGTGGTGCGCGCCTCGGCGTAGGCGCGCTTGCGCTTGGTGATGGTCGCGCGCACGCGATCGCCGGGCACGGCTCCGGTGACGAAGACCACGTAGCCGTCGAGGCGCGCGACGCCGGCCCCGCCAAAGGCGAGCGAGTCGACGACCAGCTCGAGCTCGTCGCCACGCTGCGGACGGGTTGCGGTTGCGGGGGTGCTCAGGCCGGGACTCAGGTGAGCTTCGACTCGACCGCAGAGAGCACCGTCTTGCGGTTCGCGTTACGGCGCTCGTAGTCGCGCACCTTGCGCAGCTCGGGCGCGTTCAGGGTGCCGAGGCGGTCCTGGACCTGCGCCGCGGTCAGGTTGTCGTAGCCCGTGATCGGAAAGCTCGAGCCCACGCCGGCTACGCGGCGGGCGCGATCCGCCTGGACGATGACCGGATCGGCGGTCTTGAGCGCGTCACCCGCGGTCTTCCCGACCGTCCTGCGCGCGTCCGAGGCGACGCTGGTGCCCCGCTCGCGCACCTCCCCGACGACCGACTCGGCCCCGCTGATCCCGCGGCCGAGCAGGCTCTCGAGGTTGTCGAGTACGTCGTTGGTCTGCTTGCGCCCGCGCGAGAGGATCTTCGACACGATGTCCTGCGCGTCGGTCGCGGTCATCCGTCCGCGACTGACGGCCTCGTCGACGACCTCCTCGATCCGGTCGCGGGTGATCAACACGAGGTTGAGCGGATTGACGAGGTTGTCGCGCAACGCGCTGCGCACCTCGGCGACCGTCTTGCCCGAGAACCCCGCGGCGTCGGCTGAGCTCGCGGCGGTGTCGGCGGTCTCGTTCGCCGCCTTGCGCGCCTGCTGCTGACGGCCGCGAGCCTGGCCGCCCTTCTTCGCGGCCTGGCGGCGCTGGGCCGTCGGACCTGAGCCGGAGGAGCGGCTGCTCGCCGTCGAGCGGCGTGAGGAGCTCGACGCGCTCTTGCGTGCCGAGGAGCCGGAGCGACCCGAGGTGGCGCCGCTGCGCGAGCGGTTCGAGGAAGCGGAGCCTCGGCCGCCGCTGCCGGCGCTGCGCGAGCCCCCGCCCGAGCGTGAGCCGGGCCCTGAGCCCGAGCCGCGTGAGCCGGCACTGCGCGAGCCGCCGCCCGACGAACGCCCGCCCGAACCTCCCGAGGAACCGCCTCCGCCTTGAGATCCGCCGCTCTTCGCCATCTTCAGCCCTCCTCCATCGTCAATCGACAAGATGGGTGTTCCGTCGCTACCGCGTACCCGGACTATTCCACTAAGGAACCCGCGCGCCGGCCCGATGGTGGAAAGCCTGCGCCTGCGCGCGGGACCAGATCTCCTGGGGCGGCGGCGAATAAGATCCGATGGTGCCGCGCCACTTCCTCACCGGCGATGAGCTCGAGCCGCAGGAGCTCGCGGCGCTGCTGGCGCGCGCCCAGGAGCTGAAGGCCGCGCGCTCGGCCCTGCTCGCCGGCGCGACCGGCGCCGCTCCGACCGGCGCGCTGGCCGGACGTAGCATCGCGCTGATCTTCGACCGGCCGTCGACGCGCACGCGCATCTCGTTCGAGGTCGGGGTGCATGAGCTCGGCGGCCAGGCGATCGTCCTGCGCGAGGGCGAGACGCAGCTCGCGCGCGGCGAGTCGGTGCGCGACACCGCGCTCGTGCTCTCGCGGCTCGTGCACGCGGTCGGAGTCCGCACCGGCCCCCACGCCGCTCTGGAGGAGCTCGCCGCGCACGCCAGCGTCCCGATCGTCAACCTGCTCACCGCGGACCATCACCCGTGCCAGGCCCTCGCCGACCTCCTGACCCTGCGCGAGCACTTCGGTCGCACCGACGGCCTCCGACTCGCCTACGTCGGTGACGGCAACAACGTCGCCACCTCGCTGATGCTGCTCGGCGCTCGGGCCGGTGTGGAGGTGGCCGTGGCGACGCCCGAGGAGCTCGCCCCGGGGTCGGAGATCGTCAGAGCCGCGCGCGAGGCCGCATCCGGCGGCGGTTCCGTGGCGGTGACCACCGATCCGGCCGAGGCGGCCCGGGGCGCGCACGCGCTCTACACCGACGTCTGGGTGAGCATGGGCGACGAGCAGGGCGCCGAGCGCCGTCGTGAGCTGCTCGCGCCCTACCGGATCGACGACTCGCTCCTCGCGCACGCGCGCGACGATGCCGCGGTTCTCCACTGCCTGCCCGCCCACCCGGGAGAGGAGATCGCCGAGGACGTGCTCTACGGCGAGCGCTCAGCCGTATGGGACCAGGCCGAGAACCGGCTCCATGCTCAAAAGGCGCTGCTGGAGCTGCTGCTGGTCGAATCGGCCCGGTAAGGTCGGCGACGGATGGAAGAGGCGCAACTCACCCGCCGCCACCTGCTCGCCGCCGCCGGAGCCTTTGGACTGGCCGCGGTGGCCGCCGCCTGCGGCGCCGGTCGCGACGAGGGCAGCAGCACCGGGCCTACGGGCGCCCAGGACTCGAGCTCGAAGGCGGCCACGGGCGACGTCACCATCGACATGAAGAACATCGAGTACGTGCCGGCCGCCGCGACCGCCAAGGTCGGCGACACCGTGTTGTGGACGAACAGCGACGCCGTCGCGCACACCGTCACGAAGACCGGCGGCCCGGGACCGAACTTCGACTCGGGGACGATCCCCGCCGGCGGCACCTACACCCAGACCTTGAAGATGCCGGGGAAGATCGACTACGTGTGCACGATCCACCCCAACCAGACCGGCACCCTCACCGTCCAGTAGGGCTCAGCCGGCGCCGCGGCGGCGCAGCCCGAACCCGCGCAGCATGAGCAGAGTGCTCTCGGCCAGCGAGCCGCGTGCAGGCGCGAAGCCGAGCTGAGCGGCGACGCCGTGCAGGTCGAAGAAGCCGCGAGCGCGGCGTATGAGACCGTCGGAGAGCTCGGCGTAGTGGATTCCGTGCACGACGACAAAGCGGTCGGTCGCCGGCAGGCCGGCGAGCTCGCCGCGATGCGTCCCGGCCAGCCGCCACGGCAGGCAGGCGAAGCCCTCGCCCGGACCGCCGGCCAGCGGTGCCCCCCGCCGCTCGACGCGCACGTCGGGGAGGGCACGGCGCAGGCGCTCGGCGTGGCGCTCGAGCACCCCAGCACCGTCGAGCGGGTCGACGGCGAGCGGGTCCTCGTAGCCGACGTCGGGTGTGCAGCAGCGGGTGAACGCGCCACGACCATCCCACGCTGCCGCCCAGTGGTCGGTCAGGGCCTCGAGCTGCGCTCGATCGAGCTCCGCCCCGGTCACGAGCTGTCCGGGAGGTCGGCCATCTACGCCAGGTCCGCCGTTCCCTCGACCGGCGACGAGGCCTCGGCGTAGAGGCGGCGCGGGATGCGGCCGGCCTCGCGCGCGAGCAGCCCGGCCTCGACCGCCAGGCGCATGGCTCGCGCCATCCGCCCGGGGTCCTCGGCCCGTGAGATCGCGCTGGCCAGCAGGATCCCGGCGCACCCGAGCTCCATGGCCACCGTCGCGTCAGAGGCCGTGCCGATGCCGGCGTCGAGGATGACCGGCACCCGGGAGCGCTCGAGGATCAGCCTCAGGTTGTAGGGGTTGGCGATGCCCATGCCGCTGCCGATCGGCGAGCCGAGCGGCATCACCGCGGCGCAGCCGGCGTCCTCGAGCCGCGCCGCCAGCACGGGATCGTCGCTGGTGTAGGGCAAGACGGTGAAGCCCTCGTCGACCAGGGTCTCGGCGGCCTCGAGCAGCTCGGCGGCGTCCGGGAGGAGAGTCCGATCGTCGCCGATGACCTCGAGCTTGACCCAGTCGGTCTCGAGCGCCTCGCGGGCCAGGCGCGCCGTGGTCACCGCGTCGCGGGCGGTGAAGCACCCGGCGGTGTTCGGCAGGACGATGCAGCCGGAGTCGCGGACGATGTCGAGCACCGAGCCGCGCGCGCTCGCGTCGACCCGGCGCATGGCCACGGTGGCCATCTCCGCTCCCGAGGCCTCGATCGCGGTGGCCATGGCCTCGAGGGAGCGAAAGCCTCCCGTGCCGATGATCAGACGTGAGTCGAACGCGTGCCCGGCGATCTCGAACGCGGCCATTCAGGACCCGCCCTGAACGGCTTGGAGGACCTCGACGCGCTGGCCTTCGCACAGGGCGGTGCGCTCCCACTCCCCGCGCGGGACGACCTCGCCGTCGACGGCGACGGCCAGGCCGCCGCGTGCCGCCTCCACACCGGTGGCGTCCACGGCGTGGACGACCGTCGCCCCGGGCGCGAGCTCCCGCGGCGCGCCGTTGAGGACGACCGTGGTCACGGGCGACCGGCTCCGACGGCGCGCGCGGGGAAGCGGTCGGGCCCATAGGAGGCGAGCTCCTCGGGCGGCTCCTCCCCGCACACGAGCGCGGCGAGCGCCTCAGCGGTGATCGGCGCCAGCAGAACCCCGTTGCGCCCGTGGCCGGTGGCCCAGACCAGGCCGTCGACCTCGCCGCGGCCCACCACGGGCGCGTTGTCGGGCGTTCCGGGACGCAGCCCCGCGCGCGCCGAGACGAACTCGAGCTCGTCGACGTCGGGCAGGACCTCGCGGGCGGCCTCGAGCAGGCGGTAGATGCCCTCGGCGGTCACCCGCACGTCGAACCCGCGTTCCTCGGTGGTCGCTCCGATGACCACGCGACCGTCGGTCCGGCTGACCACGTAGCAGCGCAGCGTGCGGATGAGCCGCTCGGCCGGGAGCGAACGATCGCCGGCGCGCAGGCTGAGGATCTGGCCCTTCACCGGCCGGATCGGCGGCGCCTCGCCCGGCGGCAGGCCGGCCAGCCCGCCGCTCCAGGCCCCGGCTGCGAGCACCACATGCTCGGCTCGCACCGACGCTCCGTCTCCGAGCACCATCCCTTCGAGGTGAGCGCCGCCATCGGCGAGCTCGAGCCGCTCGACCGTCGTCTGCTCGCGTAGCTCGCCGCCCTCGGCGAGCAGCGCGGCCCGCAGGCCCGCCACCACGCCGGGGGGATCGACGTAGCCTTCGGCGGGCGCCTCGAGCGCCCCCGGCACGCGCGGCGACAGGCCCGGCTCGAGCCGCCGCGCCTCGCGGCCCGTGAGCCAGCTCGCCTCCAGTCCGAGCGAGCGCTGGAGACCGGCGACGCGGCGCAGGACCTCGGCATCGTCGCGATCGGCGGCCACCACGAGGGCGCCGCTGCGGCGGTAGCCGGTGTCCACGCCCGAGCGCTCCGAGAGCTCCGCCGCAAAGGCGGGCCACCGCTCGAGCCCGGCGAGGTTGAGGGCGATCGCGCGATCCTCACCGAAGTCGGCCTCGGTCACCGGCGCCAGCATCCCGGCCGCGACTCCCGAAGCGCCGTCCCCCACCCGGCCACGTTCGACCACGAGCACGCTGAGGCCCCGACGCCGCGCGCGCCAGGCCGCGGCGAGGCCCACGACCCCTCCGCCCACGACCACGACGTCATAGCTCTTCGTCATCGGATGCAACTCGTCTCCGTTCGGTGGCGGAGGTCCCGACGACGATCTCCCCGCGCCGGCATTACCCGGGTCGGGTCAGACGGTCGGCGGCGTCCAGCCGCCCTCTCAGCCCGGTCTCACCCGAGCTCCCGTTGGTACGAGTCTACGCGCTCCGGCGCGCGCGCCTGGCTAGTAACGCTCGCGGCGGCGGGTCGGCTCCTCGTACTCCCGCTCGCGAACGACCTCGCGCCGATCGTCGTAGGCCACGTCACGGCGGCTGCGGCTGGTCACCATGATCGTGTACGTGATCGCCAACACCAGGCCGAGGATGCCGATGACCAGGAGGATCGTGCCCGTGACGGGGATGTCGAGGAAGAGCACCTCGTCCGCGGTGATGGCGTACTTGAGGATCGCGCCGACCGCGATCAGGACGATGGAGGTGCCGATGCCTATGGGTGCGACTGGTGTCACGATTTCTCCCTTGGCGCGCGTTGATCGCGGAGTCTAACCGGCGCGGCAGGCGCCCCGTCGCGCGCAGGCTCTCTGTCACGATGGGTGGGCGATGGTACGAACGGCTCGTAACGCGACGGGCGAAGAGCGCCGTGACTGCTTGCGGGCGGCGCGGCTGTACCTGGTGAGCGAATCCCGCGTCGGCGGGCGACCTGTCGAGCCCTTGGTCGCGGCGGCGCTGGCGGGCGGCGTCGACATCGTGCAGCTGCGTGACAAGGAGGCCGGCGACCGCGTGCTGGTCGCGGCGGCGAGGCGGCTGCGCGCGCTCTGCGATGAGCACGGCGCCCTGCTGATCGTCAACGACCGGCCCGACCTCGCCCGCGCCTGCCGCGCCGACGGCGTCCACGTCGGCCAGGACGACGCGCCCGTCGCGGACGTGCGGCGCGTCGTCGGCGAGGAGCTGCTGGTCGGGCTCTCCACGCATTCGCCGGACCAGATCGCCGCCGCCGCCGAGACCGACTACATCGGCGTCGGGCCGGTCTACGCGACCCCGACGAAGCCCGGGCGCACGCCCGTGGGCCTCGAGCTCGTGGCCCACGCCGCGTCCGAGGCGGCGCAGCCCTTCTTCGCCATCGGGGGGATCGACGCGGAGCGAGCCCCGGAGGTCGCGGCGGCCGGAGGCGAGCGCGTGGCCGTGGTGCGGGCGATCCGCGACGCCGCGGACCCGGGCGCCGCGGCGCGGAGGATTCGTGCGGCGCTGGGTCAACGGGAGGTCGTCGGTGGGCCGGCGCGCTAGGCGGCGCAGCGCGGCGCGCGCTCCGCGCACCGCGCCGTCGCCTTCCGCGCCCGCGCCCGCACCGGCCACGGCTCCCACAGGCGAGGCGCCCGCCTCACGCGGCTCCCGAACCGAGGCCAAGGACGCCGCGGCTCGAGCGAAGCTCGTACCGCTGGCCGAGGGCGAGCGCCCGCGCCCGGTCACCGTCGCCTTCTTCGTGGTGATCGTCCAGGCCCTCCTGAACGTCGTCACCTACCTCGCCGGGGTCCAGCTCGCCGGCGGTGGTGCACCGCCCCTGGCCCCGCTGGTGGCCTACACCTTCCTGCTGCTCGTGACCGCCTACGGGCTGTGGCGGGCACGCTACTGGGCCGTGCTCGGGACGCAGGCCCTGCTCGTGCTGACGATCCTCGTTCTGTCGCTCTGGCTGGTCACGACGACCAGCGTGCTCGTGGGCGCCGTCATCGTCGCCCTGATCGTGGGCGCCGGACTGCTCTTCTGGTACCTGATCAAGGCCATGGCGCGCATCCAGATGCCGACGACCCGCCGCTAGAGCGACCTTGCCGCGAGGCCTTCGTGGGCGCGCCTAACGGTTCTGTGAACTACGGCGCCCGGCGTCCGCGCACTGATCCGCCGCGCGCCATGATGCGCTAGCCCTCCCGATGCTGACCCGCTTCCTGCACAGAACCTTCGGCATGGACCCGGAGGCCCGGACCCTACCCGGCCCCCAGCCGCCCGATCGCGGCCCGTTTCGGCGCGACTTCTGGAAGAGCCCCCTGCGCGGTCCCTGGCTCTCCTCGATCCTCAGCTCCGCTCTGCTGCCGCTGATCATCATCTGCGCGCTCACGGGCTTCCTCTCCCACGTGGCCTACGAGACGGAGTTTCCCGGCAACTCGGTGACCGGCGGCGACGCGCTGCTGGGTCCGGTCTACTCGATCCTCGATTGGCCCGCCGGCTTCGCGTGGCTGTACGCCATCAACCAGGGGTTGCACGTGACCTCCGGCCTCGCGGCCATCCCGATCCTCTTCGCGAAGCTGTGGGCGGTCATCCCCAAGCTGTGGGAGCGCCCGGCTCTGCGCTCGCTGGCGCACGCGGTCGAGCGGATCAGCCTCGCTCTGCTCGTCGGCGCGAGCCTGTTCGTCTTCGCCACCGGCGTACTGAACATTCAGTACTACTACCTGTTCGGGTTCGGGTTCGTGCCGGCGCACTACTACGCGTCCTTCATCTTCATCGCCGCGCTGGTCTTCCACATCGCCACCAAGGCGCCCGACCTCGTGCGCGCCTTCCGCGACCGCGGCGTGGTCGCGCCGCTGCGCGACGACATCGAACACACGGAGCCCGAGCCCTCCCACCTGAGCGAGAGCGCTCCGACGGCGCCGCGGCCGGCGACGATCTCGCGGCGCGGGTTCGTCGGCGCGGTGGCGGCCGGGTCGGTAGGCCTCGGCCTGATCGGCGCAGGACAGTCGATCGGCGGCGCGTTTCGCCCGCTCGGACTGCTCGCGCCACGCGGTCAGACCTACGGTCCGGGCCCGAACGACTTCCAGGTCAATAAGACCGCGATGGGGGCAGGGATCACGCCGGCCGACACCGGCGCCGCCTGGCGGCTCGAGATCCAGGGCGCGCGAACCGTCGAGCTCTCGCGCGACGACCTCCTGAGAATGCCCATGTCGACGCAGAGCCTCCCCATCTCCTGCGTCGAGGGCTGGTCGACGACCCAGACCTGGACCGGCGTGCCGCTGCGCGACCTCGGCCGGCTCGCGGGCGTCGACGACCCGAGCGAGCTGTTCGTGAAGTCCATCCAGGACGCGGTGCTTGGTCAGGCGACCCTCAACACCGCGCAGACCACCGACCCGCGCTCACTGCTCGCGCTCCAGGTCAACGGTGCCGATCTATCACCCAACCACGGCTACCCGGCGCGGGTCATCGTCCCGGCCCTGCCCGGCGTGCACAACACGAAGTGGGTCAAGCGGCTCGTGTTCCGGGCGGCCTGAGAACGGTGCGCGCCTTCTCTCGGGCCTACGGATCGAGCCCGCTGCACCTCGCCGTCGCCGCGGTCGCCTTTGTGATTGCCGGCTACGCCGGCTTCCGCGCCCTCTCGAAGGGGCCGGTGCTGTCCCAGGGAGAGTGGTTCCTGGGGGCGATCCTCCTGCACGACATGGTCCTGATCCCCGCCTACTCCGCCGTCGTGATCGGATTGATCTACCTGATCGGCGGGCGCGCGGCGCGCGAGGGCACGCCGATCTCGCGCGTGCGCCTGCTCGTGCTCAACCACGTGCGCGTGCCCGCGGGGCTCGCGCTGTTGGCCCTGCTCCTGTTCTTCCCGCTCATCCTCGGGTTGTCCGAGGGCGGCCTGATGGGCCTCAGCGGGCTCTCCACCGATCCCTACCTGCCGCGTTTCCTGTTCATGACGCTCGCGCTGTTTGCGATCTCGGCGGCCCTGCTGGCGGTGCGTCTTGCCCGCGGTCGTCGCGGCGGACACGGCGGTTCGCCTCCCGCCGACGAGTAAGCGCGGGCTCAGGCCGCCTCGCGCACCGCCCGGTGGGTCGCTCGCGCCGCCACCAGCAGAGGGTCGTAGACGCCCGAGAACGGCGGGGCGTAGGAGAGATCGAGCATCTCGAGCTCGTCGACGGCCATGCCCGACCACACGCACGCCGCGAGCACGTCGATCCGCTTGGCCGCTCCCTCTACCCCAACGATCTGCCCGCCGAGGAGCCGGCCGCTGGTTGCGTCGGCCACGAGCTTGACGCGAATCGGCCCCGTCCCGGGGTAGTAGCCCGCGCGCGTCTTCGAGTCGACGCTCGCGGAGACGACGTCTAGGTCGGCCCCGGCCGCCTCGCGCTCGGACAGCCCGGTGCGCGCGACCTCGCAGCGGCAGATCTTCGAGACCGCCGTGCCGATCAGCCCCGGGAAGGTGGCCTCGCCGCCGGCGACGTTGGTTCCGGCCACCCGCCCTTGCTTGTTGGCGTGGGTGCCGAGCTGGACGTTGACCGGCCGCTCGAGCAGCCGGTGCCAGCTCTCCGCGCAGTCGCCCGCGGCGAAGACGCCGTCCGCGCCGAGGCAGCGCTGGTGGTCGTCGACCGCGACCGCGCCGCTCGGGCCGATCTCGAGGCCCGCCGCCTCGGCCAGGGCCACGGCCGGTCGCACGCCGGTCGAGAGGACGACGTGATCGGCCTCGAGCTCCTCGCCGGCGAGCTTCACCGATCGAGCCCGGCCGTCGGTGTGGCGCCGGATCTCCTCGATCTCCACGCCGAGCAGGACGCGGATGCCCCTGTCCTCGGCGGCGGCCCGCACATCGCCGGCCATGTCGGGATCGAGCGTGGTCATGAGCTGATCGGCGCGATCGAGCAGGGTGACCGACATGCCGCGCTCGAGCAGGGCCTCCGCCATCTCGAGCCCGAGATAGCTCCCACCGACCACCACGGCGGAGCTCGCGCGGTGACCGTTCAGGAGCTCAGCCCGAAAGCGCTCGGCCGAGTCGACGGTACGCACCGGCTCGACCGCCTCGGCGCCGGGGACGGGAGGGACGACGGCCTCGGCGCCGGTGGCGTAGACGAGCTGGTCGAAGCCCTCGCGGACCACCGCACGGTCGCGACGCGCCACGGTCACCTCGCGACGGTCGAGGTCGAGGTCGACCACCTCGGCCTCGGTGATGACGTCGATCCACCTGCTTGGCGAACTCCGCCGGGGTGCGGGAGATGAGTCGCTCGGAGTCGTCGAACAGGCCACCCACGAAGTAGGGGATGCCGCACGCCGAGTACGAGGTGTAGGGCCCGCGCTCGATCGCGCGGATGGTGAGCTCGGGCGCGAGGCGGCGGGCGGCGGCCGCCGCGCTCATGCCGCCGGCGTCCCCGCCGACGATGAGCAGGCGCTGTGCCTCAGCGGACATCGGGTGGTCGATCTCGCCCGCGGCTCAGAGCCCGCAGGCGATCCCGTGGCGCTCGAAGTAGCGCTGGTGGTAGGCCTCGGCCTCGTGGAACGTCACGGCCGGCGAGATCTCGGTCACCACGGTCTTCGGCCTGACGCGCCGGAGGAAGCCCGTCGCGCTCGCGTATTCGGCCGCGAGCCTCTCCTTGGAGCGAGTCGCGGCGGCCTCCTGGTCCGGATCGTGGAAGAAGATGGCGGAGCGGTACTGGCTGCCGATGTCCGGCCCCTGGCGGTTCCTGGTCGTCGGGTTGTGAGCGTTCCAGAAGACCTCGAGCAGATCCTCGTAGGAGACGGCGGCGGGGTCGTAGATCACCTCGACCGCCTCGGCGTGACCGGTCCGGCCGCGACAGACCTGCTTGTAGGTCGGGTCGGCGGCCGTTCCGCCGGTGTAGCCGACGCGGGTCGAGATCACCCCCGCGACGGCGTCGAAGGTCGCCTCCACGCCCCAGAAGCAGCCGGCGGCGAAGACCGCGATCGCCTGCTCGGAGGCGCCGTCGGCGCTCACCTCGTCGACGTCCGTCGTTGCGCTGGTGCTCATCGCTCCTCCTTGAGGTCGAGGGCGACCGAGTTGATGCAATAGCGCATCCCCGTGGGCGCCGGCCCGTCCTCGAAGACGTGGCCGAGGTGGGAGCCGCAGCGCCGGCAGAGGACTTCGGTACGGACCATCAGCAACTTGCGATCGGTGCGCGTGGAGATCGCCTCGGCGGTCGCGGGCTCTGTGAAGCTGGGCCACCCGGTGCCGGAGTCGAACTTCGCCTCGGAGCTGAAGAGCTCGGCGTCGCACGCGCCGCAGTGGTAGCTGCCGGACTCCTTCGAGTAGACGTACCGTCCGGTGAAGGGCCGTTCGGTACCGCGCTTTCGGAGCACCTTGAACTGCTCACGGGTCAGCTCGGGCTTCCACTCGGCGTCTGTCTTGTCGATCACGTCCATAGCCTCAGATCACCTTCTCTCTCGCCTAAGGCTACGCGGCGGAGGTTGCGCTGCGCTTACGGGCGACCTGTGCCTCTCTGAGGCTGACCGCCGGCCTGACGAAAGCCTTCCGCTCAGGCGAGCTGGCGCCGCCGATCGAGAAGCGCTTCGATCAGCTCTCGGAGCGAGCCCTTCGCAGCGTGAAGCACAGCCGGGAGCCCCGCTCGGACTCGGCGAGCCAGATCCTTCCACCGTGAGCCTCGACGATCGCCCGGCAGATCGCGAGCCCGAGGCCCGCACCGGCGCCCTGTTGCCCGGCTACCGCCGTCCCCTGGTAGAAGCGTTCGAACAGCCGCGCGCTGTCCCGCGGGTCCACTCCCTCCCCGGTGTCGATCACCTCGAGCCGAACGTCTCGGGCCGCGGCCTCCGCGGCGACGGTCACGGTGCCCCCCGCCGGGGTGTGGCGGATGGCGTTCGAGATCAGGTTGACCAGCACCCGCTGCACCTTCTCGGGGTTGGCCCGGGCGGGCGGGAGCTCGTCCGCCAGCCGCGCCCGGAGCACGACGCCCTTGCGCGCGGCTTGGCGCTCCATCGCCTCGACGGTCTCGAGGACCAGGTCGCCGAGCGGCAGCTCCTCGAGCGTCCAGTCGATCTCCGCGCCCTTCAGCCGGGAGAGCTCGAACAGATCCGCGATCAGGGTCTCGAGCGAGTCGAGCTGCGTCAGCAGCTGCCGCGCGTAGCGCTCGGTCCCGACCGCATCGGACTCGTCGCGGATCGCCTCGCCGAGCACGCGCAGCGACGCGACCGGGTTACGCAGGTCGTGGGAGACGGTGGCCATCAGCTCGCGGTGGCCCTTCCATGCGAGTCCGCATCGCCCCTCCGCCTCGACCAGCTCGTCGATCATCTCGTTGGCGGCCGCCGCGACGCCCGCGATCGGGCTGACCGCGCTGGCGTCGACGCGCAGGTCGCGCTCGCCGGCACCCACCGCTCGCAGGGCACCGGCGAGGGCCTCGAGCTCATGAGTCGCCTCTGCAGGCAGCGGCTCGGCACGGCGGTGGGTCGAGGGAGCGGGGGTGGCGATCTCTGCGAGCCTCTCCGACGACCGTCGTCCCGCGAAGCGCGGTCCGCCGTATCGCCAAGGCGCAGGCAACTCTAGCGGCCGGGGTGCTGCGCCGGGCGAGCCGGCAGGGACGCGTTGAGGTTCGCCGTCCCCCTGACGCGGCGCGCTCCCAAGCGACCGACCGCTCGCCTACGGATGTCGACGGGTGACGAAAGCCTTACGCTCGAGCCCTGAGGCAGCCTCGACGCCCGCGGCGCGCGACAATCGGCACGTGACCTCGGGACAGAAGGGCTCGATCCTCGTGATCGACGACGAGCCCACGATCGCCGAGGTGGTCGGCCGCTACCTGGAGCGCGCGGGCTACTCGATCCGTGCTGCGGGCGACGGCCGCGAGGCGCTCGAGCTCGCGCGCGCCGAGCCCCCGGACCTGGTGGTGCTCGACCTCATGCTGCCCGGCATCGGCGGGCTCGAGCTCCTGCGCCGCCTGCGCGAGCGCGAGCGGGTGCCGGTGGTCATCCTCACCGCCAAGGATCACCCGAGCGAGCGCGTGACCGGGCTCCAGCTCGGAGCCGACGACTACGTGGTCAAGCCATTCTCGCCGGCGGAGCTCGTGGCCCGCGTCGATGCGGTGCTGCGCCGAGCGCGTCCGGCGCTCGGACGCGAGGAGCCGATCGTCCTCAACGGCCTCAGGATCGACGCCGACGCGCGCCGGGCCTTTGCCGACGACGAGGAGGTCTCCCTCACCGCTCGCGAGTTCGACCTCCTGCTCTTCCTCGCCCGCCACCCCGGCCGCGCCTTCTCGCGCGACGAGCTGATGGAGGCGGTCTGGGACTTCTCGTTCTACACCGACACCTCGACGGTCACCGTCCACGTCCGCCGCCTGCGCGAGAAGATCGAGGCCGACGCCTCGCGGCCGCAGCGGCTGCAGACGGTGTGGGGCGTCGGATACCGGCTCCAGCCATGAACGGCTTGAGTGGCGTGGCGCTCGTGGCGGGGGTGTCCCTCGCGGGGGGCCTCGTGACCGCCGCCGCCTTTGGCGCCCACGACGGGGTCGTGCTCGCGGGGCTGCTGCTCGCGAGCGGCGCCCCGATCCTCGCCCTCTCGCATCTCCTCGCGCGCCGGCGCGCGCGCGTAGGCTCGCTGTCGCGTCAGTTCGGGCTGGCCATCGCACTCGTCGTCGGGCTCGCGCTCGCGAGCGTGGCGGTCGTCGCCGGGCTGATGTTCGTCTCGACCCACGACGCGGTCATCCTCATGCTGCTGCTCGTCTCCGCCGGCGTGCTCGCGGTCTACTCGGCCTCGATCCTCGCGCGGGAGGTCATGTGGGACATCGGCGTGGTCCGCCAGGGTGTGGCCGCGGTGGGGCAGGGAGCGCGCGACGTCCGGCTCGAGACCCGCGGCCAGGACGAGGTGGCCGACCTGGCGGCGGCCGGGAATCGCATGATCGAGCAGATCACGGCCCGCGAGGCGGAACGCGACGCGGCTGAGGCCGCGCGGCGCAGCCTCCTGGCCGCGGTCTCGCACGACCTGCGCACGCCGCTCGCCTCCCTGCGGGTCCTGGCCGAAGCGCTCGGAAGCGAGGAGCAGACCCTCGACGAGGAGACCCGCCGGCGCTACCTCGGCCAGCTCGCCGTCCACGTCGGCTCGCTCGAGGGGCTCATCGACGATCTGTTCGAGCTCTCGCGGCTCGAGGCGGGCGAGATCGCGTGGCCGATGGAGGAGCTGCGCCTGGGTGAGCTCGTGGAGGAGACTGTCGAGGCCATGGGTGCGCACGCCGACGCCGAGGACATCGTGGTGGTCGCTGACGCCGGCGCCCCCCTCCCCGTCGTCCGCGGTAATCCGGAGAAGCTCCAGCGCGTGCTTTTCAACCTGATCGACAACGCGATCCGCCACACGCCACGGGGCGGCAGGGTCGCCGTCGCCGCCGAGCCCGGCGAGGGCGGTGGCGTCGAGATCGAGGTCGCTGACGGCGGCGAGGGGATCGACGCGGCCGAGCGCGAGCAGGTGTTCGACCCCTTCTACCGCGGGGGGCGCGAGTCCTCGCGCACGCGCCGGGGCGCGGGGCTCGGGCTGACGATCTGCCGAGCGATCCTCGACGCCCACGGAGGCACGGTCTGGGTGGCCGAGTCCGAGCGCGGCGCGCGGGTGCGCTTCAGCGTGCCACCGGCCGGGTTCGGGGGCGGGCCGTGAGCGGCGGTCCCGTGGTGGCCGGGGCGATCGAGCTCTCGGTCGGTCGGTCATTCCCCGACCTGGACCTGCCCGACCACACCGGTCGTCCGCGCCGGTTGAGCGAGGTCGCCGGCGGCGACCCGGTGGCGCTCGTCTTCTTCCGCGGGCCCTGGTGTCCCAAGGAGCAGCGCTACCTGCGCGAGCTCGTGCGAATCCAGGAGGAGTTCGAGGTCGCCTACGCGCGGCCCGTCGCAGTCAGCATCGACCCGCCGGCCGTGCAGACGGCCTTTCGCGCCGGCCTCGGCGCGCGCTTCGTGTTCCTGTCGGACGCCGAGCGCCGCTGGCTGCCGCGACTCGGGCTGCTCGAGTCCTCCGACACAGTGCACCTTCCCTACCGGCCCACCGTCTTCACCCTGCATCCGGACCTGACCGTGCACGCGATCTACCGCGGCGACTGGTACTGGGGCCGCGCCACCATGGAGGAGCTGCGCCGGGACATGCGGGCGATCTCGGGGGCGGTGCGCGAGGGCTGGGAGGACGGCTCGTGAGCGAGCCGAGCTACCGCTTCCTGTGGTTCGACGGCGAGTCGCTGTCGCTCGAGGAGGTCCCGGGCGCGCGGCGCTTCGGCGCCGACCCGCGGCCGTTCGCGACCTCCGAGCCGGTGCGCGGCGCATGGGCACACGTGTGCGCCCTCCCCGACGACACCGCGCGCGTTCCCTACGACGAGCCCGAGGTGCAGGGCGCGCGCGCCGCCGCGCTGGCCTGGTGGATCCCGCTGCTCGGCGACTCGCTCGTGTGCCTGACAACGCTCTCGCTCGACTCGGTCGGCTACGGCGGGGCGATCACCGTCGCCCGCGATCCCGACCGCTTCCGCGCCGACCCGTTCGCGCGGATCTTTCCGGGAACGCTGGTGCGCACCGATCTGTTCGGGGAGGTGGCGGCCCCGCCGGGGCCGGTGATCGAGCGTTACGCCGGGGCGCCGTGGCCGGCAGGGAGCTTTGCGCGTAGCTGAGGGGAGCGGGCCGGAGAACTCACCAGATCGCGATCCGCGGGTCGAAGGCGGCGATGCGCGCGTCACGGGTGACGAGCGGAGCGCCCGCCGCGCGAGCGCTCGCGTAGATCATCCGGTCGGCCGGATCGCCGTGGAAGCCGTCGCGATCGAGGAGGGCAGCGCGCACGGCGATTTGGCTGCTGAGCGGCACGGCTTCGACGCGCGGATTCGCCAGAGCCTGCTCGATCTAAGCGTGGACTTCGCGGTCGAGAGCGATGCGGCCGCGCACTGAGAGCATGGCGATCTCCCAGCAGCTGATCGCGCAGACGGCGACGCGTTCGGCGCGGTCGAGGACGTCTCGCCCGCCGGCACCGAGCTTCTCCGGAGCCGACACCCACCACAACCATGCGTGGGTGTCCAGGAAGATCACCTAGCGGCCTGCGTCCCAGTCCGTGTCGATCGGAGCCATGAGCTCGTCGTCGTCGACGAGGAAGGTGACGCTCGCGGCCAGCGAGGGCGGGGGCTCTGTGGGGACGACCCTGGCCACGGGCCGCCCGCGCTTTGTGACGACCAGGGCTTCACCGGTCGCAGCGACCTCGTCGAGCATTGCCAGGCATTGAGCCTTGAAGCGGCTGGCCGGGACATGGCGAGGGCCCATAGATGACCAGTTTACCATGGTCATCTAACTTCATAAAGTCCGTCGCTCTCGCTCCGAGCTCAGAGCTCTCCGGCGGCTAGTCTCTCCCCCATGGCCGAGTCCTCCTACGACTGCATCGTCATCGGCTCCGGCCCGGGCGGCTACGTGGCCGCGATCCGCGCCGCTCAGGTCGGCATGAAGACGGCGATCGTCGAGAAGGACAAGCTCGGCGGGCGCTGCCTTAACTACGCCTGCATACCGGCCAAGGCCGTGCTCCGTGCCGCCGACGTGTTCTCCGAGGTCAAGGACGCCGGCGAGTTCGGCATCCAGCTCAACGGCGCCGAGCCGACCGTCGACTTCGAGGCCACGTCCAAGCATCGCGACAAGGTCGTGAAGACGCTGACCGGCGGAGTCGGCTCGCTCATGAAGGGCAACAAGATCGACGTGATCGAGGGCCTCGGCGCGGTCACGAGCGACGGCAACGTCCGCGTCGGCGACGACGAGATCGAGGCCAAGACGGTGATCCTGGCCACCGGCTCGGTGGCCAGGCCGCTGCTCGGGCTCGAGTTCGGCGAACGCGTCCTCGACACCGAGCGCGCGTGGGCGCTGCGCGAGCTGCCCCAGAGGATGGCCGTGATCGGCGCCGGCGCCTCCGGCTCGGAGATCGCGTCGGCGTACGGGCGGCTCGGGGTCGAGGTCACCCTGCTCGAGGCCCTACCGCAGATCCTCCCGCTCGAGGACGAGGAGATCGCCAAGGCCGCCGCGCGCGAGATCCGCAAGCAGAACGTGAAGATCGTCACCGAGGCCAACGTCGAGTCGGCCGAGGTCTCCGACGACGGGGTCGAGCTGAAGCACGCCGACGGTGAGACCGAGCGCTTCGACTACCTGGCCATCGCAGCCGGCCGCGGGCCCGACGTCGAGGGCCTCGGGCTCGACGACGCGGGAGTCAAGGTCGGCGAGAACGGGCGCATCGAGATCGACGGGCGCATGCGCACCTCGGTCGACGGCGTCTACGCGATCGGCGACATCGTGCACGGCCCGGCGCTCGCCCACAAGGCCTCCGACGAGGGCGTGATCGCCGTCGAGGACGCCGCCGGCATGGAGACGCACGCGCTCGACTACGACGCGATCCCCGCCGCCACCTTCTGCCACCCCCAGGTGGCGAGCTTCGGCATGACCGAGAAGCAGGCCCGCGACGCCGGCTACGACGTCGTCATCGGCAAGGTCCCGATGGGCGCGGTCGGCGCGCCGACGGTCTACGGCGATCGCACCGGCATGATCAAGATCGTGGGCGACAAGCGCTACGGCGAGATCCTCGGAGCGCACATGGCGGGAGCGCGCGCGACGGATCTGATCTCGGAGCTCGTGGCCGTACACGAGCTCGAGGGCGGTTTTGCGGAGGTGGCGCGGATCGTGCATCCGCACCCGACGTTCTCCGAGGCGACGCTGGAGGCGGCGCGCTCGACGGACGGTTGGCTGATCCACGGCTGAGGGTGGGGGACGGCGCGGGGCTCGAGGTTGATGAGCCCGAGCGGTTGGAGGCCGCCGAGCGGCCGATCTTCTACTTCGACTTCTCCTCGCCGGAGTGCTGGCTCGCGGCGGAACGGGTCAACCACGAGCTGGCGGTGGTACCGGTGTGGACGCCGGTGCGGGTCGCGGGAGCGGCCGGGCGGCCGTCGCCCGAGGAGCTCACGGAGTTCAATCGCCGTGCCGACGAGCAGGGGCTACCGGCGATCCGGCTGCCGAATCCGTGGCCGGAGGATTCCGACGTGGCTCTTCGTGCGGCGACCTTCGCCGCCGCCTCGGGGCGGGTGGTCGCCTTCTCGCTGGCCGCGCTGCGCCAGGCGTTCGCCGCCGGCCGGGACCTGTCGCAGGTCGACAACGTTCTGATCGCCGCGGCGGCGTGCGAGCTGCATCCGCGCGCGGTGCTGAAGGGGGTCGAGAGCCGCTCGATCGAGCAGCGCCTCAACACAACCAGCGAAGAGGCGGAGAGAAGAGGCGTGGCGAGGGTCCCAGAGGTTTGGCCTTAGTCGGTGAGCAACCCAGTTCGATGACCTTGCGGTCCTAGGCGCCATCGCAGACAGGGCGCTCCGCTGAGCTCCATGAGCGACGCTTGCACTGCCGTGGCCGATCAACGATGCCTGCTCAGTGGCAGCGCTCGATCCCGATCACGAGTTGCGGGTCGCAGCAAACCGGCGCGCACGGGAACTGAGCCAGCGCTTCGACGACCTAGTTCCAACCGCCGCGTTGCGTGAAGGATTCGTCTTCGGCGGGGAGCAGATCAGCTTTGGATCGCTCTTCAAGGCATTCACCGCCCTCGACAAATGAGGAGCCCGGCCGCGCTCACGCTCGTGACGGCGGCGCGCGTGCCGGGCAAGCGACCGGCGTACGAGGATGAAGTGGACATCGTCAATCGAGCGATCGTCTACCGATATCGAGCTGGGTCTGTCGATCAAGCAGACAATCGAGCTCTCAGAGCCGCTTTCGAGATGCAGGTGCCGCTGATCTACCTCCACGGCATCGCCCCCGGCCAGTACATGGTCGTCCAGCCTGTCTTCATCACCCGAGACGACCCGGCCAGCGCGAGCGTGCTCCTCGAGGTGGGACTGCCGGCAGCCGATGTGCGCGGCGAGGGGCTCGTCTCGGCGCCCGACGCCCGGGAGTACGCCCTTGCGGAGGTGCGTCTGCGCCTTCATCAGCAGCGCTTCCGGCAAGACGTCCTACGCGCCTACAGACACCGGTGCACGGTGTGCGCGCTTCGCGAGCCCGCTCTCGTCCAGGCCGCTCACATCGTCGAAGACCGAGCGGAGCAGGGTGTCGCCGCCGTGGTGAACGGACTAGCCCTGTGCGCCATACATCATCTTGCCTACGACCGAAATCTGATGGGAATCGACCCCGTCGGCGTTGTTCACATCGCGAAGCGGCTCTTGGACGAGCAGGATGGACCGATGTTGCGCGAAGGCCTGCAAGGCTTCCATGGGCGTGGCATCTCTGTACCTCACCGGCGCCAGGAGCGGCCCGAGCCGGACAGGCTCGAGCAGCGGTTCGACGTCTTCACTCGGATCAGTGATGCAGCCTAGGACCGGGCGGCACCAGCGCGCGCATACGCCGGACGCGCTGCGGACGAGATTGGACTTTCAGTAGTCTCCGCCCCGCATGGCCGAGGCCAAGGCGGAGGAGCAACAGCAGCAGGGAGAAGCCGACGGATCCGACGGCGCGAGTGCCCCCGCCGAGGAGGACCGCTCCCCAGAAGAGCGCCTTCCCGTCGACCCGGGCGAGCACCACGAGCTCCCCGACCGCGAGCACTGCGAGGAGATCCTCCGCAAGATGCTCCTCATCCGCCGCTTCGAGGAGCGCGCGGGCGAGATGTACACCAAGGCGCAGATCGGCGGCTTCCTCCATCTCGCCATCGGCGAGGAGGCGGCGATCGTCGGCGCGACGCTCGCCATGCGCGAGAGCGACTACCTCATCTCGACCTACCGCGAGCACGGTCAGGCGCTCGCGCGCGGGACCGATCCCAAGCGGGTAATGGCCGAGCTCTTCGGTCGCCAGGACGGCGTCTCCAAGGGCCACGGCGGCTCCATGCATCTGTTCGACATCGAGAAACGCTTCATGGGCGGCTACGGCATCGTCGGCGGGAACCTGCCGCTCGCGGTCGGGCTCGGACTCGCCGCCGACTACCAGGAGACCGACGACGCGGTCGTCTGCATGCTGGGCGACGGCGCGATCAACCAGGGCAACTTCGGCGAGTCGCTCAACCTCGCGGCCCTGTGGAGGCTGCCGGTCGTCTTTCTGGTCATCAACAACCAGTTCGGCATGGGCACGGCGATCGAGCGCGCCTCGGCCATCACCGACCTCTCGAAGCGCGGCGACGGCTTCGGCGTTCCGGGCGCGCGCTGCAACGGCATGGACGTGCTCGACGTCAAGGACGAGCTCGAGAATGCGCTGCGCAAGGCGCGCGAGGACCGTCAGCCTCAGATCGTCGAGGCCGTGACCTACCGCTTCCGCGGCCACTCGATGGCCGACCCCGAGGAGTACCGCTCGAAGGAGGAGGTCGAGGAGTGGCAGCGTCGCGACCCGATCACCACCTTCGGAGACCGGGTCAAGCACGAGGAGGTCGTCTCCCAGGACGACATCGACGGCTTCGACGAGGACGCCAAGAGCACGGTCGAGGAGGCGGTCGAGTTCGCCACCAACAGCCCCTTCCCCGAGCTCGACGCCCTCTACGACGATCTCTATTCCTACAGCGGCGAGGAGCCCGGCTGGTACGTGGTCGACGAGCGCGCGCCGGAGACCCACAAGGGCGAGGAGCTCAAGACCTCCTCGAGCGACGCCATGCGCGAGCTCGCCGAGGCCGGCGCCGCCTACGCCAAGGTCGGCGACGCCGAGGAGCGGCGCAAGCGCCCCGACCCCGAGGAGGGCGAGGAGCAGTCCTCGGGCCCGCGCGACGAAGAGGGCGGCGCCCACTAGCGATGGCGGAGATGCGTTACCGCGAGGCGCTCAACCAAGCGCTGCGCGAAGAGCTCGAGGCCGACGAGAACGTCTTCATCATGGGCGAGGACATCGGCGTCTTCCAGGGAGCCTTCAAGGTCACCGACGGCCTGCTCGAGGACTTCGGTGAGAAGCGCGTGCGCGACACGCCGATCTCCGAGAACACCATCGTCGGCGCCGGCGTGGGCGCGGCCATGGCCGGGCTGCGCCCGATCGTCGAGATCATGACGATCAACTTCTCGCTGCTGGCGCTCGACCAGATCATCAACGCCGCCGCGAGCGTCCGCTACATGTTCGGCGGCCAGGTCGGCGTGCCGATGGTCATCCGCATGCCCCAGGGCGGCGGCCACCAGCTCGGCCCGACCCACTCACACTGCTTCGAGGCGATCTACCTGCACATCCCCGGACTGCTCGTGGCCGTGCCGACCACCGCGGCCGACGCCAAGGGACTACTCAAGGCAGCGGTCCGCGACGAGAACCCGGTGATCTTCATCGAGCACGAGGGCCTCTACGGCAAGAAGGGCGATGTGCCCGAGAACGGCGACGCCTCGCCGATGCGCTTCGGCGAGGCGGCAATCCGCCGCGAGGGAGACGACGTGACCATCGTCGGCATCTCGCGCCAGGCGCTGACCGCCGCCGAGGCGGCGGAGACCCTGGCCGACGAGCACGAGATCGAGGCCGAGGTCATCGATCCGCGCACGCTACGCCCGCTCGACCTCGACACCATCGTCGAGTCGGTCAAGAAGACCAACCGCGCGGTGATCGTCGAGGAGGGGTGGCCGCACGGGGGCGTGGGGGCGAACCTGGCGGCGCTGATCCAGGAGCAGGCCTTCGACCACCTCGACGCGCCGGTCGGGCGGGTGACCGGCGCCGACACGCCGATGCCCTACTCGAAGCCGCTCGAGCAGGCGGCGATGCCGCACCCGGAGCATGTGGTCAAGACCGTGCTGTCGACGTTCCGGGATCTGTAGGCGCGGTCGGCGCGACGGCTCACGGGCCGACCATCTGTCTGACCGCGCTCACGAATCGCTCCGCGAGCTCCACCTGCTCCCGCGCCTCCTCGCCGGAGAACCGCCGGGCTCGGTAGTCGGCGTCCTCGCGCGGCTCCTGCGCGGCGGCGGCCGCGCGGGCGAGCAGAGCGTCGAACTCCCCTCCGTCGACGAAGGTACGGCGGAAGAGGTTCCACATGCCCAGGTGGCTGCGGACGGACAGATCGCGCTCGCTCAGCGCGGCGCGAGCCGCGTAGAACATCGCGTAGTAGGTGGTCGAGATCCCGCTCGAAGCCCCCGGAGTGAGGCCTCGGTGAGCGTCGCCATGGCTCTCGAGGTACCGCGGCGTGCCGCGGTTGCAAAGTGCTCAGACGGACCACTGCCGGGAGCCCGAGCCGGTATAACCGTTCAGGCCTGCTGCGACCGAAGCCCCGGGGAGAACCAATGGCCACCGACGTAACCATGCCGCGCCTGTCCGACTCGATGGAGGAGGGCACGGTCCTCAAGTGGCTGGTCGAGCAGGGCGGTGAGGTCAAGCGCGGCGAGGCGCTCGTCGAGATCGAGACCGACAAGGCCAACATGACCTACGAGGCCGACACCGACGGCACGCTGATCGAGGTCATCGCCGGCGAGGGCGACACGCTGTCGATCGGCGAGGTGATCGCGCGGGTGGGCGACCCGAGCGAGGCCTCGCAGGACGAGGGCGGAGGCGGAGGCGGCGGCTCGGAGGATGATTCAGCGCAGGAGGGCGACACCGAGGACGAGGACTCCGGCGGTTTACAGGCCGCGGGCGACGGCGCCGAGGCGGCCTCCGAAAGCGAGGAGGAGACCCAGTCCGAGGAGGCCGGCGACGAGGCGGCGGTGGCCACTGCCGAGGACGGCGCCGAGGGGGACTCCACGAACGGCGGCGCCCCGGAGGGCGGCGGCGCGCAGGCGGTCAGCGAGAACGGCGACGGCCGGATCAAGGCCTCGCCCGTGGCTCGTCGGATGGCCGACGAGCGCGGGGTCAAGCTCAGCGCGCTCGCGGGCTCGGGGCCGGGCGGACGGATCGTCAAGGCCGACGTGCTCGCAGCCGGCGATGGCGATGGCGCGGCCCCGGAGGGCTCGGACACCGGCACCGCCCAGGCCGAGGCGCCGACGGAGGACCAGGGCGCCGAGGAGGGCAAGGCCTCTGTGCCCGAGCCGCAGGAGCCGGTCGCCAAGGGAGAGGCCGGGCCCAAGGGACAGGTCCACGTCCAGGAGCTCACCCGCCTCCAGCAGACGGTCTCGCGGCGGATGGCCGAGTCGAAGGCGACGGCGCCCGACTTCACGCTCGAGGTCGAGGTCGACATGGCGGCGTGCGTCGAGCTGCGCGCGCGGCTCAAGGAGGTTGCCGATCCGGTGCCGTCCTTC
>CADCVU010000156.1 GCA_902806245.1 uncultured Solirubrobacterales bacterium
GGTGGCGGCTCGGAGAGCGTCACCCTCGCGCGCACCGGCTTCGACGCTTGGGTGCTCGCGCTGCTCGGCGGGCTCTCGCTCGCCGGCGGTCTCGGCCTCCTCGCGGCCCAGCGCCGTGGGCGTCTGAACGCCTAGTTCGTAGTTCGGCAGACGCAGTATGGGAGCGGGGCGCCTTCGGGCGCCCCGCTTTCGTTGCGGGGCGCCGAGCGGCTCCGCGCGGCGTCGAGTAGCTCCGCCTGGATTCGAACCAGGGACCTCACCATTATGAGTGGTGCGCTCTAACCGCTGAGCTACGGAGCCTCCTCGAGCCAGTGTATTCCTCGCTTCCGGACCCCCTGCTGCTCGCCGTGCCCAACGCCAGCGCGGGTCGCGACGAGGCGGTCGCGGCCGAGATCGCTCGGGCGCTCGCGCCGATCGGCGGTTCCGGCGTGCGCCTGCTCGACGTCCATCGCGACGCCGATCACGACCGCAGCGTGTTCACGCTGGCCGGGCGTCAGGGAGAGATCGCGCGTGCTCTCGTGCGCGGCGCGCGCGCGGCGGTGGAGCGGATCGACCTCCGGGCTCAGACAGGGGTGCATCCCCGCGTCGGAGCGCTCGACGTCGCGCCGGTGGTCTACCGCGACGACGCCGGCCGGGGCGCGGCCTGCGCCGAGGCGCTGACCGCCGCCGCCCTGATCGCCGCGGAGCTCGAGCTGCCGGTCTTCCTCTACGGGGACTTGGCCACCTCGGAGGCCCACCGCGAGCGGGCGTCGCTGCGGGCGGGCGGGCCCGAGGCGCTGGCCGCGCGGATCGAGAGCGGCGAGTTGCGCCCGGATTACGGCCCCGCGCGCGCCCACCCGTCGGCCGGCGCGCTGCTCGTGACCGCGCGAGCGCCGCTCGTGGCCTTCAACCTCGAGCTCGAGAGCGACGACCTCGGCCTGGCGCGTGAGATCGCCGCGGCGCTGCGCGAGTCGGGCGGCGGGTTCCCCGGCGTACGTGCTCTCGGCCTCGCGCTCGCCGATCGCCGGCGGGCGCAGGTGTCGTTCAACGTCCACGACCATCGCGCGGTGGCCCTGCACGAGCTCGTGGCGGCGACCCGGGCGTGGGCGCCCGTGGCCTGCGCCGAGCTCGTCGGCCTGGCGCCGGCCGCCGCGTTCGAGGGCTTTCCCGCCGACCTCCCGGTGCGGGGCTTCGATCCCGCGCGGCACCTGCTCGAGAACGCGTTAGGCTCAGATTCGAGCCATGGCGAAGACCAAGGGAAAGCGTCGCCGCAAGCATCGCGGCACCCAGGCGGGCACGGTCCAGCGCCCGCTTGAGACGCGTGCTCGCGGGGCTTCGGGCCGCGCGGCGCCGCGCGACAGGGCCGCGGCGCGCCAGAGCGCTCGCCAGCGGCGGATCGAGCGCATGGATCGCCCGCCCACGTGGCGCAGCTCGGCCATCCGAGCGGGCCTCGCGGCGGTGTTCGTCGCCGTGGTCCTGATCGTGCTCGGCAACCCTCCGCAGCGGGCACTGCTGCTCGCGCTGGTGGCGCTGGTGGTCTACGTGCCGCTCGGCTACGCCTTCGACAAGCTCGTTTACGGGCTGCGCCAGCGGCGCAAGGGTGCCTCCGGCGGGCGTGCGGGCCGCCCGCGGGGCGAGGGTTAGACGGCCGTGGACGTCCACTCCTTCACCGTCGGCCCGGTCCAGGAGAACTGCTACCTGGTACGCCGCGACGGCGCCGACCACGCGGTCATCATCGATCCCGGCGACGAGGCCGACCGGCTCCTGAACACGATCGAGCGCCTCGGGCTCACGCTCGAGGCCATCCTCCTCACCCATACGCACTTCGATCACGTCGGCGCGGTGGCGCCGGTAGCCCGCGAGACCGGCGCGGAGGTGTGGGTGCCCGAGATCGAGCGACCCGTGCTGGCCGACATCATGAGCTTCGTGCCGTTCGCAGGGATCGGTCCCTTCGAGAGCTACGAGGCCGAGCACACCCTGGTGGGAGGCGAGCGGCTCGAGCTCGCCGGGCTCGGGATCGACGTGCTCTTCACGCCGGGCCACAGCCCGGGCCACGTGACCTTCTCGATCGCCGAGGAGGCCGCGGTCTTCTCGGGCGACGTCCTCTTCCAGGGCTCGGTCGGCCGCGTCGACCTGCCGGGCGGCGACTGGCCGACCCTGCTCGGCTCCATCTCCACGTTGGTCGAGACGCTGCCGCCGCAGACCACGGTCTACCCGGGGCACATGGGCATCACCACGCTCGGCGACGAGCGCGCGACCAACCCCTTCCTCGCCGAGCTCGCGCGCTAGATGGCGACGGCGGGCTCGGGCGAGCGCGGCCTCAGGGCGCCGCGCGGGACCTTCGACGTGCTGCCCGGCGAGGGCGCCCCGCGCCGCGAGCTCGGGCGCATCGCCGAGGACGTGCTCGAGCGCGCGGGCTACGGCTACGCCGAGACGCCGGCCTTCGAGAGCACCGAGCTGTTCGCGCGCGGAGTCGGAGAGGCCACCGACATCGTGCAAAAGGAGATGTTCTCGTTCGAGGATCAGGGCGGGCGCCCGCTCACGCTGCGCCCGGAGGGCACGGCCGGCTTCTGCCGCGCCTACGTCGAACACGGAATGCACAAGCGACCGCAGCCGGTCAAGCTCTGGTACCAGGGGCCGTTCTTCCGCCACGAGGCGCCGCAGGCCGGGCGCTTCCGCCAGTTCGCCCAGATCGGTGCAGAGGCGCTCGGCTCCGACGATCCGTCGCTGGACGCCGAGTCGATCCTCCTGCTGGCCGAGCTGCTCCGCCGAGCCGGAGTGGGGGAGCTGCGGCTGCGACTCTCGAGCCTGGGCACGGCCGCCACGCGCCGCGAGTACGCCGACGAGCTGCGCGCCTTTCTGCGCGCGCGCGAGGACCAGATCTCCGAGGAGGTGCGCGCGCGGATCGAGCTCAACCCGCTGCGCGCCTTTGACTCGGCCCATCCCGGCACGCTCGCGGTGATGGCACGAGCGCCGAAGCTCGTCGAGCGCCTCGCGCCCGAGGATGCCGAGCACTTCGCCGCGGTCCGCGCCCTGCTCGACGATGCGGGGCTCGCCTACGAGGTCGATCCGGCGCTCGTGCGCGGTCTCGACTACTACACGCGGACGGTCTTCGAGTTCACCAGCGATGCGCTAGGCGCGCAGAGCGGCGTTGGAGGTGGGGGGCGCTACGACGACCTGGTCGAGCGGCTCGGGGGTCCGGCGACGCCCGCGGTCGGCTGGGCGGCCGGAGTGGAGCGAATACTGCTGGCGGCCCAGGGAGGAAGGCTCGGAGGCGAGTCGGGCGACGAGCTCATCTTCGTCGCGCTCGACGGCGAAGGGTCGGAGCGGGACGGCTTCCGGGTTCTCACCGCGCTGTGGCGGGCCGGGGCGCGCGCGGAGATGGAGCAGGGCGGGCGCTCCGCCAAGGGGCAGCTCAAGCACGCGAGCCGGTCGGGAGCCGGGGCGGTGATCGTGGTCGACGGCACGGGACCTCCGCGCGTACGGGACATGCGCACGCGCGACGAGGAAATCGCCTCGGATGTCGAGCGCGCCGTCGAGCTCGCTCGCGATATCGCGGGGCGTACTCCGGTCGAGACGGCCCGATGAAGCCACCCCGCCCCAACCGGCTGCGCGACACGTGGGCCGGAACCACCCGACCCGACCGCGTCGGCGAGCGCCTGCGCGTCGCGGGCTGGGTGCACCGTCGCCGCGATCACGGCGGTCTCATCTTCATCGATCTGCGCGACCGAACCGGGCTGCTCCAGCTCGTCTTTCGCCCCGAGGAGGCGCCCGAGGCCCACGCGGCCGCCGAGGCGCTGCGCCCCGAGCACGTGATCTCCGCGGGCGGCGAGCTCGTCCGCCGCGCCGAGGGCACGATCAACCCCAACCTGCCGACCGGCGAGGTCGAGCTGAACGTGGCCGCGGTCGAGCAGCTCGCCGACGCCGAGACCCCGCCGTTCGCCGTCGACGACGACGCGGCCGTGGACGAGGTGCTGCGGCTGCGCTACCGCTACCTCGACCTGCGGAGGGAGCACATGCGCGAGGCCTTCGAGCTGCGCCACCGCGTGGTGCAGGCCATCCACCGCCAGCTCGACGAGCGGGGCTTCCTCGAGCTCGAGACCCCGATGCTGACCCGCTCGACCCCGGAGGGCGCGCGCGACTTCCTGGTGCCCAGCCGCATGCAGCCCGGCGACTGGTACGCGCTGCCGCAGTCCCCGCAGCTGTTCAAGCAGCTGTTCATGATCGCCGGCTTCGAGCGCTACTACCAGGTCGTGCGCTGCTTCCGCGACGAGGACCTGCGCGCCGACCGCCAGCCCGAGTTCACGCAGCTCGACATGGAGCTCTCGTTCGTCGACGAGGAGGACGTGATCGAGCTGTGCGACGAGCTCCTGCGCGAGCTGCTCGCCGCCGGCGGCGTCGAGCTCGAGCTGCCGCTCGACCGCATCACCTACGACGAGGCGATGCTGCGCTACGGGACCGACCGCCCAGACCGGCGCCCGGGAATGGAGATCGCCGACCTCGGGGCGGCCTTTGCGAGCTCGGAGTTCCGGGTGTTCGCGGGGGCGCTCGGGGGCGGGGGCGTGGTTCGCGGGTTCCGCGTCCCGGCGGGAACGGGCGAGTTGCCGCGCCGCCGCCTCGACGAGCTGACCGAGCAGGCGCGCGGACTCGGCGCCAAGGGGCTGGTGTGGGCCGTCGTCGAGGAGGACGGCGGCTGGCGCTCGCCGGTGGCGAAGTTCCTCTCCGAGGACGAGATGAGCGCGGCGGCCCGAGCACTGGAGGCCGGTCCCGGCGACACGCTCCTGATCGTCGCCGACGCCGCGCCGGTCGCCGCGCGGGTTCTGGGCGAGCTGCGGCTCGCCGTCGCCCCTCCGCCGATTGGTCACGACCTGCTCTGGGTCGTCGACTTCCCCATGTTCGAGTGGAACGACGACGAGCGCCGGTGGGACGCCCTGCACCATCCGTTCACCGCGCCGGTCGCCCCCGGCGTGGGCCTCGACACCACCGCGGCGGACCTCGACTCCGATCCGGGCGCGTGGCGTTCACGAGCCTACGACGTGGTCATGGACGGGCTCGAGATCGGCGGCGGATCGATCCGCATCAACCGGCCTGAGGTGCAGCGCAAGGTCTTCGACGCGCTCGGGCTCCCGGCTGAGGAGGCCGAGGCCCGCTTCGGCTTCCTGCTCGACGCGCTGCGCTACGGAGCGCCGCCGCACGGCGGGATCGCCTTTGGGCTCGACCGTCTCTGCGCGCTGCTCGCGGGCCGCGACTCGATCCGCGAGGTGATCGCCTTTCCGAAGACGGCGAGCGGGGCGGACCCCTTGACGGGTGCGCCGGCGCCCGTGGACGCGCGGCAGCTGAGGGAGCTGGGGGTGCGGGCGGCGGGGGGAGCGCCGGCGACGCCGTCTCCGTAGCGCCCCTTGCTACTCTCGATCCCGGCTCGAGCCTGTTCGCCAGCCGTGTTGATTTGAGCCAACACACTGGGACAGGGAGCCCGGATCAGGGGCAGGCCGTGGCTTGCCCCGCTGGGCACCCACTTGCGCTAGCAAGGTTCAAATCCCTGACGGCAGCGGCAGGTTGGGGCCTGCTTTCTTGACTCGACGCCAGGCTCTCGGAGCCCGACCGGATATGTCGCTCTCCGCCCTCGAGGATCACCTCCACGCCCCTCGCGGTCGCGGACGGCTGAGCGGCGGTCCTCACACCGGCGCGGCGGGCGGGGCGGCCTGCGGCGATCTGGTTCGCCTCACGGTGGCGCTCGAAGCCGATCGCGTCGTCGACGCGGGCTTCGACGCGAGCGGCTGCGGCGCGGCCCAGGCCGCCGGCAGCGCTGCCGTCGAGCTCGTCGCGGGCGCGCCGCTGCTCGAGGCCGCGCGGGTCGGGGCGGAGGAGATCGCCGCGGCGCTCGGAGGGCTGGCGCCGCCGAAGCGTCACGCCGCGACGCTCGCCGCGGATGCCCTGCACCGGGCCCTCGCCTCCGCGGCCGCCGCCGACGCCGAGCTCCCCGCGAGCGCCGAGCGCACGCTCGTGGCCATGAGCGGCGGCGTAGACAGCGCGGTCGCCGCGCACCTCGCCCTGGAGGAGGGCGAGGACGTTGTCGCGGTCACCCTCGAGCTCTGGTCGGACCCGGCGAACGACGGCGAGCGCTCGTGCTGCTCGCCTCAGGCGGTCGCCGGCGCGCGCGCGCTCGCCCACGCCATGGGCCTGCCGCACCTCACCCTCGACCTGCGCGAGGCCTTCCGCCGCGAGGTCGTCGACGACTTCGTGCGCGAGCACGCGGCGGGGCGGACGCCCAACCCGTGCGTGCGCTGCAACGGGCGCGTGCGCTTCGAGGAGATGCTCGCGCTGGCGGACCGGCTCGGGGCGAGGCGACTCGCCACCGGCCACTACGCCCGCATCCACCGCGACGGCGACGGACCGCTGCTGGCCGCCGCGGCCGACGCGAACAAGGATCAGGTCTACATGCTCGCCCGCCTCGACCCCGAGGATCTCGGGCGCCTGCACTTCCCGCTCGCCGGAAGGGCCAAGCCCGAGGTGCGCGAGCTGGCCCGCCGAGCCGGTCTCCCGGTAGCCGACCGCGCGGAGAGCCAGGACCTGTGCTTCCTCGCCGGTGTGGGCAAGCAGGGCTTCCTGCGCGACCGCGAGGGCGCGACCTCCTCGGCGGGGCGCCGCGCCGGCGCACCGCGCGGCGAGATCGTCTCGGTCGCCGGCCAGGTCCTCGGCCACCACGACGGCCAGCGCGACTACACCGTCGGACAGCGCCGCGGCCTGGGCGTCTCCGCCGTCGAGCCGCTCTACGTGCTCGGCAAGGACGCGGCCCGCGAGCGCGTGACCGTCGGCCCTCGCTCGGCCCTGGCCACCACGGCGGTCGGGCTCGAGGATGCCGTTCTGCACCGCGACGCGGACCGCGTCGACGCCGTCAAGCTTCGTTACCGCTCGGAGCCCGTCCGGTGCCGGGTGGAGGGCGCGCCACGGCGCGGAACGCACGCAAATCTCTCGCTCACGCTGGCCCATCCGGTCGACGGCGTCGCTCCCGGACAGACCGCCTGCCTCCTCGCGGGCGACCGTGTCGTAGGCTGCGCCACAATAGGTTGAGATGAGCGCGCCTGCGGCCCCCCACACCGAATTGGTCGAGCTCGAGACGCCGATCGGGCGCGAGTGGGAGCCCGTGGTCCGGCTGGTGCTCGGCGGCGTGGCCGACCGGCTCGGGCTCGGGTTCGAGGAGCTCGACGACCTCCAGCTCGCCGTCGAGCGCCTGCTCGCCGAGGCCGGCGCCCAGCCCTCGGTCAAGCTCGTGCTCGAGCTCTCCGACGACCGCGTGCGCGCTCACGTCGGCCCGCTGCGCGAGGCGACGATCGCCGCCGCACTCCAGGGCCTCTCCGTGCCCGGGCAGCTCGGCCTGCGCCGGGTGCTCGAGACCGTCGTCGACTCCTTCGGGGTCGACGAGGCAGAAGGCGGAGAGCTGGTCGTGCGCCTCGAGAAGCGGGTGCCGGCGCGATGACCACCGCGTCGGCTCACGGTTCATCGGGCAATCCCGACCGCGAGCTGCTGCGCCGCTACCACGTCCACGGTGACATCAGCGCCCGCGAGGCGCTCGTCGAGCGTCACCTGCCGCTGGTGCGTTCGCTGGCCCGCCGCTACGCCGGGCGCGGCGAGTCGCTCGAGGACATCGAGCAGGTCGGGGCGATCGGGCTGATCAAGGCCATCGACCGCTACGAGCTGGCCCGCGAGGTCGCGCTCACCACCTACGCCACCCCCAACGTGGTCGGCGAGATCAAGCGCCACTTCCGCGACCGCGGCTGGACCATCCGCATCCCGCGCGCCCTCCAGGAGCTGAACGTGAAGATGTCGGGCGCGGTCGAGCGGCTGACTGTGCGCAAGGGACGCTCCCCGACCATCGCCGAGCTCGCCGACGAGCTCGACGCCACGCCCGAGCAGATCCTCGAGGCCGTCGAGGCCGGCTCGGCCTACTCGCCGGTCTCGCTCTCGGCCAGCCCCGGGACCGAGGACGACCTCGACCTGATGGAGGTCATCGGCGAGGAGGACAAGGAGTTCGCCCGCACCGA
>CADCVU010000157.1 GCA_902806245.1 uncultured Solirubrobacterales bacterium
ACGGCGTGCGTGTCGAGCTCGTCTACAACGACCGGGCCGAGGTCTGGAACAACGCGTACTCGCTCTGGTGCGCGCGCGAGGCGTTCGCCGACGGTGTCGTGCTGGTCAACGGCGATCTCGTCCACCCGGCCGTCGTGGAGGAGCGGATGCTCGCCGCTCGCGGTCCGGAGGTGCTGCTCGCGCTCGACCGCGAGAAGACGCTCGGCGAGGAGGAGATGAAGGTCCTGCTGAGCGTCGACGGCCGGCTCGAGCGGATCGACAAGCAGCTCGATCCGCCGTCGGCGCACGGCGAGTACATCGGAGTCACGGTGATCGAGCCGGTCGCCGCCACGCGGATGGCCGAGGCGCTCGAGGCGACTTGGCAGCGGGATCCGTCGCTGTACTACGAGGACGGCTTTCGCGAGTACGCCGAGCGCGGCGGCGAGGTGGCCGTCGCCTCGATCGGAGCGGTCGACTGGGTGGAGGTCGACGACCACGCCGACCTCGCGCGGGCCCGGGAGATCGCATGCCGGTACTAGCGCGGATGGTCGGCGCGCCGCTGGTGATCGACATCCGCACCGGCGCGGTGGCCGGGCTCGCACCGCTGCTCGCCGACCGCCGGATCTCGAGCGGGGGACACGTGGCGATCGCCGTCGGCCCCGGTCAGGGTGAGGAGATCGCCGCGACGGTGCGCCCGGCGCTCGAGAACTGTGAGATCTTCGGCGTGGCCGACGGCGACCTCGCCGCCGCGACAGACCTCGCCGGCCGGCTGCGCGGCGGCTTCTACGACGCGCTCGTGGCCATCGGCGGCGGCAAGACGCTCGACGTGGCCAAGTATGCGGCGAGCCTGACCGGGCTGCCGATGGTCGCGGTCGCGACCAATCTCGCCCACGACGGCATCGCCTCGCCGGTGTCGTCGCTCGAGCACGAGGGCACCAAGGGCTCCTACGGAGTGCAGATGCCGATCGCGGTCGTGGTCGACCTCGACTACGTGCGCCGCAGTCCGCCCGAGATGCGCCGCTCGGGGATCGGCGACGCGGCGAGCAACCTCTCGGCGATCGCCGACTGGGAGCTCGCCGGTCGCGAGCGCGGCGAGGAGGTCGACGGGCTCGCGGTCACCTTCGCGCGCACGGCCGCCGAGGCGGTGGCGGGGCGCACCGACGGGATCGACGACGAGGCCTTCCTGACCGTTCTCGCCGACGCGCTCGTGCTCTCCGGGCTGGCCATGGCGGTGGCCGGCAGCAGCCGCCCGTGCAGCGGTAGCGATCACGAGATCGTCCACGCCCTCGACCATCTCTTCCCGGGCACCGCCAACCACGGCGAGCTGGCCGGCATCGGTGCGCTCTTCGCCTCGCACCTGCGCGGCGACGAGAACCTCACACAGTACCTCGACACCTGCCTCGCCCACCACGGGCTGCCGCGAATCCCATCCGACCTCGGTCTCAGCGACGACCAGTTCGCCCGTGCCGTGGTCCACGCGCCGAGCACGCGGCCCGACCGGTTCACCATCGTCGAGCACCTCAGCCTCGACGAGCCCGCCGCGCTCAGGCGGGTCCGCGAGTATGTCGACGCCGTCGATCGCTGAGCTACGGGCGGTATCCCAGCCGGAGTCGCTGCTCGGGCGGGTCGACGCCGAGCACTGGGCCGGGCGGCTCTACATGCGCCGCTTCTCGCCGTATGTGACCCGGGTGCTGATCGCCACCCCGGTGACCCCGAACGGCGTCACCTGGCTGATGATCTCGAGCGGCCTGCTGGCGGCCGTCTCGCTCACGTTGCCCGGGGTGCTGGGAGCACTGGGTGCGTTCGTGCTGATCCAGGCGCAGCTCCTGTTCGACTGCTGCGACGGGGAGGTCGCACGCTGGCGCAGGCGCTTCTCGCCGAGCGGCGTCTACCTCGACGGCATCGGTCACTACTCGACCGACGCCGCGCTGGCCGCCGCCCTCGGGGTGCGCGCGAGCGGTGGGTGGGGCTCGATCGACGGCTGGACGACGCTCGGGCTGCTCGTGGCCGTGCTCGTCCTGTTCCTGAAGTCGGAGACCCACCTGGTCGAGGTGGCGCGCGCGCACTCCGGCCGGCCGCCCCACAAGGTTTACGAGACGCGCTCCGCGCCCCCTCCGGGAGCGCTCGCGCGGATCCGCCGGGCCGCCCGCTTCGTGCCGTTCTTCCGCGCCTTCCTCGCGATCGAGGCGACGCTGCTCGCCCTGGTGGCCGCCGTGGTCGACGCCGTGGTGGGGGACCTCTCCGGCACCCGTGTCCTGCTGCTCGCGCTCGTTCCGCTCGCGCTGATCACCGTGGCCGGCCACCTCGTCGTCATCCTCGCCTCGAAGCGCCTCGACGGGTAGATGCCCCACTACGGCTGCGTGGTGCTGACCCGGGGCCAACGCCCCCACGAGCTTCGGCTGGCGCTCGAGTCGCTGATGGGTCAGCGCGGCGTCGAGGTCGACGTCGTGGTCGTCGGCAACGGTTGGGCGCCGGCGGGGCTCCCCGAAGGGGTGCGCGGGCTTGCGCTCCCGGAGAACGTGGGGGCGACCGCGGGGCGTAACGCCGGTGCGGCGCACGTGGGCGGGGAGATCGTCCTCTTCCTCGATGACGACGCGCGCCTCGCCGACGACGACGCGCTCGAGCGGATCGCCCGCGCCTTTGCGGCCCACCCGCGCCTCGGCGTGCTCCAGCCTCGCGTCGAGGACCCCTCGGGCGCGCCGCCGCCGCGCCACTGGGTCGCGAGACTGCGCGTCGGCGACCGCAGGCGCAGCGGTCCGGTCACCGCCGTGTGGGAGGGCGCCGTGGCGGTCCGGCGGCGAGTGCTCGAGCAGGTCGGAGGGTGGCCGCACGAATTCTTCTATCTGCACGAGGGGATCGACCTCGCCTGGCGAGCACTCGACGCCGGCTGGACGGTCTGGTACGCCGGCGATGTACTCGCCCATCATCCCGCCGATCGCGCGACGCGGCACGGCGGACTGTTCCCCTACGTCAGCGCGCGCAACCGGGTCTGGCTGGCCCGGCGCCACCTTCCGTTCTCGCTTGGCGCGGTGTACGTCGCGGCCTGGTTCCTGCACACAGCCGTGCGCCTACGATCGCGACGCGACGCGCGCCTCGTCCTGCGCGGATACGCCGACGGCCTGACCAGGCCGTGCGGGACGCGACGGCGGCTACGCTGGCGCACCGTCGCGCGCATGACGCGGGCCGGCCGGCCTCCGGTCATCTGAGAGCTGCACTGCGGCGCCTCGGGCGCAAAGCCGGCGCACGCACGGCCGGCGCGCCCTACCGGCGCGAAAGGCCTCGATCACGACGACTACCCTGAACCGCGATGGACCTCGAGACAAAGACCCCGTCCGCGAGCGAGCGCCAGACGCGCGCTCAGGCGCCGGTGAGCGCGGGAACCATCAGGGAGACGACGGCGCCGCCCAGCGCACGCGACGACGGCTTCACCTCCGAGCGCCACGTCTACCGGCCGCACCGGGTCGGGCTGCCTCCGCTCCTGCCCTACGCGCGCGGCGTTTGGCGGCGTCGCCAGTTCACCTTCGAGCTCTCGCGGACCAAGCTGCGCGCTTCCCACTTCGACACGGTCTTCGGCCAGCTGTGGCTGGTCATCAACCCGCTCCTGCTAGCCGGCGTCTACTTCATCCTCGTGGAGATCCTCCGCCAGCGCAGCGGGGGCGCGCCGTTCTTCGCCCACCTAATGGCCGGCCTGTTCGTCTTCTACTTCTTCTCCACCTCGGTGAACCAGGGCGCCAAGTCCGTGGTGGGCGGGGGGCGGCTGATCCTCAACACGGCCTTCCCGCGCGCTCTGCTTCCGCTCTCCTCGGTGGTCACCGCGTTCATGCGCTTCCTTCCCACGCTGGCGATCTACGCCGTGATGCACGTGGTCGCGGGGCTCCCGGTCGGTCTGCACCTGCTCTGGGCGATTCCCATCTTCGCGATGATCGCGATCTTCGCCTCGGGGATGGCGATGCTCTTCGCGGCCGCTCAGGTCTACTTCCGTGACCTCTCGAGCTTTCTGCCGTACGTGACGCGGATCTGGCTCTACGCCTCGCCGATCCTCTACTACGCCGAGGAGGTTCCGGACCGCTTCAGGCCGATTCTCGCCCTCAACCCGCTCTACCCGCTGCTGGCCTCGTGGAGCGATGTCCTCAACCAGGGCCAGCAACCGAGCGTCGGCCTGATGCTCTGGGGCCTGGCGTGGGCGCTGGTGGCCTTCGTCGCCGGGGGCCTGTTCTTCATATCGAGGGAGCGAGAGTTTGCCGTCCGTCTCTGACGACCCTCGCGCGTCGGACGCCACCGTCCCCGCCGGGCTGGGCGACGACGCTTCGATCCGGGTCGAGAACCTCTCGGTCACCTACCGCACCTCGTTCGAGAAGCGCCCGACCCTGAAGAGCACGGTCACTCGCATGGGTCGAGGTGAGCGTACGGTCCGTGAGATCGAGGCACTTCAGGACGTCTCCTTCGAGGTGCCGCGCGGTGCCGTTCTGGGTCTGGTGGGAGCGAACGGCGCGGGCAAGTCGACGCTCGTCCGCACGGTCGCCGGCATCCTTCCTCCGACCGCGGGCCGGGTCGAGGTCGACGGTCGAGTGAGCACGCTGCTCGCCCTCGGCGTCGGCTTCAACCGCAACATCACCGGTCGGGAGAACGTGGTGCTCGGGGGCCTGGCCGCCGGCCTGACCCGCGACGAGCTCGCCGAGAAGTACGACGAGATCGCGGCCTTCGCGGAGCTCGGCGAGTTCATGGACCTCCCGATGCGGACCTACTCCTCCGGGATGTACGGACGGCTCGCGTTCTCGGTGGCGGTGCACATGGATCCCGACATCCTGCTCATAGACGAGGCCCTGTCCGTCGGCGACGCGCGGTTCAAGCGCAAGTCGTTCGAGAAGATGCGCGAGCTGTGCGCCGAGGCGCGGACGATCGTGCTCGTCACGCATGCGCTCGGGAGCGTCCGCGACCTCTGCAACCAGGCTATCTGGCTGAACAAGGGCCGCCTCGCGATGTGCGACGAGCCCGACAAGGTGGTCGAGGCCTACACGCGCTTCCTCGACGTGGGCGAGAGCGAGGAAGTGCTCGAGGACGTGTGAGCCGGCCGTCCCCTCGCTACACGCCGGGGCCCCCGCGCGCGGACCGCGCTCGCGACGGGGCCGCCTGCGTACAGCGATCGAGCCGGTAGGCGTCGACCTTCGGGCCCGGCCGGGCGAACGAAGGGGAGTAGTAGAGCAACGAGCGGTTGAAGTCGAACGGCACGGGTTCGGCTCCCGGCCGATAGGGAACCACGCCAAAGACCGGCTGAGACTCACGCTCGAGTCGACGGTAGTAGGCGAGCGCCTGCGGATCGCCGGTGGCCTCGGCGCGGCCGCGGATCGTGCTCATGGTCACGACGAGGCAGTGACCGGCGCGGCGGTAGCGATCGATGAGTCCCGGCTCCAAGACCGTGATGTACTTGCCGGCGGTACGCAACCGAAAGCCCCTCGAGAAACGCCCTCGGTAATAGCTCGGCGGGACGGACGGCTCGATCACCAGCCGGCCGCCGGGAGGAAGGCGCTCGACGAGGAAGCCTCGGGCGATCTGTCGCGTGTCCTCCCGGGCGAGCACGCGGGCGCTGCGCACGTCGGCGGCGAGCGGTTGGGCGAGCACCGCCATCAGCAGCAGGGTGAGGACCCCGGCCCGCACCATCGGCCGCCGCGATGGCAACCGCGCCAGGCGTGCCAGAGCCACCCCCGCGAACATCGCCAGCACCGGGTATACCGGAAGCAGCCAGCGTGCGAAGAATCGCTCCGCGCCCGCGAGGTAGACGACGAGCAGCACGGGAAGCAGGACGATCAGCAGGGCGCGAACCGGATCTCGGCGGATCTCCCACACGAGACCGCCCGCGGCGGCGAGCGCCGCGGCGAGGCCGAGGCCCCACGTCAGGCTGGTGAGGTAGAAGCCGAACCGGTTCTCAGGCGGCTGCCCGGCCTTGGGCGTATTGGCGTCACCGCTCTGCCCGCGAAGCTCGGCGAGCGCCTCGGGCAGGTTGAGCAGGAAGAACGGGTTGGTGACGGCGAAGATGATCGCCGCGGCGAGCAGCCCGAGCAGGGTGTACACGAGGGCGCTGCGGTCGCGGCGCGCGCGCAGAGCCGCGGCGACCACGAAGGGGACGACGAGGACGCCCGCGGTGTACTTGAAGCCGACGGCGAGGCCGATCGCGGCGCCTGTCAGCAGGAAGTAGCCCCAACGGCCGTTCTCGCGGACCTTGACCACCCCGTAGACCGCCAGCGTGACCGGGAGCAGCACGCCGACGTCGGTCAGAGCGAAGCGTGAGTAGGCGACGGGAAGAAAGGCAAAGCTCAGGATCGCCGCCGCGGCGAGGCCCTCGGCCGTGCCCCACAGTCGCTTTCCGACCCAGAACAACGCGACTACGGCGAGCATGCAGAGGGCCGTCGATATCAAGCGCGCCGTCAGGTAGGCGCCCGTCGGGTCCGCCTTCAGCTCGGCCATGACTCCGGAGAGGTCGCCGAACGGCCAGACCCCCCCGTACTGGAGGCGCAGGGCGAGGTGGATGAGGTAGGTCAGCGTCGTCGGGTTGTCGAAGTACTCCGGGTTGAGGTTCCCTCCGAGCATGGCGATGGCCCGGCTCGTGAAGTGGTAGAGCTCGTCGTAGTTGTAGACGTACGGCAGACCGTGGTCGATGCCGTACAGGCGCACGGCGAGGCCGCCGGCGACAATCAGCGCTAGGGCGAGCGCGCCGGGCGAGCGGGCCGGCCGCAGATGACGCCGCGCGACATCGGCGAGACGATGAACTGCGCTCGATCCGCGCTCGGGACGCGCTCGCGTGGGGGCCGTCAACTCGGCTCCTCACCCATCAGTCGACGGTGATCCGCCCGCGCATCCCGCGGCCGCGGTGGTCGCCGAGGGGGCAGAACCAGCGGTAGCGCCCCGGCTCGTCGAGGTCGAGCGAGAACTCGGTGCTTGCGCCGGGCGCCAGTGGCTCGGTCTCGACCTCCTCCTTCGGGCCCACGACGGTGAGCGCGTGGGGCGCGGAGCCGACGTTGCGGACGCGAAAGCGCACCTCCGCCGGCCCGCCGAGTTGCGGGTTGCGCGGCTTGATCTGGTACTCGCTGAGGCGAACGTTCAAGGTCTCCTCGCTCTCACCGCAGGCGGTGGGCCCGACCGCCAACGAGAGCAACGCCACTCCGATCGTCAGTGATCGCACGGTCATGACAGGCGCCCCTTCCGGCGTCGAGTCTCTCTGCGGTCGCGTGCCACGCCGCACGGTCGCACCGCGCGCACGGCAGGCCGAAGACGGCGGTCGTGCCGGAGTATGGCGATCCGTATCGACGGTGTACGGCTTCTGGGGACGGTCTAGAGTGGGCCCGTGGACTGGAAGCGAACGGTCAACGAAAGGCTGGCTCGAGCGACCGGCTACGAGCTGCGTAAACCTGGCGCCACCCCCGAGGCCCGCGTGGGCGACCTCCGTCCCGGCGATCGTCTCGTGTCCGCGCCCGTCTTCATTCTCTGCACGCTGCGCTCGGGCTCGACCCTGCTGCGGGTGTTGCTCAACAGCCACTCCCAGATCCACGCGCCGCACGAGCTGCACCTGCGCTACATCTCGGTCAAGCTCGACAAGACATGGTCGAAGCGCTCGATGAAGCAGATGGGTCTCGATGCCGGCAGCCTCGAGTACCTGCTGTGGGACCGCCTGCTGCATCGCGAGCTGTCGAGCAGCGGCAAGCGGCTGATCGTCGACAAGACGCCGAACAACGTGTTCATCGTCGACCGGATCCGGGAGTGCTGGCCCGACGCCCGCTTCGTGTTCCTGCTGCGTCATCCGGCCGCGATCGCCCGCTCGCGGCAGAAGCTCCTCGGGGCCGAGCTCGATCACGACGAGAACGTCGACCTGATCCGCCGCTACTGCGAGGCCCTGGAGCGAGCGCGCGAGACGTACGACGGGATCACGGTGCGCTACGAGGAGCTCACCGCCGATCCCCGGTCGGTGACCGAACGACTGTGCGGCTTTCTCGGCGTCGAGGCGGAGCCCGGAATGCTCGAGTACGGGAAGTTCGACCACGGGCCCTACCGGCCCGGCCTCGGTGACCCGGCCGAGCGGATCAAGACCGGCCGGGTGCAGGCGGCGAGCCCGCCGCCCGAGAGCATTCCCGAGGCCCTGCGGGAGATGTGCGTGACCTGGGGCTACGTCGAGGACATGGCGGGCGCGCCCTCGAGTTGAGGCCTCAGGTGGCTTAGCGTCCCCCTCGCTCGGTGAGGCGTCTACCCCGCGACCTTTCGCTGCGCCCGGGCCTCGCGCAGGAAGTCGTCCCACAGCGGCCCGATGGCCTCCATCCGGTAGCGCCGAGCGGTCGCGGCTGCCGCAGCGCCACATCGGTGGCGCAGTTCGGCGTCCTCGATCATCTCGAGCAGGCCGCTCGCGAGCGCATCGACATCTCGCGGCGCGGCGAGGATCCCGTTGCGATGATCGTCGATGAGGTCGGCTGGACCGGTCGGGCAATCGAAGCTGACGACAGCCATGCCCTTGCTCATGGCCTCGAGCATGAGCAGGGGAAAGCCCTCGAACCGAGAGCTCATCGCGAAGATCGACGCGCCCTCCAGCTCGACCCCCATGTCCTCGGCGGGGGGCGCGAGCGTCACGACGTCCGCGAGGCCGTGATCCTCGATCATCCCCTGAAGCCGCTCGCGCAGCCTGCCGCGGCCGCAGATCCGCAGTCGCCAGTCGGGATGGGCCGCGGTGACCTGCGCAAAGGCCGGGATCAGATAGTCGAAGCCCTTTTGGGCCACGAGCCTGCCCGCAGCGAGCACGGTCTTCGCGTCGAGGTCGGCGGAGCGGCCTCCCAGGTCGCGGACGCTGTTGGGTATGCGCGCGAGCCGCACGCGACCGTCGACAATCGCTTCGTACTCCCGCCTGGTGCCCTCTGTCAGCACGGCAAAGGCGTCGAGCTTCGGGTAGAGCCGCCGCATCGACTTGCGCAGCGGACGGGCGTGGTGGTGCAGGTGCATGTGCTCCTCGCCGATCGTGACCAGGCCTGGAGCCGAAAGCTGGGCCGCTATCAGGTTCAAGCCCGGCCGGGTGGCGATCAGAAAGCCCGCCCGACCGCGGAGCTTGCGCACGAGCCTCACGTCGGTCCAGAGACTGAACCAGGGAGCCCAACGCTCGGATGGGTGCACCAGCACGCTCGGGCACGCGCGCAGCAGCCTCCGAGTGAGCGCCATGAGCGCCGGTCGAGCGACGCCCCGACGCTTGTCGTCGAGTGCGGTGACCTTCACCCCGGGCGGGAAGTCCCCGAAGAACGGATCCTTCCGGCTCCGCATCACGCTGATGATCTCGACCTCGTACCGCTCCGCAAGGTAGTCCGCGAGGTTCAGCGTCGTGCGAATCGTCCCGCCCATGCCCCAGGCGCTGAACAGGAGGATGATCACGCGGCGGTCGGCTCCGGCCTCCTCGCTTGGTCGCGGGGGGGCCGATGCGTAGCGCAACAGGAGCCTGCGGAGCACGGCCGTCGCCGATCGCCACACGCGGCGCACCGCCCGTCGGCCGCGGTAACGCACCGACCGGCCGATCCACCCGGGCCGGCGTTCCTCGGCCTCCAGCTTCGTCCGTAGCCGAGTCAGGAACTGCTCACGACGCGGCAGGTCCACCGCGAGAAACATAGCGGCTCAGATCGTGTCCTCGAGGCGGGCGGAGGCTGTCCGCGCCGGGTCGGCCCCGAGAGTTCGGACAGGCGGGTTGGGAAGCCCACGGTCACTACGCGAGCGGCGCCGGAGGCCGGGTCGAAGCCTCTTCGCGAGCAGACCCTCGTCGGATCCCGGCCGGAGCGATTGCTAGTTTTGGCTGGCCGTCGACCCGCTCACCCGCCTGCGCTCACAAGCCGGGTGTCTCGAGAAGGTAGATCTCATCGACAAGCTCCTTCGGACCCTCGGAGCGCACAAGTGGGCCAGCGCACTCGCCCTCGTGGCCCTGGCGGCGGCCGTGGTCGTGGGCGGACTGCTCTACGTCGAGTCCAAGCGATCTGAGCTGACCGTCGGTCCGGGCGCAGGCTCAGCCGAGTCGGAGCCGCCCGAGACGAAGCCGAGCTCGTTCGTCTGGCCGACCTTCGGATACAACCGAGCCCGCACCAGTCACTTCCCGAGCGACCTGAAGCCGCCGTTCAAGCGGATCTGGAGGACCGAGCCAACCGGCGAGTTGCTCGAGTTCCCGCCGTCTCTCGCGCGCGGGCGCCTGTTCGTGGCCGAGAACAACGGCCGGGTCGTCGCCCTCTCGGCGCGCACGGGCCGCCGGCTCTGGAAGCGCGACCTCGGGGCCCTGGCCGCGTCGACGCCGACCTACGACAAGGGGCGCCTGTACGTGACGATCCTCTGCCAGACGGCCTGCACGACGGCGATCGGCAACACGGAGAGCAACGGCCGGGGCCGCGTCGCCGCGCTGAGCGCGCGCACCGGCAGGGTCGTGTGGCAGCGTGATCTGCCCAGCCGCGCCGAGTCGACCCCGGTCGTAGTCCGCGATCGCCTCTACTTCGGCAGCGAGGACGGAACGGTGTACGGGCTGCGGACCCGCGACGGCAAGACCGACTGGACCTACAAGGCCGCCGACGACGTCAAGGCCTCGCTCGCCTACAGGAATGGTCGCCTCTACTTCGGCGACTACTCCGGCTCGGTCAACGCCCTGCGCGCCCGCGACGGAAAGCTCGTGTGGAGCCGCAGCAACGTCAGCCCCGAGAACTTCTACTCGGCGCCCGCGCTCGGCTTCGATCGCATCTTCCTGTCCAGCACCGACGG
>CADCVU010000158.1 GCA_902806245.1 uncultured Solirubrobacterales bacterium
AGCGCGTCGTAGAAGCCGCCGCGCACCCGCCCGGCGAGGTCTGTCGCGGCGGCTAGGTCGCCGTCGGCCACGCCGAAGATCTCACAGTTCTCGAGCGCCGGGCGCACCGTCGCGGCGATCTCCTCGCCCTGACCGGGGCCGACGGCGATCGCCACGTGTCCCCCGCTGGAGATCCGGCGATCGGCGAGCAGCGGCGCCAGCCCGGCCACCGCGCCGGTGCGGATGTCGATCACCAGCGGCGCGCCGACCATCCGCGCTAGTACCGGCATGCGATCTCCCGCGCGCGAGCGAGGTCGGCGTGGTCGTCGACCTCCACCCACTCGACAGCGCCGATCGAGGCGATGGCCACCTCGCCACCGCGCTCGGCGTACTCGCGAAAGCCGTCCTCGTAGTACAGCGACGGGTCCCGCCGCCATGTCGCCTCGAGCGCCTCGGCCATCCGCGTGGCGGCGACCGGCTCGATCACCGTGACTCCGATGTACTCGCCGTGGGCCGAGGGCGGATCGAGCTGCTTGTCGATCCGCTCGAGCCGGCCGTCCGGGCTCAGCAGGACCTTCATCTCCTCCTCGCCGAGCGTCTTCTCGCGGTCGAGCGCGAGCAGCACCTCCGGACCGCGGGCGGCGAGCATTCGCTCCTCCACGACGGCGGGGTGGACGAGGTCGCCGTTGACCAGCACGACACCGTCGGCGAACGCCTCGCGCGCGCACCAGAGCGAGTACGCGTTGTTCCAGATCTCGGCCCGGTCGTTGTAGACGAGCTCGACGCGCACGCCGTGGCGACGCTCGAGGGCCGGCACCTGCGCTCTGACCGCGTCTGCGGCGAAGCCGGTGACCACGACGACGTCCTCGATGCCGACCTGCCTCAGGTTGGCGATCGTGACGTCGAGGATCGGGCGCTCGCCGTCGACCGGGAGCAGCGTCTTGGGCAGCGCGTCGGTCAGCGGTGAGAGCCGCCGCCCGGGACCGGCCGCGAGGACCATGCCGATCATCCGGCCGGCTCGTTCGACCGCTGCCGCAGGCGCTCAATCATCCTCGTCCTCCTCGTCGTCGTACTGGGCCGGCCGCCGCGGCTGGGAGAATCGCAGCCAGCTTCCCGTGCTCTCCGCCACGTAGACCGTGCCGAGGACAATCGCCGCGACGAGGAATCCGGGGCCGACGGCGCCGATGAGCAGGAGCACGTAGCCGAGCACCAGCCGCCCGTCCCATCCGCCGCCGGCGACCCTCACCCAACCCGGCGGGGCGATGCCCTGGTGGCGAAGCCGGTAGACGGTGTCGTAGTGATGGAACGCGAGCGCCGCCACGAGCGCGAAGCAGAAGGGAACCGCCCGCGGCCCCGCGAGGACGGCGAAGGCGAGCAGGGTCCCGTACTCGACGAGCCGTACGAGTGTCGGAACACTCCACGCGAAGCGCCCCGAGTCGGGGCGGCCGCTCGCCAGGCCCCCGGCGATCACCGCCCACGCCACGGCCGCGCCGAGCGCCGGAGGGTCGTCGCCATCGACGGCGAGCACGGCGATCAGCGGCACGGCGGATAGCAGTGACAACACGGCGGCAGGGACCGGCACCGCGCCGGACGCCCGGCCGACCATGCGGGCGAGCGGTCCGTCGTCGCGGTAGTCGCCGAGCCGACTCAGCGGCCCTGAGGTTGCCGCCGTTCTTGCCGCCGCGGTGGTCATCTCGATAGCGAGCGGACCGAGCGGGCGGTGAAGGTGTAGAGCATCGCAAAGGCGCCCCAGGCCAGCACGACGATGAACGTCGTCCGTGGCGTGGTGAGGGCGGCGGCCAGCGAGATCACCGCGAAGCGCTCTCCGATGGGGAACACGAGGATCTTCTTGAGCCACTGGGTCCACCGGCGGCGGTCGAGGGCGCGCGAGACGGCGATCGCCCGCCGGGCCGTCCCCGAGACGAGGCGGCGGGCCAGCGGCGGCGCGGGCGTCGCCGGTACGTCGGTGACCGGCTCCGCGTACCGGAGCGGAGAGGGTGAAGGCCCGGTCGGTGCACTCCCCGGCCCCGCGTCGCCGTCTGCGCCCGGCGGCGAGGTAGGCAGCACGCTGGTAGCCGAGCGCTTCAACGCGACCCCGTCGCCCGGCTCGTCGACCGGCGGGCGCCACTGCGCCGCGATCGCCAGGTGCTGGGTCTTTCCGAACGAGAAGTCGGCCATGTGCCGAGCCGTCTGCAGAGTCATCGCCGCCACCGCGAGCACCCACACGTCCTCGCCGAAGCCGCGGCTCGCGCCGATGGCCAGCCCGGCGTAGACCATGTACTCCTTGGATCGGTCGAAGATCGAGTCGAGCCAGGCGCCGAGCTTCGAGAAGGTCCGCGTGTAGCGAGCGAGCTGGCCGTCGACGCAGTCCGTGGTGAAGGCGACCTGCAGCAGAATCGCGCCGGCGACCAGACCGGGGCGGCTCCCGCTCGCGAACGCCGCCGCCGCCAGCACGCCGATGACCATCGACACCGTGGTCACCTGGTTCGGCGTCAGCCCGCGGCGCGCCGCCCACCGGGCGATGTACCTCGAGTAGGGGCTCACGAAGAACGTCGTGAAGAAGCCGTCGTTGGCCTTGACCGCCGAGTCAAGCAGCACGCGGTCCTCGTCGTAATCCTCGATCTGCTCGGCCGTCTCCCGCGCCTTGGCCCGCGACAGCGGGCGTGACCAGAACAGCGCCCGCAGGAAGCTGTTGGCGACGTGGACGTCGGCCCGCACCAGGCCCACGAGCAGCAGCGATACGACGTCCTCGCGCAGGATCGCGGCGCGCAGCGCGACCTCCGCCTCGTCCTCGTCGGAGAGGACGACGGCGGCCGGATCGTCGGGCTCGTCAGCCTCCGGCGCCTGCTCTGCCTCCGCCGGCTGCGTGGACGCCGGTTCTCCCTCCCGTCCACCGTCGAGCCCCTCGGGGCCCGCGGTCTCCTCGGCAAGCGACGCTCGCCACCGGCTCACCTTGCGCTCGAGCTCCTCATCCCATCCGGGCGGCAACGGCGGCTCGGTGAGCGAAGCGAGGCGGTCCGCGGTCTCGGTCAGCTCCATGCGGTCACGCTCGCCGACCTTGAGGACGCCGAGCAGGGAGGTGTTGGGCCGTCCGGTGGCGTGGTAGGGAGACGAGGCGCTCATCACGCGGCCGCGGGTCGAGCGAGTGCGAGGCGCCATGTAGGGAGGGAAGCCGCCGTGTCGTGCCAGTACGCCGGTCACGACGCGCGGCGCCACGAGAAGTCGGGCCAGCGCCTCGCGATGGGTGACGAGCTCGCCGTGGACGACGACGATGGGTCCCGCGCCGGACCGCGCCACCTCCGCGACCGTGCGCAGGTCCTCGCTCACGCTCGGCGAGGCGTGCATGCGAACGGCCGGGCCGAGGCCGGCGAGCGAAGGTTCGAGGAGTGGCTCCCACTGCGGCCTGGTGATGACGCATGCATGAGCTATCCCGAGGTCCTCGAGCTGAAGCAAGAGACGCCGCAGGACCGTGGTGTCCTCCCAGGGGAGCGCCGCGGCGGGCCCACCGTCGTCGGCCGGCGCGGTCGCGAGCACCATCGCGGTCGGGCCCCCGCCGTGGGAAGCCTCTGCGAGTGAGTGCGCGGCGACCTGGCCCTCGGCCGCCCCGGACGGCCGATGAGCGTCGCTGCGCGCGCCGGCGGCGGCCGGGCCGGCCGCCGTCTCGCTCGACCCGCTCGCCAGGTCCCTGCTCCTAGCCACTTGGTCGCCGGCGCCGCGCCGGAGCCCTGCGCGCCAGGAGCTCCTCGAACAGCCGATCCCACTGGCGCCCGATCACCGCGATGTCGTAGGCCTTCGCCTTCTCGAGCGCCGCGCGGCCGAAGCGGCGTCGCTTGTCCTCGTCCTCTATCACCTCGAGGAGAGCGTCGGAGAACCCGGCGATGTCGCCCTCGGGGACGAGGATCCCGTCCTGGCCCGGGCTGATGATCTCGCTCGGCCCGCGCGGACAGTCGAAGCTGACTACCCCCAGGCCCTTGCTCATGGCCTCGATCAGCACCATCCCGAAGCCCTCGTAGCGGGAGGTCAAGGCGAACAGCGCTCCCTTCGACAGCTCCTCGCCGAGGCGATCGGTCGAGCCCATCAGGAAGACGTTGTTGTAGAGATCGTGCTCGAGGATCAGCCGCTGGAGCTGAGCGCGCTTCTTGCCGCTTCCGTAAATGCGCAGCTTCCATTCCGGGTGGCGGCGCGCGACGGGGGCAAAGGCCGGGATTAGGCGGTCGAAGCCCTTCTGGAAGGTCAACCGCCCGCCCGCGACCACCACCTTGGTATCGAGCGCCGCCTGATCGCCCTCGAGATCGGGCGGAAGGGCGTTGGTGATGCGCACGACCCGAGTCGGCGCGGACGCCAGCGCCTCGCCGTAGTCGTGCAGGTCGTCGTGGGTCAGCACCGCCAGCGCGTCGAGTTTCGTGTAATCGCGCCCGATCGCCGCCGCGAGGCCCGGCCGGTGGGCGTGGAAGTTCTGGTGCTCCTGCCCGATGGTGGTCACGCCCGGCGGGGCCGCCCTGGCTGCGATCAGGTTGAGTGCCGGCCGCGTGGTGATGAGGACTCCCGACCGCAGCGATCGGATCTTCCGGGCCAGCATGAGATCGGTCCACAGCGAGCACGCCCGGTGCCCGAAGTCGTCGGGGTGCATCAGCACGCTGGGCCGTGCGGCCAGCACGCGATGCAGCCACCGGACCGCGCGCGAGGGCCGGTCGGAGACCCGGTCGTCGAGCACCGTGACCTCGACTCGGTCGGGTATGGCAAAGGCGGGGACCCTGCGACCGCGGAACACGCTGATCAACTCGACCTCGTAGTGCTCCGCCAGGTAGCCCGCCAGGTTGATGACGGTCCGGATCGTGCCGCCCATCCCGTAGCCGTGCAGGATCAAGATGTGGATCTTGGGCCGCGCGCGGCGATCGGGCCTCGGGTACGGCAGCCGCAGCGCGGGACCCCCGTTGCCGAGCGATCGGATCACCCGCGTGGCGACATCCCCCACGACCGCGGCGAGCCTGCGCTCGAGGCGCCGGCGCGGGGAGGGACGCTCGGGAGCCTTGGGCTCGGCCTCAGGGGTCGGGGCCTCGGAGGGAAGCGGGGGTTCCACGCGAGCGGGCTTGACCGGCCTCGAGCGGATCGAGAGGTTGTTCTCGACCGTGAAGTACGGCCTCAGCTTGCGCTCGACACCGCCCCGGCTCAGCGTCCGCGGGGGGTAGAGGAGCACGTTCTTCTTGTTGCGCACGTCGTCGAGGTGTGCTCCCAGGCGGAGCGTGCCCGCGCCTGGGACCTCCAGGCGCAGATCCCAGACGTCGCTGTCGCTCGCGTCGACGAGCTCGCCGAGGTCGAGGCGCGCGGAGAAGCGATCGTCCTCGACCGTCGCCGATCCGGAGACCTCGGAGCCGGTGCTCCGCCGGCGCGCTACCAGCCGGGCCGTGACCGGGGGCTCGGCCGGCGGCCGCGGCAGGAATCCGCGCACGGCCACGGCTTCGTCCTCGACCACGACCTCGAGCACCTCGGCGTGGGGCGCGAGCCGGCTGACGGCCAGGCTGAGATGACCCTGGTGACGGAGGTAGGGGCGCACGCGGTACAGCGACGCGTCCTCGGGCGTGACCGAGGTGCGCGCGAGGCGAGCGTCCGCCGAGGCCGGTAGCCGTTCCTCGCTGGCTCCGTCGAGTGCCACGTAGGCGTCCCAGACGTTGGTCTCACCCTCCGCGCCCGCGAGCGCGGACACGGTCACGGTCGCGTCGAAGGCGCCCGCGTAGCCGTCCTCGCCGCGAGCCAGGGCGATGCGGTGCTCGCGCGAGAGCTCGTCGCGCAGCACGAGCTCGGCACGGGCGCCGCCCTCGAGATGGGCCTCGCCCTGGACCAGCAGCCGCCCGTCACGGCGTATGTCCGCGCGGCGCACCGCGAAATCTGCGCTCGCGCGTCGCCGTGCTTCCACCGAAGTTGACCGTAGCACTGCCGGTCAGCTGTTCGTCTTCGCCTGTCCGGCCGAGCCGCCGCAGCGCGCGTAGGCGATCCAGAACCGGCCTCGATCGAGGCGCGAGTACCCGGGCGGAGACAGGAGCTCGGCGGGACCGATGTCGCGGTTGAAGTCCCTGAAGTTGACGGGTGCCCGCCCTTTGCCCTTCTCGGCAGCGGGCAGCTCCCGCTTCATCACCGCCCGCACGTACACGCCGCGCTCACGGGGAAGGCCAAACTTGACGTCGCGGACGCTCTCCTCCGCCTGGTTCGTGGCGTAGGCGATCTGGGGGCGGCGGAAGTTGCTCGGGGAGACCAGCGGACCGCAGCTCGCGACGGCGCGCCTGACCGGATCTCTGCGGAGCAGGGCCTCCAGATCCGCTCCGACCGCCTGGCGGGCGACGACCTTGTCGCGGACGGAGTCCACGGTGGGCAGATACCCCGGCAGGAATGCGGCGATGATCACCACGGCCACGATCCCCGCGGGCATCCAGACGGCCCTCACCTTCCCCTGATCACGAAAGCCGACCCAGGCGAATGCGGCCACGGCGGCAAAGAGAGTGAGCACCAGGGCCACGGGCAGCAGGTACCGCTGGTTGAGCGGCAGCTGAAAGACGGCCAGACCGATGAACGCCGCTCCCTGAAGACCGAGGATCGCCGCGGGCAGGAGCGTGGACCTCCTCCGCAGGACCAGCCCGGCCACGAGCCCGCAGACGCCGATGATCACCAGCGGTTCGGTCATGATCGCGCCGAGGGAGGTCCACGCCCTGTCCGGGATCGCCGCGAGGCCGGTCTGGCGCTTTAGGAAGCCGGCGAGCCTCTGCGTTCCGTGCAACGACCACAGGGGGTCCCCGGTCACCACGTAGTCGCTGAGGGCCCAGAGCACGGGCGCGGCCGCGGCCAGCGCACCGAGGCCGACGAGAGCCCGCCGGTCGCGCGCGGGCACCAGCCACAGCCAGTAGGCCGCCGCGAACAGCCAGGCCTCCGGGCGCAGAAGGCCGGCGCAGAGCAGCAGCACCAGTACCGGCCATCCTCGCCGCGATCGCCGGGCCTCGAGGACGGCCGCCGCCACGATGAACGCGAGGGCGAGGACGTCGACGCCGCCGCGGGAGGTCAGGTACAGGAAGCGATCGCGCGTGAGCAGGATCGCCGCGGCGAGCAAGCCGACCGGCCACGCGTACAGCCGCGTCCCCAGCTTGAACAGGCCGACGACGATCACGCCGAACGCGATCATGGTCGTCAGCTGCAACGCCGGCTCGACCGCGGTTCCCAGCGGCGACAGCGCAGCGGCGTAGAGGATCAGCAACGGGTGCGGCGTCGGCGCGAACGGGACCACGTAGTCCGGCAGTTGCCCGCTGGCCAGCTCGTCGCCCCAGATCAGGGTGTGCCACGAATCGTTCGCGGGGAATCCGCCTGCGAAGAACACGTGGACTCCGAGGGCGATCAGCACGACCGCCACCACGTCCGCGACCAGCGCGGTGGGCCTGCGCGTGACCCGGTCGCGCGCGACCTGCGCGACCGCCCGCACGCGGCCCTGCCGCCCGGTCGGCGCGTGCGTATGCTCACCTACCGTAATAGCGGTTCCTCCTCACCGTCGCGCGGATCGTGCTGGTCGGATCTTCGCTGCCGAAGGAGACGGGACCTGCTCCAGACTGCGGCACTCGATGCCCAGCCGAAGGCCGAGAGCGTGGCCGAGCTCGCCCGGGCCCCCACGTCCGCGGACGGGCGACCGTGCGCTCGCCAGACCTGCACTATAGTCAGCGCCTCCCGACGCCTTGGTCTACGGAGGGCGATTGACGTACCTGGCCGCCGGGGCCGGCGTGCTCGGCACCGGGCTGGTCCTGCTCTCTCGCTCACGCTCGCCGCTGCTCGTCGGCTTCCTCCTGCTCGGCGTCGCCGAGGCGGCTCTCCTCGCGGGCCAGGGTGCGGGCACGAGCCTGATCGCGCTCGGGAGCTCCTCTAAGGGGCTGATCGCGTTCAGCGCCGGACTTCTCGCGGTCGCCGCGGCCGCGGCCGTGCTCGTTCGCTATCCGCTCGCGGTGGCGCCTCTCGCGCTCGTGGCCGCGCCCCTGCGCCCGCCGCTCGCCTTTGGCGGCGAGGGCTTCTCCATTGGGCTCGCCTCGGGCGAGCTCGGCCGCCTGCTTCCGCTCTACGCCCTGCTGGTGGCCGCAGTGGCCGCGCTCGGCTGGCGGGTGGCGCGTGGCGCGACCGTGCGCGAGCTTCCGCGCCCGGTCGCCGTGCCCGCGGCCGTCCTGCTCGCCCTCGTGGCCGCCTCGCTGCTGTGGTCACGCGATCCGGCGGCGGCCGGGGACCAGCTCGCGTTCTTCTGGCTGCCGTTCGCCGCGCTGGTCGCCGTGGTCGCCCGTCGGCCCGTCGATGACCCGCGCTTCGGCCGGCTGCTGGCCGCCGCGGTGGTGGTCCCGGGCGCCATCTTCGCCGCCGTGGGTATCTGGCAGGCCGCCACCGGCGTGCTCTTCTTCTCCTCTCCCCGCCTCGAGGCGGGGAACGCCTACGGGTCGCTCTTCCGCGTCACCTCGCTGTTCGACGACCCGAGCCACTACGGCCGCCACCTCGTCCTGGCCATCGTGATCGTCCTGGTCGTGTTGTGGCTCGCGCGCGCCCGCCTGGCGCCGGCGGTGGCGCTGCTCGCGCTGCTCGGCACCGGTCTCTACTTCTCGTACTCGCAGTCGAGCATGGTCGCGCTGATCGTGACTGCCGTAGCGCTGGCCCTCGTGGCCGGAGAGCGCCGCAGCCGGCGCCTGGTGGCGGTCGTCAGCGTCGTCGTCGTGGTGGCCGGGCTCGGCCTGTTCGCCTATCAGCTCGGCCAGGACGACGGACGCTCGGTCACCAGCGGCCGCTCCCCGCTCATCGAATCGACGCTGGCGGTGTTCGCCGAGAACCCGGTGGTCGGCGTCGGCGTGGCCGGCCAACCCGCGGCCAGTCGCGAGCTCGCCGGCAGACGGCGCGCCGAGCGCCGCTACGCGTCCCACACCACGCCTCTGACCGTCGCGGCGGAGCTCGGTGTGCTCGGGCTCGCGGCCTACCTGGCGCTGCTCGCCGGTGCCGCGTACACCCTCGCCGGCGTGCGCAGGCGCGATCCGGTCCTCGGACTCGGCCTCGCGGCGGTGCTTCTCGCCCTGTTCGTGCACTCGCTCTTCTACGACGGCTTCTTCGACAACCCGATCACTTGGATCGCCCTCGCGATCGCCGCGGCCGCCGGCGCCGCCCGGGACACGGACGATCGTCCCACCGCGGCGCCCCGGTGGCCCACGATCGGCCCGGCACCCTCGCCGGCGCCGAGCGCGCCCCGCGAGCCGACGATCGCGCGGAGCTGAGTCGTGGCGAATCGCTCCCCTCGTGCGCTCGAGCGCGGGGAGGCGCTCGTGCTGCTGGGCACCCTGGGTGCTCTGGTCGCCTTCAACCTCCCCGAGCTGGGCTCCGACCCGTGGCCCTTCCGAGCCCCGCCCGCCGAGGCGCGCGGGGTCCTAGCGCCGCTCGTGCGCGTGGCGGGCGGCGAGTGGGACCCGGGCCTGCTGCGCGCCGCGGCCACCCTGGCCGCCGTCGTCACCGCGCTCGCCGCGGCGGCGGTGCTGGTCCGGGGGCGCCTGCCGCGCTCGGTCGCCGTGGCGGTGGCGGGCGTGGTCGTGGCCCTGCTCGTGCTCCCCGGCGTCCTGCTCCAGGTCGGTCTGCGCGAGGGCACGGCGCCGTGGTTCCACGACAACGACTCGACCTACCAGATCGATATCGCCGGGGAGCTCGTTCGCAAGGGCGAGACGCCCTACGGCTACGACTACCGGTTCTCCGGCCTGGAGCGGTTCTACGCGTTCGACGGGTCGGTGTCGGCGCAGACGCGGAACGCCCAGGTCGCGCTGCGCCACTTCGCCTACTTCCCGGGGACGCCGCTGACCGCCGCGGCCTGGGGCCTCATGCCCGCGCCGTTCGACGACTACCGCATCTTCGTCACCCTGCTCACGCTCGCCGCCCTGCCCGCGGCCCTGCTCTTTCGCGGACCGCTCGGGCCCCGGCTCGCGCTCGGGGCGGCCCTCGCCGCGAGCCCGCTCGCCGTGCGCGCGGCGTGGTTCGGCACGGCCGATGCGCCGGCGGTGCTCGCGCTGGTCGTGGCCTTTGCGCTCGTCGTCCGCGGCCGGGTCACCGGCGCGGCGGCGGTGCTCGCCGTCGCGGTCCTGCTCAAGCAGTTCGCGGTCGTGGCGGCGCCGTTCCTCGCCGTGGCGATCCTCCGCCGCGCCTCGTCGCGCGCGCGACGCACCGCCGCGATCGCCTTTGCGGCGGTGCTCGCCGCAGGCTTCCTCCCGTTCGTGATCGCCGACGCGGGCGCGCTGTACGCCGACACGGTCGTCTACGGCGGCGCGACCTACCGGATCATCGGCTACGGGCTGGCCGGCGTCCTGCTCGAAGCGGGCGTGCTCGACGACCGCTTCGGCCCCTACCCGTTCGGCGTGCTCGCTCTGCTCGTCTGGCTGCCGCTAACCGCCCTGCTCGTGCGCGCGCAGCTGAGATCCGGCTCGACCTGGACGGCGGCGGTGGGCTTCGCCGTCTCTGTGCTCGTGCTCTTCTTCATCGGGCGGGTCTTCCAGACCTCGTACCTCGTCTGGCCGGTCGCCGCCGGCCTGCTCGCCGGGCTGCTCTTCCTGTCCGAGCGGCACGCCGGTGGCGGGAGCGCAACGGCGCGCGACGGCTCAGCGCCGGCGGGGGGAGCGACGTACGCGAAGGGGCAGGCTGCGAGTGGGCGCGCTTGAGTTGCCGGCCCGGTCGCGCACCCGCAACGAGAGCTCGTGGACGCCGACCCGGAGCGCGCGCCCGGCGACGCGCCCGTCCCACCTGAGCGACCTGCGTCCGGACGAGCGGCGACCGGTGCTCTGCACCGGCGCGCCGTCGACGAGCAGCGTCGCCCGCCCGGCCTCGCTCGATCGGTAGCGGGCGGTGATCGGCGCGGGCTGGGGAGCGCGACGTCGGCGACCGCCTTCGCGCGGGGGGGCGGCGATGACGCGCGGGCCGATGTCGATGAGCGCGACCCGAGGGGGCCGGGTGTCGATGACGACCGGCCGCGGCACCACGACCTCGCGCTCCTCGTCGAGGACGAGGCGCAGACGGTAGGGCCCGTCGGGTACCGGCCGGCCCGCGTCGTCGCGGCCGTCCCAGTCGAGCCGGAGGCGTCCCGCGGGCCGCGTCGCACCGTCGAGGAGCGTGCGCACGACCCGGGCGTCGGTGTCGACCATCTGCGCGTCGACCCGACTGGCGCGGCGAAGCCCAAAGGCGAGGCCCGCGGTGCGCTTGTCCTCGCAGCCGCAGACGGGCGAGAAGACGCTCTCGACCCGGGGCCGCTTGAGCGCCGAAGGCTCGAGCTTGAGCTCCTGTGCTCGCACGAAGGCGACGCTCGCCGCGAGGATGAGGCCCAGCGTGACGAGCAGCAGGGCGCGCTCGCGCCGGGCGCGGTCCGCTGAGGCGGCTGGGTCGCCGACCGGCTCCGTCGCTACTGCGCCTGGTCCGCGCCGGCGACCACGACCACGCTGGCGTCACCGGCGAGTACCTGGCTCGAGGCGTCGATCGGCTCGGTCTGGCTCACGTCGATTTCGCGCGCGACCGCCAGCGCGTCGGCGCGAGAGTCCCGCGCGTAGAGAACGACCGACTCGGCCTTCTGCTCACTCGCGTTCGTGACGTTGCCACGGCGGTACCCCGCGGTTTCGAGCTCGTCGGCGACCTGCTTGCCCAATCCGTCCACCCCGGTTCCGTTGAGGACCGAGAAGGTGACCGAGGACGGCGCGCCGGGGGTGCTCGCCGGCGCAGAAGTGCTGGCGCGCGGCGCTGGCGCGGGCTCCTCGCCTCCGCCGAGCGCGCCGACGGCGAACGTCCCCGCAGCGATGACGATCAACGCGCCCACCACCGCGAGCACGACGTAGCGCAGGTTCAGCGAGCGTTCCGACGAAGGCCTCGGCTCCCCCGCGCCGCGCGCGGACGTCGGGCGGGCCGCCCCGCCGTTCCTCACCGCCGCCGGCCCGGGTCGCACGGCACTCGATCGCCCACCGGTGACGCCGGAGGGCGCGGGCGGTCCGGTGGGAGTGGCGACGCTGCGCTGAGCAGCCGGCGGCTCGGAGAGGGCGGTCGCCGTCGCTCCTGCGCCGGCCTGGGCCGGACGCACCGAGCCGGGCCCGGCTCCCCGGCCGGCCAGAGCCTCGCCCGCGCCCGCGCCCGCGGTGGACCCGGAGACCTGCGGCTGTCGTTCGGACGGCGCCCCCGTCGCGCGCGCCTCGGCCGCCGAGCGTGGCGGGGCGGGGCGATCGGGCGCTCGGCCCGCCCACTCGCGTAGCCGCCGCAGGTCGCGGGCCTGGGAGAAGTAGAGCGCGCTCAGGACCGCGAGGCCGACCACGGCCGCGAAGCCCGCGTAAGACCCGATCTGCTGAATCGTCTCCACGACAGAGCTACCTTAACCGCGCCGGAGGCTTGCCTCCGGGGGCGCGGCCGTGACGGCCGGGACCTCAGCGCCGAGCCCGTCCATCACCGCCGGCGCGCTCCTCTCCGCGAGGGCGCCGCCGAGCTCCTCGCGCTCGCGCGCGAGCGTCGAGACCGCCTCGGGGAGCGCGGCCGGGTCGCCGCCGTAGACCAGGCTCTCGACCCGTGCGAACGCCTCCTCGACCCAGAGTGGATCGACGGGAGGACGCTCGGCCGCGAGGATCTTGTCGGCCTCGGTCGGGAGCGGGTTCTCGTCGACGTTGAAGAGCTCCTCGTGCAGCTTCTCCCCGGGCCGGCGGCCGATGATCTCGACCGCGACGTCGGCATCGGGCTCGCGCCCCGACAGGCGGACCATGTTGCGCGCGAGGTCGACGATCTTCACGGGCTCGCCCATCTCGAGCACGAAGACCTCGCCACCGCGGCCCAGATCGCCCGAGCGGATGATCAGCTGGACGGCCTCCGGGATCGTCATGAAGTAACGGGTCATCTCCTTGTCGGTCACGGTGACCGGGCCGCCCGCGGCGATCTGGCGCCGGAAGATCGGCACCACCGAGCCCGAGGACCCGAGCACGTTGCCGAAGCGCACGGTGGCGAAGCGCGTTCCCGCGCAGCGGTGCTGGGCGGACTCGACCGCCCACTCGGCGAGCGCCTTGGAGGCACCCATGACGGTCTCCGGGTTGACCGCCTTGTCGGTCGACACCAAGACGAACCGCTCGACCAGCGACTCGCCCGCCGCTGCCGCGACGATCCGGGTGGCCACGGCGTTGTTGCGAACCGCCTCGACCGGGTTCTCCTCCATCAGCCCGACGTGCTTGTAGGCGGCGGCGTGGAAGACGACGTCCGGCCGGTGCTCGGCGAAGACCTCGCGCACGCGCGTGGCGTCGCGACAGTCGGCTAGCACCGAGGTGGCGCGATCGAAGTGGCGTTCCTCGCCCAGCTCCCGGCGGATCTCGAACAGCGCTCCCTCGGCGTTCTCGACGAGCACGAGCCGCTTGGGCCCGACGCGGGCGATCTGACGGCACAGCTCGGAGCCGATCGATCCGCCGGCGCCGGTCACCAGCACCACCCGGTCGGCCAGATAGGCCCCCACACGCTCGATCTCGGCGCGCACCGGCTCGCGGCCGAGCACGTCCTCGACGCGTACGTCGCGGACCTGGCGCATGAGGTCGACGCCGCCGGAGAGCAGCTCGAACACGGTCGGCAGGGTCCGTACGGGGATGCCGCGCGCCCGGCAGGCGGTGACGACCTTCTGCCGCAGCACCCCGGGCGCGGACGGGATCGCGATGATGACCTCGTGCGGCTCCGCGTCGTCGAGGATGCGGGCGAGCTCGTCGGTCGTGCCGAGCACCTTGAGGCCGGCCGCGCGCATCCTCCGCTTGCGCGGATCGTCGTCGACGAACCCGATCGGCTCGGTCCGCAGCTGAGGGTTGCGCCGCAGCTCGAAGGCGACCGACTGGCCCCCGTTGCCGGCGCCGACGATCAGGACCTCGCGCGCGTCGCGCGCGGCGAGCGTGAAGCGCGCGCGGCGCTCGACGATGCCGCGCACGAGCAGGCGGGCCCCCGCGACCCCGGCGAAGGTGAGCAGGAAGTCGAGCGCCACGACTCCGCGCGGGGGATCGTCGTCGCCGGGCGAGAGCAGGAACAGGACCACGACCAACAGCAGGCTGGCCACGACCACCGCGCGGGCCATCGCCTCGAAGTCGCGACCGTCCACGAACCGCCACAGCTTGTGGTAGAGCCCGAACAGGCCGAAGACGGCGACCTTGCCGACGACCACGAACGGCAGCGTCGCCAGCAGCAGCTGCTCGTAGCGCTCGGGGATGCCGGCGTCGAAGCGCAGCACGAAGGCGAGGTAGTAGGCCGCGGCGACCAGCAGGGCGTCGGTCGTGACCTGACCGACGCGGCGCGCGTGGAGTGAGGAGGCGAGGCGTGACATCGACGAACAGGCGCAGTCTAGGGCGATAACAGCATGTTCACCAGCAGGGCGGGATCCCTCCTTCTCGGCGTCTGCTTCTGGTCGGCGCGGCGCTCGAGCACGATCTGCTCCGGCGCCTCGAGCCGGCGCAGGCGCCCCTCGGCCACGAGCCGCTCGTCGACCGCTCCGAGGCGTCCGGCAAAGGTGGTGAACACCGGCGTGCCGAGGGCCACGGCCTCGCGGTTCATGGTCCCTCCGGCCGAGACCACGAGATCGGCATAGGTGATCAGGCTCTGGGCGTCGATGGCGTGCTCCGGCACGATCAGCCCGTCGCGAGCGGCGAGCTCCGCGCGCTGGGCGAGGGTGCGCGGGAGCACCACCGTCTGCGTGCCGCGCAGACGGTCGAGGACGCCCGCGAACAGCGGGCTCTCGAAGCGGTGGTAGAGCGAGAGCTCGGGCGGCGTGCGGACGACCGCGAGCGGCTCGCTCGGGTCCAGGCCGAGCTCCTCGAGCACGGCCGGGTCGGGCTCGAAGTCGGCCAGGTAGTACTCCTCCTTGAGCCCCGCGTAGCGGCGCAGCTTGCGGGCACTGGCGCCGTAGGGCACGAGCCGCTCGGGCGGGATGGCCTCGGGGACGACCACCGCGCGCGCCAGGCGACAGTTCACGGTGTGCTGGACCTTGGCCCACTCGTAGTCGAAGGCGGTGGCGCTCGGGACGCGCAGCAGCGCGGCCGCCACGGTCACGTCGTTGGAGCCGTGGCCGACGGCCACGTCGAAGCGCCGGCCACGCGCCCAGCGCGCGAGCGCGAGCGAGCGCCCGGCGAGGCCGATCGCCTTGTCGGCCGGCCGGCCACCGCGGTGACGGCCGATCGCCGTGCGCTCGATCCCGAAGCGGTCGCAGAGCTCGAGCGTCTGGGCGAAGTCGCGCGCTGTCACCTCGACCTCGTGGCCGTCGGCGCGCATGCGCTCGATCAGCGGCCGCATGACCAGCACGTGCGGGCTGTTGGTCAGGTCGATCCAGATGCGCACGCGGCGACGACCTCCTCGACCTGGGCCCGGGTCAGCTCGGGGCCCATGGGCAGGGCGAGGTTGGTGGCGGCGGCCTCGTCGGTGCCGGGGAGCTCGGGCGGACCGGCTTCGGGCAGGTAGCTGGCCATGCCCGGCTGACGATGCACCGGCACGCGGTAGTACGAGCGCGCCTCGACGCCGCGCTCGGCGAGGCGGGCCGACAGCTCGTCGGGCCGTGCGTGACGCGCCACGTACAGGTGGTAGACGTGCTCACCGCCCTGGGCGGGGACCGATGGCGCGACGAGCTCGCCGAGCCCGCGCTCGGCGTAGGCGGCGGCGACCGCGCGGCGGCGCTCGTTCCAGCCGTCGAGCTCGGGGAGCAGCACGCGCAGGACCGCCGCCTGAAGGGCGTCGAGGCGCGAGTTGTAGCCGACCTCGACATAGGTCTGCTTGTCGCGCGAGCCGTGCGAGCGCAGCAGGCCCACGCGCTCGGCGACCTCGTCGTCGTCGGTGACGACCGCGCCGCCGTCACCCAGGCCGCCGAGGTTCTTCGAGGGAAAGAACGAGAACGCGGCGGCGGTCCCGAGCGTGCCCGCGCGGCGGCCGGCGCGCGTCGCGCCGGTGGCCTGGGCGGCGTCCTCGAGGATCGGCAGCCCGAAACGGCGCAGCTCCTCGACCGGCGCGAGGTTGCCGAACAGGTGCACGGGCACGATCGCCCGCGTGCGCGGGGTGAGCGCGCGCTCGACGGTCTCGGCGGTGACGCAGAAGCTCGCGGGATCGACGTCGCAGAAGACCGGTCGCGCGCCGATCGTCGCCGCCGCCTCCGCCGTCGCGTAGAAGGTGAACGACGGCACGACGACCTCGTCGCCGGGTCCGACCCCGAGCGCGCGCAGCGCGATCGAGAGCGCATCGGTGCCGTTGCCCACGCCGACGCAGTGGCGCGCGCCCAGGTACGTGGCGAACTCCTCCTCGAAGGCCTCGACCTCGGGACCGAGGATGTAGCGGCCCGAGGCCGCAACGTCCGCCAGCCGCTCGGCGATCCGCGGCATGTGCTCGGCGAGCGAGGTGGCGAACAGCGGGACCCGCACGGGCGGCTACCCTAGCCGCCGGTGTACCAGGTCCTCGCCTCGATCACGGACCCGATCGTCAACTTCGCGGTCGCGGTCGTCGGCGACCTCGGCCTCGTCGGGATCTTCATCCTGATGGCGCTCGAGAGCGCCTGCATC
>CADCVU010000159.1 GCA_902806245.1 uncultured Solirubrobacterales bacterium
CTCGAGCTCAAGGAGCGCTACACGATCATCATCGTCACGCACAACATGCAGCAGGCCGCGCGCGTGAGCGACCGGACCGCGTTCTTCACGGTGGCGAAGGTCGAGGCGGGCGGCCGGCGGGTCGGCCAGCTCGTCGAGTTCTCGCCGACGGAGAAGATCTTCACGAACCCGGACGACGAGCGCACGGAGCAGTACGTCACCGGCAAGTTCGGCTGAGCGCGTGGCCGGGCGGATGCACCTGCGCGTCAACTTCCGCGAGGAGCTCGACAAGACGGAGCAGGCGGCCCTGGGCGGGATCGACATCGTCCTGGGCCAGGTCGACCGCTGCGTCGAGGCGGTCGAGCACCAGGACGTCGAGCTCGCCCAGTTCATCGTCGCCGACGACGACCGGGTGGACGGCCGTTACCTGGAGGTCCATCAGTCGATCCTCTCGCTTCTGGCCCTCCAGGCCCCCGTGGCGGGGGACCTCCGCATCGTCGCCGCGCTCCTGCACGTCATCAAGCACGTCGAGCGCATGGGCGACCAGTGCGTGAACATCGCCAAGCTCCTGCCCCTGTCGGGCCACGAGCCGCCCGTCGACCAGCAGATCCTCCTCCGCGTGCTGCGGATGGGGCGGGCCGCGCGCGACGAGGTGGCGCTCTGCCGGCGCGCGTTCGCCGAGCGCGACCTGGGCCTCGCGGAGGACCTCGTGCGCTCGGACCGCGAGATCAACCGCCTGAATCGCGAGATATTCCAGCTCGCGGTCGCGGCCGGCGGGGACGCGGACGTCCGCGAGTGGGCCATGACGATGACGATGGTCGCCCGCGCCTTCGAGCGCGTGGGCGACAACGCCGTGGACATCGGCGAGCAGACCGCGTTCGTGGTCACCGGCCTGTTCCGGGAGTTCTCGGACTCCTCGCACCCGTCGGTGGGGTGAGCCTTTCCCCGCTCGTTGCGGGTGTCGAGTTGTGAACAACCGGTGATCAACATCGTGTCGAGCCGCTGGGCCGTCACCCCGGGTCCCTAGACTTGGCCGAGTTATGACGGACCGCCTCTCCGGCGGCGACCAGGAGCGCACTGCGACCGCCACCGGCGGCGCTCCGCTGCGGGTCGCCGTGATCGACACCGACTCCGGGTTCCTGCAGGTGCTGACCAAGCGCCTGGAGCGTCTGGGGTGGGAGCACCGCGTGCTCGCCACCCCGGTGCCCGTCGAGACGATCGTCGCGAGGCGGCTCGGCGCCCTCGTCGTGGACCTCGCCTCGCTCGGCCCGCACGGGTGGGACTACCTCGAGCGGCTGTGCGAGGCGCTCCCGGGCCTCGGCGTGGTCGTGTGCACGGGGCAGAGCACGGTCGCCCAGCGCGTGCGCGGGCTGCGGCTCGGCGCGGACGACTGGCTGACGAAGCCCTGCCACCCCGAGGAGCTCATCGCCCGGATCGAGGCGGTCGTCCGCCGCCGCCGGCGCGCCGAGTCCCGCGGGGAGGCCGGCGCGGTGGTCGCGGGGGAGATCGAGATCCGCTCCGATCGCTTCCAGGCGTTCGTGGGCGGGCGCTCCGTGGACCTCACCCGCCGCGAGTTCGAGCTCATCGAGCTCCTGGCCAGCGCGGAGGGCCGCGTCCTGGAGCGCGAGGAGATCTACCAGCGGGTGTGGGGCTACGCGATGGCCCGCGGCGACCGCTCCGTGGACGTCTTCGTCCGCAAGCTGCGCCAGAAGCTCGAGCGCGCCTCGCCGGGGTGGCGCTACATCCACACGCACTTCGGCGTCGGCTACCGCTTCGCGCCCATCCCGCTCGAGGGTCCGGACGCCCTGCCGGCCGGGGACCCGGGCGACGTCCCGGACGTCCGCGAGGTCCTGCCGTCCGATCTCATCGCCGGGCGCGTGCCCGCCCGCGCCGGCAGCGCCCGGTAGCCCGACACAGGGCTACCCTCCAGGCCGTGAGCGCTGGCCTGCGCAACATCCTCATCGTCCTCGCCCTGGCGTTCGCGGTCTACGCGGTCCCTGGCGGCGGGAACACGGCCGCCTTCATCGGCGCGCTCCTCTCCACGGCCATCCTCGGCGCCCTCATCTTCATCGCCGTGCGCCTGTACCGCGAGCACCGGCTCGAGCTCTTCACGCTCAGCGACCGCTGGCGCGGCATCCTCTACGGCGCGATCGGCGCCGCGGTCTTCGCGATGGCCGCGCGCGACCGCCTCTGGGACACGGGAGCGGGCACGCTCCTCTGGGTCGCGGTGATCGGCGCGGCGTCGTACGGGCTCGTGCTCGTGTGGCGGCAGTACCGGTCGCTGGCGTAGGGCGGCGGGCTCCCGCCTGCAGCTTCTCGAGGGTGCGCTGCATCGACGCTCTCCCGAGCGGTCGAGGCGCCACACGTCCGCCGGCCGACCTGCCCGTCGTGCGTCTTTCGTAGCACTCCGGCGTAGCCCCGTCACAGCCCCTCGCGCGAGCGTGCGGGCATGCCACGCCTCCGCGCCCAGGAGGGGCAGGCGAGCGTCGAGCTCGTCGCCCTGCTGCCGCTGCTCGCCCTCGTCGCGGCGGTGCTGTGGCAGGCCGTCGTCGCGGGGC
>CADCVU010000160.1 GCA_902806245.1 uncultured Solirubrobacterales bacterium
CTGGCCGGCTACACGCGCTACACCGAGGAGGAGGGCGAGGAGGAGGCGCTGTCCTTCGTCGAGCGCTTCATCGACTCGGTGGCCGAGACGCTGCCCGACGGCGCGCGGATCGTCAAGACCATCGGCGACGAGGTGATGATCGTGGGGCAGGATCCGCGCACGATGTGTGAGTGGGCGGTCGGCTTCCAGGCGCTCAACGCCGAGCGCCCGGCGCCGCGGATCGGGTTGCACTGCGGGGCGGCGATCTACCGCGACGGCGACTACTTCGGCCGCGAGGTCAACCTGGCGGCGCGAGTCGTGGCGCGAGCCCGGGGCTCCGAGGTGCTGATCACAGACGCTGTCCGGGAGTTCGTCGAGCGGCTCGACCACCTCGAGTTCGAGGACATCGGCCAGGTCAAGCTCAAGGGCTTCGCGGAGCCACGGATGCTGTCGCGGGCGATGCAGGCGCCGGAGGCGGCGGAGTAGCCGGCAGGCGGCGAGACGACGAGCCGGCGCTCGCGGCGGCGCGAGTCAGTGGGCTCGTGCGCGCGGACGAGCCGCTGCTGGTGCTCCTCTCGGGCGGGGCCGACTCGGTCTGCCTGCTCGAGGTCGGCGTGCGGCTGGGCGCCCGGGTGGCCGCGCTGCACGTGAACTACGGGCTGCGCGACGGCGCGCGCGGCGACGAAGCGCTGTGCCGGGAGCTGTGCGAGCGCCTCGGCGTGGCGTTGACCGTCGAGGCGGTGTCGCTCGCCGCAGCGGCGGAGGGCACGAGCGGCAACCTCCAGGCCAAGGCCCGCGAGGTGCGCTACGACCTCGCCGAGGCGCTCGTCGCGCGCTCGGGCGGCGACTACACGACCGCCCACACCGCCTCGGACCAGGCCGAGACGGTCCTCTACCGGCTCGCGGTCTCGCCGGGACGCCGCGCCCTGCTCGGCATGGAGGCACGGCGCGGGCGGCTGGTGCGTCCGCTGCTCGGCGCGAGCCGCGCGGAGACCCGCGCCTACTGCGAGGCGCGGGGGCTCTCCTGGCGCGAGGATCCCTCGAACGCCGACACCCGCTTCGCGCGCGCGCGCGTGCGCCACGAGGTCATGCCGGCGCTGGCCGGGCTCTCGCCGGCGGTCGAGCGGACGATCGCCGAGACCGCGCTGCTGCTGCGCGACGAGGCCGAGGTGCTCGACGCCGCGGTCGACGAGACGCTGGGGCGGCTCGGTGAGGGCCCGGTCGCGCTGGCCGAGTTCGCGCGCCTGCCGGCGGCACTCGCCCGCCTCGTCCTGCGGCGGCTGGCCGAGGCCGCGGCCGGGAGGGACCGAGCCCTTTCCCGCGCCGAGGCCGACGCCGTCCTGGGTCTCGGCGCTCGGGGCGGCAGCCGTACGCTCGACCTCAGCGGCGGGCTGCGCGCGGTGGTCGAATACGGCGTGCTGCGCTTCGCGACGGAGCGTGAGGCCGACCCCGGTGCGCCCGAGGCGGTGTCGTTGCCCGTCCCTGGCTCGGTGCGGTTCGGAGGCTGGGAGGTCAGAGCCTCGTTGGTCGAGGAGGGGGGCGCGGAGGAGGCCATCCTGCCCGCGGAGGCCGTCGGGCGCTCGGTCACGGTGCGAGCGTGGCGCTCGGGTGATCGCATCCGCCCCGCGGGCCTCGGCGGATCGAAGTCGCTCCAGGACCTGTTCGTCGATCTCAAGATCCCGCACGTGCTGCGGGGAACGTTGCCGGTCGTCGAGGTCGAGGGCGAGATCGCCTGGGTGGCGGGCGTCGCCGCCGCCGAGGGATACACCCGCTCCGCGTCGGCCGGACGGATCGGCGGCGACGAGTCGTTCGTCGCGCTGTCGGCGCGGCGAGTCGATCGCTGAGGCGAGCAGCGAGGCCTACTCCCGCCCGAGGAGGGAAGACGACGCTGGACGCCGCCCGGCGCCGAGACCGAGACGAGGGAGAACGGGTGAGCCAGCCCCAGCAGCAGCAGAAGCCACCCGGCGTGGAGGGCGAGCTCGAGCCCCAGGCCGACCACGGCGAGGACAGCTACCGCGGCTCGGGCCGCCTCGTGGGCAAGGCGACGGTGATCACCGGCGCCGACAGCGGCATCGGCCGCGCGGTGGCGCTCGCCTTCGCCCGCGAGGGAGCCGACGTGCTGATCGCCTACCTCGAGGAGGACGAGGACGCCGCCGAGACCGAGCGCCTGGTCGAGGCGGCGGGCCGCCGCGCGGTGCTGGTGCGCGGCGACGTGGCCGACCCGGCGCACTGCCGCGAGATCGCCCAGCGGGCCGTCGACGCCTTTGGGCGAATCGACGTGCTGGTCAACAACGCCGCCTTCCAGATGAGCCGCAACTCGCTCGAGGAGACCCCGGACGAGGAGTGGGACCACACCTTCCGGACCAACATCACCGCGATGTTCCATCTCTGCAAGGCGAGCCTCCCGCACATGGGCTCGGGGTCCTCGATCATCAACACCTCCTCGATCAACTCCGACCAGCCGGTGCCCACGCTGTTCGCCTACGCGGCCACCAAGGCGGCGATCGTCAACTTCACGGGCAGCCTCGCTCAGCTTCTGGCCGAGCGGGGCATCCGCGCCAACAGCGTGGCGCCGGGGCCGGTCTGGACGCCGCTGATCCCCTCCACCATGCCGCCCGAGCAGGTCGAGACCTTCGGCACCGACACGCCGATGGGCCGGGTCGCGCAACCGGCCGAGGTCGCGCCGGTGTACGTGATGCTCGCGACCGACGAGGCGAGCTACGTCTCCGGCGCCCGCGTCGCGGTGACCGGAGGCAAGCCGATCATCTGAGCTCGACGCACGCGCCGTGGCGGCGTGCCGCGAGCGCAGCCTTAGACTCGCTCATCGTGCGCGACACGCAGCTCGGCCAGATCCTCGTCCAGCAGGACGAGCTCGCCCACCGCGTACGCGCCCTCGGCGCGCAGATCTCCGCCGAGTACGTCGGCCGCGAGCTCGTGCTCGTGTGCGTGCTCAAGGGAGCGGTGTTCTTCTGCTCGGACCTGATGCGCCGGCTCGAGGTGCCGTGTCAGGTCGACTTCATGGCCGTCGCCTCGTACGGCTCTCAAACCGAGACCTCGGGCGTGGTGCGCATCCTCAAGGACCTCGAGGCGCCGATCGCCGGGCGCGACGTCCTGATCGTCGAGGACATCGTCGACTCCGGGCTGACCCTCCAGTACCTCCTGCGCGCCCTGCGCGCGCGCGAGCCCGCGACGCTCGAGGTCTGCGCCCTGCTGACCAAGCCCGAGCGGCGCAAGGTCGACCTGCCGATCCGCTACGTCGGCTTCGAGATCCCCAACCGCTTCGTCGTCGGCTACGGTCTGGACCACGCCGAGCGCTTCCGCAATCTGCCCTACGTGGCCGCCCTCGACGAGGCCTCTCCGCGGTGAGCCGGACGGCCGATTCGCGCGTAATCCGACCCATACACCGCTGATACCCTCAGGTTTCACCTGCCGCTTCGGGCACGGCCTGGGAAGGTCCGGCCCGGACGCGATCGGAGTACGCATCTCGTGAGCAAGTTCTTCAAGAGCGCCGCCTTTCCCATTCTCATCGTTGTGGTCCTGGCGTTCTTCGTCCAGAACCTCGTTTCTTCGGGCAACGAGGCCCGGGAGCCGACCTACACCGATTTCCTGGCTCAGGTCCAGAAGGGCGAGATCAAGGAGGTCACCCTCAACACGGGCGACAACACGATCGACGTCGAGCGCAAGGGCCCCGAGAACGCCGACGGGCGCGAGTACGAGACGGCGTATCCCAACAACACCGAGCAGAACCTCGTCGGCACGCTGCGCGGGGCACGCATCCCGATAGATGTCGAGGGCTCGGGTGGGAGCGCGTGGTCGACGCTGCTGATCTACGCGCTGCCGCTCCTGCTCTTCCTGTTCTTCTGGATTTTCATCCTCAACCAGATGCAGGGCGGCGGCTCGAAGGTCATGTCCTTCGGCAAGTCCAAGGCGAAGCGGATGTCGGTCGACTCGCCGAAGATCACCTTCCGCGACGTGGCCGGGGTCGACGAGGCCGTCGA
>CADCVU010000161.1 GCA_902806245.1 uncultured Solirubrobacterales bacterium
CTCCCCCTACCGCAGGAAGGGCGGGATGTCGATGTCGTCGTCGGTGATCTCGAGCGAGGAGCGCTGGCGGTCGTCCATCGTCACGTCGCGGTCGCGGCGCGTGGAGCGGGTCTCCTCGCGAGCCGAGCGCGGCCGGGCGCGACCGTGGTCGAAGCCGGTGGCGATCAGCGTCACCCGGATGTCGTCGCCGAGGTTCTCGTCGATGACCGCGCCGAAGATGATGTTCGCGTTGGCGTCGGCCGCCGAGTGGATGATCTCCGCCGCCTCGTTGACCTCGAAGAGCCCGAGGTCGCGCCCGCCCGTGATGTTGAGCAGGATCCCGGTGGCGCCCTCGACCGACTGCTCGAGCAGCGGGCTGGAGATCGCGTTCGAGGCCGCCTCGGAGGCGCGGTTCTCGCCGGCCGCGGTGCCGATGCCCATGAGCGCGGAGCCGGCGTCGCGCATGATCGTGCGGACGTCGGCGAAGTCGAGGTTGATCAGGCCGGGCGTGGTGATCAGGTCGGTGATGCCCTGGACGCCCTGGCGCAGGACGTTGTCGGCCTCGCGGAAGGCGTCGAGGATGGAGGTACGACGCTCGACCATGGCCAGCAGCTTCTCGTTGGGGATGACGATCAGGGTGTCGACCTGCTCGCGCAGGCGATCGATGCCCTCGGCGGCCTGGCGGGTGCGCCGTCCTCCCTCGAACCCGAACGGCCGGGTGACCACCCCGACGGTGAGCGCACCGATCTCGTTCTTGGCCACCTCGGCGATGACCGGCGCCGCCCCCGTGCCGGTGCCCCCGCCCTCGCCGGCGGTGATGAAGACCATGTCCGCGCCCTTGAGCGCCTCTTTGATCTCGTCGCGGCTCTCGCTGGCCGCGCCCTGCCCGATCTCCGGACTGGCGCCGGCGCCGAGCCCGCGCGTGAGCTGACCCCCGAGCTGGAGCTTCACGTCCGCGTCGGTCATCTGGAGGGCCTGCGCGTCGGTGTTGACCGAGATGAACTCGACGCCCTTGAGGCCGGCGTCGACCATGCGGTTGACGGCGTTGGTGCCGCCTCCGCCCACGCCGACGACCTTGATCACGGCCAGGTAGCTACCGGTATCCATCGTCCTCGAAGTGCCTTACGTTCGGGTTCACCGACTAAAGCGACTGCGGTCGCGGCTATTCGCCTCGACTCGCGCTTGAGCGTTACTCGGACGACTGTGCCCGAGGTGTCGGCACTCTAGAGCTTTCGCTGAGCTTTGCAACCGCATTCGCAAGCTGAAAAGAACCTAGAGGCTCAGGTTCAGAGTTAGGGTTGCCCGCTACCCTCGACTTCAGGTTGAGTGTCTGGACCAGGCGTCGCTTAGCGGCTCGGCGGCGCATCGGCGCCGTCGCCGAGCTCGTTCGTGGGTGGCGGCGGAAAGCCTCCCGCCGCCGGGCGGTCGGGCAGCCGCAGGTCGATGTAGCGCGCGCCGCGCGCGCGCGGCGCGCGGAGCACCGCGGTGGCCGCCGACCACTTCGCTCCGAGGTCCGCGAGCGAGCCGAAGCGCAGCTCCGGGCCCCGGCGCAGCTCGACCGTCCACCCGGTCTGGCCCCTGCGCACGCGCTCGAGCCACACGGCCAGCGTCCTCGGGGCCGCAGCGGTCAGGCGGGCCGCCGATGCTGTGGTGGCGCGCTGGGCCCTCCAACCGCTCGAGGCACGTCCCGGCAGGCTCGGCAGTGGACGATCGACAGGTTGGCCCGCGAGGAGCGAGCCGTCGGCGGCGACGGGCACCGGCCGACCCCGCGTCCCCTCGACCAGTCCGACCGGCGGCCGCTCGACGACCCGGACCGTCAGACCGTGCGGAAGGTCGGCCTCGGTGGTGAGCGTGGTCACCGCCGGATAACGACCCGCCAGCTCTCGCAGACGGCTCTCGTCCACATGAAGGGTGGTCATCGAGCGGGCCGCCGTCTCGAGCTCCCGCTCGAGTTGCTCGGCGTAGCCCGAGCTCGCGCCCGAGAGCCCGACCGTCTCCACGGCGAAGTAGGGGAGGTCGCGCACCACCGCGAGATACAGCCCCCCGAGCGCCGCGAGGGCGGCGATCCCCGTGCCGAGCAGGCGCCTCCGCGCCCTCGGCGTGAGCCGCGGTGGGCGAGCGAGCCGTCGCGCGGCGCGGGCGCCCCGGCGGCGTCTCGGTCTCGTCGCGGCGCTCACGCGTACAGCTCCGCGGCGTCGAGGTCGCCGAGCAGCTGCACCTCGGGCTCGAGCTCGACGCCGAAGCGCTCGCGCACCCGGCGGCGTCCCTCGCTCATCAGGGCGATCACCGCAGCGGTCGTGGCCTCGCCGGTGTTCTCGACGAAGTTGGCGTGCTTCTCGGAGAAGCGCGCGCCGCCGAGCTCGAGCCCGCGGCAGCCCGCCGCGTCGAGCAGTACGCCGGCGCTGCGCCCCTCGGCGCGCGGGTCGGCGGGGTTCTTGAAGGTCGAGCCGAAGGTCTTGATGCCGGAGGGCTGGGCGGCGCGCCGGCGCGCGCGCATGTCGGCCAGCGTGGCCTTGACCGCCGCCGGCTCGGCCGCCTCGAGGACGAAGGACGCCCCGGCCACGACCTCCTGCGGATCCAGAGCCGAGCGGCGGTAGGCGAAGCCGAGCTGCTCCGGCGCCCGCCGCTCGCTCCCGTCGGCGCTCACCACCTCGGCCCACTCGAGTACCCGCGAGAGGTCTCCGCCGTAGGCGTTGGCGTTCATCCGCACCGCGCCGCCGACCGTCCCGGGGATGTTGACCCCGAACTCGAGGCCGCTCAACCCCTCCCGCGCGGCCCGAGCCGCAGCCTGAGGCAGCCGCGCGCCCCCGCCGCAGCGCAGCCGCGCACCGTCGCGCTCGATCTGCGCGAGCTCGCCCTCGAGCTTCAATACGAGTCCCCGGACACCGGCATCGGCAACGAGGAGGTTCGACCCCGAGCCGACCACTCCTACCGCCAGGCCTGCCGCCCGGGCCCAGGCAAGCAGCTCGGTGAGCGCCGCGGCATCGTGCGCCCGCGCGAACAGGTCGGCGGTGCCCCCGGTGCGCAGCGTGGTCAGGCGAGCGAGCGGGAAGTCGCGCTCGACGCCCGCGGGCGGCGGATGGCTCACGAGGCCGAGCCGGCGGCGAGGGCGCCGGCCGGCTGCGCTCCGTCCACGAGCGCGTCCGCCAGCTGGTCGACGTTGCCGGCGCCGAGCGTGAGCAGCGCGTCGCCCGAACGCAGCTCGCGGCGCAGGAGCGCCTCGGCGTTCTCCATCCGCGGCGCCCAGTAGACCGGCCGCCCGCGGGCGGCGTCGGCGGCCGCGGCGGCGACGAGCCGCCCCGAGACCCCCGGGTAGTCCTCGGCGCGCTCTCGGGACGGATAGATCTCGAGCACGACGACGACGTCGGCGAGCGCGAGCGCCGCGCCGAACTCGCGCGCGAGGTGGCGCGTGCGCGAGAAGAGATGGGGTTGGAAGCAGGCGACCACCCGCCGTGCGCCGAGCGAGCGCGCGGCCTCGAGGGTGGCTCGCACCTCGGTCGGGTGGTGGGCGTAGTCGTCGTAGATCTCGGCCCCGGCGGCGGTTCGCCCGCGCGGCTCGAAGCGCCGTCCGGTGCCGGCGAAGGTGGCGAGCGCGGCCGCGGCCTCGCCGAGCTCGAGGCCCGCCTCGCGGCAGACGGCCAGGGCGGCGAGCGCGTTGAGGACGTTGTGGCTGCCGGGGACCGGCAGCTCGACCTCCACCCCCTCGACCCGGAAGCGCGAGCCGAGCGCCAGCAGCTCGACGTCCTCGGCGCGGAGGCCGCCCGCGCCGAGGCCGAAGGTGTGTGTCCGACCCTCCGTCGGGAGCTCGAGCCGGAGCCGCTCCCAGACGATCCGCGTGGGCGCAGAGGCGGCGAACTGCGCCATCGCGGCCTCCAGCTCGGAGTTCGAGCGGTAAGTCGCGTGGTGGTCGAGCTCCGCGTTGGTTACCACGGCGACCTCGGGCGCGAGCTTGAGGTGCGAACGGTCGGACTCGTCGGCCTCCACCACGACCCAGCCGCCGCCTCCCCAGGCGGCGTTGGTGGCGCTCGAGCGCAGCTTGCCGCCGATCAGGTAGGTGGGCTCGCGGCCCGTCTCGAGCAGGGCGTGGGCGATCATGGCCGAGGTGGTCGTCTTGCCGTGGGTCCCGCTCACCGCGATCGAGTGCCCGAGGGCGACGATCTCGGCCAGGAGATCGGCGCGGTGGAGGATGCGTGCGCCGGCGCCCCGCGCCGCCGCGAGCTCGGGGTTGTCGTCGGGGACGGCGGTGGCCCGGACCACCTCCGCGCCGGGCGGGGCCCCACCGGCTCGGTGGCCGACGACCGGCTCGATCCCGGCCCGGCGCAGCTTCGGCAGGTAGCTCGACTCGGAGCGATCCGAGCCCGTGACCTCGGCTCCGAGCGCGCGGGCGACGAGCGCCAGGGCGCTCATGCCGGCTCCGCCGATGGCGATGAAGTGCAGTCGCCGTCCGGCGAAGGCGGTGGGATCCATGGCGAGGCCAGGCTACCCGAGGGCTCAGCCGGCTCCCGACCGAGCCGGCCCCTCGGGTTTGGGCGGAGGTCGCCCGGGAAGGAATCCCGAGACCCGAGACTTCAAGACAGAGGAGCGCGTATGCCCTGGCAGGAACTTCAGCCGCGTCAATTCCCGGCCTTCGACAAAGAGCTCGACGGCATCTCCAAGCAGACGATGGACGATCACTACGCCCTTTACGAGGGCTACATCAAGAAGTCGAACGAGTGCCGCAAGATCCTCAAGGAGTTCGACTACTCGGAGATCGAGGGCAATCAAGTCTACTCGCCGCTGCGGGCCGTCTCGGTCGACTACACCTTCGCCCTGCTCGGGTTCAAGAACCACGAGCTCTACTTCGGGCACCTCGGCGGCGAGGGCGGCTCGCCGCAGGGTCGCTTCGCCGAGATCATCGGGGGCGAGTACCCCGGCGGCGTCGAGATGTGGGAGCAGGCCGTGCGCAAGGCCGCCTCGGCCGCTCGCGGCTGGGTCATGGTCGGCTACGACCTCAACGACGGGTCGCTGTTCAACTACATCATGGACTCGCAGAACCTGTGGGCGGTCTACAACATGGTTCCCGTGCTCGCCATCGACGTCTACGAGCACGCCTACGCGCGGGACTTCGGAGGCACCCCTCAAGGTCGCAAGGACTACGTCGACGCGTTCTTCCGCAACCTCGACTGGGACCACGTCAACCGCCAGCTCGAGCAGGCCGAGCAGGCCGCGCTCGGGGCGAGCCAGCCCGCGCTGCAGGAGTAGCCAGGCCGCCGGACGCGTGGCGCGGCCTGCGGTCGCGTCGCCGTCGTCCGCCCGCCGGCGATCGCGCATGCGCACACCCCCTCGACTGCTGCTCATCTTCACCGGCGCGGTGCTCCTCGTCGTCGGCGCGGTGGCCGCTCTGGCCACCGGCGAGTGGTGGCTGCTCCCGGTCGCCTTGGTGATTCACTTGGTAATCGCTGCCCTTACGCTCTCGCCGGTCGGAAAGGCACTTAACCAGGGCGATAAGCCCGATCCGGTGACCGACGCCCGGCTCGAGGAGGAGGGAGCCGACTCCGGCCTCGGGCTCCAGCAGACCGACGAGGCCAACGAGCCCGGGCGCGACCGGACGAGCTGAGCGGCCATAGGCGGCACGCCGCGCTCCGCCGGGGGGCCGTCGCGTCGCCAGGGCGCGGGCACCGGCGCGAGGGCGTAGCATGCCGCCGTCGATGACCGCGTTCGACCTGGAGACGAGCCACGAAGGGCCGCTGCCGTTGGTGTCGCTCTTCGGCGAGCTCGACATCGCCGCCGCGCCGCGCCTCGACGCCGAGCTGACCGGGCTCGAGGCCGAGCGTCCGGGGCGGATCGTCCTCGACCTGCGCGGGTTGACCTTCCTCGACTCCACGGGGTTGCGCTCCCTGCTCGGCGCCGACGCACGGGCTCGCGAGGACGGCCGCAGCCTCACGTTGATCCAGGGACCCGACGTCGTCCAGCGGGTCTTCTCGATCACCGGCCTCGACGGGCACCTCGACATCGTCGCGGACGAGGCTGCGCTGGCCTCGGACTCCGGCTGAGCCGAAGCGCCGGCAGGCGACGCTAGGCCGCCTCGGCCCGCCCGGTGCGGGGGAGCTCGAGCCAGACGCGCGTGCGGCCGTTGCTCATGACCCCCCAACGCGAGCTGAGGCGCTCTACGAGATGCAGGCCCCAGCCCGAGTCGCGCGGCGAGTGGGCGGAGCGCGGCTTCGGCTTGAAGCCGCTTCCGCCGTCCTCGACCGCCACGAAGACGTGGTCTCCGGCCACCGCTACCTCGACCTGAACCGGCTCGTGCGCGGGCGCGTCGGCGTGGCGAACGCTGTTGGTCACCAACTCGGTCACGAGGAGGTTCATGTCCTGCAGGACTCCGCGCTCGACTTCGAGGCGCTCGAGCGCCTCACGCGCCTTTCCCGCCGCGTCGACGTCGGGGTCGAGGCGGAGGCTGAGGCGTGAGCGGGTGCTCCGAGGTCCGGGCTCCCCTGAGCCGGTGGGCATGCGGACGACCGTCGTGGCGGCATCGAGAAGTCGGCGCGTGAACACACGGCCCACCATTCCCTTTCCGGCGCCTCCTCCAACCATCTTCGCGCTCACTGGGCCGCGCCGCCCGCGCTAGGAGCGGCGTCCGCGGGCCGACCGCCCCGCCGTCGCGAGGGCGACGAGCTCGTCGGCGATGCGCTCGGCGGCATCCGGGCGGGCGAGCGCCCGAGCCGCCTCCCCC
>CADCVU010000162.1 GCA_902806245.1 uncultured Solirubrobacterales bacterium
CCCACGCCGCCAACAGCGCCGCCGTCTTCCGCGACCCGGCCGCCCACTTCGACCTCGCGCGCTGTGGCGTCGCCGTCTACGGCCTCGATCCCTTTGGCGAGGATCCGGCCGCGCGAGGGCTTCGCGCGCGCGGCGGCTGAGCACGCGGCCACGGCGGGCGTACGCGCGCGGGTCCACGTCAAGCTCGACACCGGCATGGGCCGTCTCGGCACGGCTGACCCCTCCGAGGCCCGCGCGGTCTGCGACCTGGTGACCGCCGACGAGCGGCTCGAGCTCGTCGGGCTCATGACCCACTTCGCCACCGCCGACGAGCTCGGCGACGGGCACTTCGGAGCTCAGCTCGCCCGCTTCACCGACTTCGTGGGCTCCACGAGGCGGGCCTACCCCGGCCTGATCGCCCACGCCGCTAACAGCGCCGCCGTCTTCCGCGACCCGGCCGCCCACTTCGACCTCGCGCGCTGCGGCATCGCCGTCTACGGCCTCGATCCCTTCGGCGAAGACCCGGCCGAGCGCGGACTCGAGCCCGCGCTGTCCCTCGAGTCCCACCTCGCGGCGGTCAAGCGCTTCGAGCCGGGCTGGAGCGCGGGCTACGGGCGCACCTGGCAGGCACGGGAACCGACCTGGGTCGGCATCGTGCCGATCGGCTACGGCGACGGCTGGCGACGCGCCCTCTCCAATCGCGCCGAGGTCCTCGTCCGGGGGCGCCGCCGGCGCCTCGCCGGCACGGTGAGCATGGACAACCTCACCATCGACCTCGGCCCGGCGGCGGACGCCGCCGCCGGCGCGGAGGTCGGCGATCCAGTCGTGCTCATCGGGGTGCAGGACGGCGAGCGGATCCTCTGCGAGGAGGTCGCGCACCGGCTCGAGACGATCAACTACGAGGTCACCTGCGGACTGCTGCCGCGCGTGCCCCGCCGCCACGAGACCCGGTGAGCGAGCTCGAGGAGCGCCTCGCGGCCGAGGCGCCGGTGCGCGCGGTCCGCGCCGCCCTGGCGGCGGGGGACGACCCCGAGGCACCGCAGGCCTGGATCGTCGGCGGGACGGTGCGCGACGCCGCCCTCGGGCGGCCGCTGCGCGACATCGACCTCGCCGTCGACGAAGATCCCGAGCGCGTGGCCCGCGCGGTCGCCGCCCACGTGCGCGGCGCGGTCTTCCCGCTCTCGGAGTCCTTCGGCGCCTGGCGGGCCCTCGACCGCCACGAGGGCTGGGTGTGCGACGTCTCCCGTCTGCGCGGCGGCTCGATCGAGGAGGACCTGGCCGAGCGCGACTTCTCGGTCAACGCGGTGGCCGTCCCCCTGGCCGGGGGCCGGCCCGTCGATCCTCTGGGCGGCCTGGGCGACCTGGAGGCCGGCGTCCTACGGGTGCTCGGAGGCCCGGCGCTCGAGCGCTCGGCCTACGCCGCAGACCCGCTGCGCCCCCTGCGCCTGGCCCGCCTGGCCACCGAGCTCGCGCTCTCCCCCGACGCGGAGACCGAGCGGCTGACTCGCCGGGCCGCGCCGCGGGTGGTCGAGACCTCGCCGGAGCGGGTGTTCGCCGAGCTCGAGCGGATCCTGGTCGCCGAGGGCGCGAGCGACGGGCTGCGCCTGGCCGATCGCCTCGGCCTGCTCGGGGCGATCCTCCCCGAGGTCGAGGCCCTGCGCGGCGTGGAGCAGAGCCACTTCCACGACCTCGACGTCCACGGGCACACGCTCGAGGTCGTGCGCCGCCAGGTCGAGAACGAAGAGCGGCTCGACGAGCTCTTCGGCTCGCAGGCCGCGGCCACGCTGCGCCGCGTTCTCGACGAGCCGCTGGCCGGCGAGCTCACCCGCGGTCAGGCCCTGCGCCTCGGCGCCCTGCTCCACGACATCGGCAAGCCGGCCACGCGCGGCGTGCGCCCCGACGGGCGCGTGACCTTCCTCGGCCACGACCGCGTCGGCGCCGAGATGACGCGGGCGCTCTGCCGTCGCCTGCGCACGAGCGAGCGGTTGCGCTCCTACCTCTCCGCGCTGAGCGAGCACCACCTCGTGCTGGGCTTCCTCGTCCACGAGCGTCCGCTCTCGCGGCGGGCCGTCTTCCGCTACCTGCGCACCTGCGAGCCGGTCGAGGTCGAGGTCACGCTGCTCTCCTGCGCCGACCGCCTGGCCACGCGCGGGCGCAGCCACCAACGGGCGATCGCCGCCCACCTCGACCTCGCGCGGGAGCTCATGGACGAGGCGCTCGAGTGGCGCGCCTCCGGGGGTGCGCCGCGCGCGCCCGTGCGCGGCGACGAGCTCGCCGCCGAGCTCGAGATGCCGCGCGGCCCCGAGCTCGGCCGGCTGCTGGCCGACCTCCGGGAGGCCCGCTTCGCCGGCGAGGCCACCGATCGCGCCTCGGCGCTCGACCTCGCCCGCCGGCTGCGCCACAATCAGCAGCGATGATCGTCGACTGTGCGGTGTACGAGGACGGCACTCGCCGTGACGGCGAGGTGGCTCTCAGAGACGCGTTCGAGGCCGGCCACGACGACGACACCTTCGTGTGGATCGGCCTGCACGAGCCCACCGAGGAGGAGTTCGAGTCCGTGCGGGTCGAGTTCGGCCTGCACGAGCTCGCGGTCGAGGACGCGATCAAGGCGCACCAGCGGCCGAAGGTCGAGATCTACGACGACACGCTGCTGATGGTGCTCAAGCCCGCGCGCTACTACGACGAGAGCGACGACATCGAGCTCGGGGAGATCCTCCTGTTCGTGGGCGACGGGTTCCTGGTCTCCGTGCGCCACGGCGAGGCCACCGCGCTCGCTCAGGTCCGCCGCGCCGTGGAGGAGTCGCCCGATCGCCTCCGCCGCGGACCGGAAGCGGTTCTCCACGCCATCGTCGACCGTGTCGTCGACGAGTACGTGCCGGTGGCGCGTGCCCTCGAGGAGGACATCGAGGAGGTCGAGGCGGAGGTCTTCTCGCCCGAGCGCACGAACTCCGCCGAGCGGATCTTCAGGCTCAAGCGCGAGATCCTCGAGTTCTCGCGCGCCACCGGGCCGCTGGCCGATGCGCTCGACGGGCTGTGCGAGGACACCGTTCCCCACATCGACAGCTCGATGGCATCCTACTTCCGCGACGTGCGCGATCACCTCGCCCGCGTCGTCGAGCAGACCGAGGGCAACCGCGAGCTGCTGACCAGCGTGCTGACCGCCAACCTGAGCCAGATCGGCGTGCGCCAGAACGAGGACATGCGCAAGATCTCCGCGTGGGTTGCGATCGTCGCCGTGCCCACCATGATCGCCGGGATCTACGGGATGAACTTCGAGTTCATGCCCGAGCTGCGCTGGGCCTACGGCTATCCGCTGGTCGTCGGGATCATGGCGATCGTCTGCATCACCCTCTACGTGCGCTTCCGCCGCAGCGGCTGGCTCTGAAGCGAGCGGCGCCGGCCGCGACCCAATAGTCTGCGCGGCCGATGGCCGGCGAGGACTGCATCTTCTGCGGGATCGTGGCGGGCGACGTCCCCGCCCAGAGGGTCGACGAGGACGAGCACACCATCGCGTTCATGGATCTCAACCCGTGGACGCGCGGCCACGCCCTGGTCATCCCGCGCCGTCACACCCCGAACCTGTACGAGATCGACGACGACGACCTCCGCCACACCGCGATCGCGGCGCGGCGCCTGGCCCGGCGGATGAGGGAAGAGCTCGGCTGCGACGGGATCAATTTGCTCAACGCGGCGGAGCCCGCCGCGTGGCAGACGGTGTTCCACTTCCACCTCCACGTCATCCCGCGCTACGACAACGACCCCCTTCGGCTCCCGGCCCACCCCGGCCAGGCCGATCCCGACGAGCTCTCGAGCGTGGCGGACGAGCTGCGTGGCTGAGCCCGGCACCCGCGACGGCGGTGCCCGCGTGCGCTTCGAGCGCCAGGGCGCGGTCGGGCATGTGGTCCTCGAGGACCCGCCGCTCAACCTGTTCGGCGCCGAGGTCATGGACGACCTCGAGAGCGCCGTGCAGGAGGCCGGCCGGGCCGACATCCGCGCCCTGGTGGTGCGCGCCGAGGGCAAGGTCTTCACCGGCGGCGTCGACGTCAACATGTTCGACGGACTGTCGCCGGACGACGCGCGCGAGCTCGCCCACCGCCTCTTTCGCCTCAGCCATGCCGTCGAGGACCTTCCCTTCCCCACCGTGGCCTGCGTCCATGGCCTCTGCCTCACCGCGGGCTTCGAGCTCGCGCTGGCCTGCGACCTGATCTGGGCCGCCGAGTCCGCCCGCTTCGGGCTGGTGGAGATCGTCGTCGGCGTCTCGCCGTTCATGGGCGGGACCCAGCGCGTGGCCGAGCGCGCCGGCCCGGCCCGGGCGCGCGAGTTGGTCATGAGCGGCGCGCTGTTCGACGCGGCGACGCTCGAGCGCTGGAACGTGGTCAACCGCGTGAGCGCCGACGCCGAGCTGCTCGAGAGCGCGACCGGCTTCGCCGAGCGACTCGCCAGCGGCCCGACGCGGGCGCACGCGGCGACCAAGCGGGTGGTGCGTGCCTTCCTCGCCGACGGCGTCCGCGGCGCCGACGACGCGACGGCGGAGATCGTGCCCGAGCTCTTCGCCACCGACGACCTGCGCGGCGCGGTTCGCACCTTTCTGGAGCATGGTCCGGGGCAGGCCACCTTCGAGGGGCGGTGAGCGCACCGGCCCGCGGCCGGTTCAGCGGCCGCATCGAGAGCGAGCCGCAGGAGACCGGCGTCGCGCGCGCCGGGGACGGGACGCCGATCGCGTGGCGAAGCTACGGCGGCGGGGAGCCGGTGGTGCTCGTCATGGGGTTCATGGGCTCAGGTCACGCTTGGTTTCGGCTGCTGCCCCACATCGCCGCCGGGCGCCGGGCGATCGTGCTCGACAACCGCGGCACCGGTGACTCCGATCGTCCGCGCGGGCTGTGGTCGATGGCCGACCTGGCCGCCGACGTCCTCGCGGTGCTCGACGACGCCGGCCTCGAGCGCGCTCACGTGATCGGCGCGTCGATGGGCGGGATGATCGTCCAGCACCTCGCGCTCGCCCATCCCGAGCGCCTGCGCTCGCTCACGCTGTGCTGCACGAGCGCGCGCAGCGGTGGCCGCCGAGGGCCGCCGCCGTGGCGAATGGTCGCCTCGCTGGCGCTGCGGCCGCTGCTCGGACCCGGGCGGACGATGCGGGTGGTCTCGCCGCTGCTGTACTCGGCGCGCACGCGACGGGGTAGCCCCGAGCGGCTCGCCGAGGAGTTCGCCCTGCGCTCCGCCGACGCGACCCCCCTGGCGACCGCACCGGCTCAGTTCGCGGCCATCGCCCGCCACGACACGCGCTCGCGCCTGAGCGGCCTGTCGCTGCCGGTGCTCGTCCTCCACGGCGATGACGACCGGTTGGTCCCGCCGAGGTCCGGAGAGGAGCTGGCTGCCCTCATTCCCGGAGCGCGACTCGAGCTCCTGCCCGGCTGTGGCCACGTGCTGACCACCGACTGCGAGTACGAGGTCGCCGGTGCGATCGGGGGGTTCCTCGACCGCGTCGAGGCCTCGGCCCCGGCGAGATGAGCTCCGCGTCGACTGCTAGTTTTGGGCGCTGCTAGGGGCCGGGGCACCGGCTGGAAAGACGCACGGGCGATGCGCTGGGCCGCGTTTGGCGGACCGGGACGCCGTGCAGGACAGGAAGGTGCACGACGGAATGCCAACCGGGACCGTCAAGTGGTTCAACGATGAGAAGGGCTACGGCTTCATCACCCCTGACGAGGGCGGCCGTGACCTCTTCGTCCATCACACCGGCATCAACGGACAGGGTTTCCGGACCCTGCAGGAGAACTCCAAGGTCTCCTACGAGCAGGAAGAGGGCGACAAGGGGCCAAAGGCGGTGAACGTCGAGAAGACGTGAGGCAGCGCGCGGGCGGGGCTCGCAGCGCTGGCGGATTCAGTCCGCGACTCACGCCGTAGGCGGCTATGTCGAAGGAAGAGAAGATCGAGCTGGAGGGTGAGGTCACCGAGGCCCTCCCCAACACCATGTTCCGCGTGCGGCTCGACAACGACCACGAGGTTCTCGGCCATATCTCCGGCAAGATGCGCCGACACTACATTCGCATCCTGCCGGGCGACCGGGTCAAGATCGAGCTGTCGCCGTACGACCTGGACCGCGGGCGGATCACCTACCGCCACAAGTAGGCGGGTTCGCTGACGGCTGCAAACCGGCGCTGAGGGGGAGTCCTCGGTCGCTCGCGTGCGGAGCACGCGTCGCTCCCTGCGTCCGCCCCTCAGCTTGGTTTTCGCTCGCCGGCGAGCCCGCGCGTGGAGCTCCGTCACGAAGCGGCCTACCCCTGCCCGCCACCGGCGTCGCGCCAGGCCGGGCCGGTCGGCCTTGACTCTGAGGCGTGCCCGAGTACCATCGCCGGGGTGACCACGGAGGGGTGGATCTTCATGGTCGGGCTGCGAGTGTTCGACGTCGGGCTGCTGATCGTGTGGCTCGTATGGTTCTTTCGTCTGCGCGACGACGACGACTCGTCTGACGAGGGCGGCGGCGGGGGCGGCGGCCCGAAGCCGGAGCCCAAGGACGACGGTGGCGGCGGTGGCCTAGGTCTTCCGCTCGGCGAGGTCCGGCCCTCGCGACGTCGTTCCCGCGACGGTCACGGTCCTCCGCGGCCTCCGCGGCGGCGCGGGGGAGCTCCGCTGCGCCGGCCGATGCCGGTGCGGGTACGGAGGCGGCGCTCGCCGCTACCGGCTCACCGCACGCGCTGAGCCGGGCGGGCGTGCGCCGTCAGAAGCACTCGCGCGGGTTCTTCTCACAGAAGCGCTCGAAGCGCTCGGCCGGGCTCCCGGCAGGCGGCGGCACATCGTTTCCCTCTTCGTCCGGCTGATCCGGATCGACCGAACCCCCGGAGCCCTCGTCGCCTGAGCCGCCGCCAGCGCCCGATGCGCCCGAGTCGCCGCCGTCGCCCGGCTCCGGCTCGGCGGATGGCTCGCGCGAACCGCTCCCGTCCGGGCGCTCGTCGTCTCGGCCGGTCTCCGGCCGGTCCCCGGGCGGTCGCTGGGGCTCGGCGCTCTGAGCCGGCGGGGCCGGCGGCCTTGCGGCCCCGGAGTCCCGGTCCTCCTCGCCGCCGCCGCAGCCGATCGTAAGGGCCGCACTCACGGCGACGAGCGCCGTCGCCCACCAGCGCCGGCGCATAGGGCGCCTCAGCGCTCGACGGCGGGCAGCCGCCGTCCGCAGTGCGGGCAGTCGTTGAGGTCCTTCTGGACGAGCTGCTCGAGCGAGCAGCCGCACAGGCGCAGGTTGGCCACCGAGTACGGGAGCTGGCTCGGGGAGGGCGCGAGCGGGAGCACGCGCCCGACGACCTCGAACTCCTCGCCGGTCTCGCGGTCGACGTAGGTCCGGCCGGGCTCGACCTCGCGGATTATCTCGCG
>CADCVU010000163.1 GCA_902806245.1 uncultured Solirubrobacterales bacterium
ACGTCGACGGTGTTGGTCTCCGAGAAGGGCGCGTAGCCCCAGACCTCCTCCAGCAGCGACTCGCGCGAGACCACGAGGCGCTCGTTGCGCATGAAGTGCTCGAGCAGCTCGAACTCGCGGCTCGTGAGGTCGAGCACCCGCTCGGAGCGCACCGCCTCGTGGCGGTCGGGGTTGAGCCGCAGGTCGCCGACCACCAGGGAGGCGGCTCCCCGCGGCGGGCGCCGGCGCAGGAGCGCGCGTACGCGCGCGAGCAGCTCGGCCCGCTCGAACGGCTTGACCAGGTAGTCGTCGGCGCCGGAGTCGAGGCCCTCGACCCGCGTCTCGACCCCGTCGCGCGCGGTCAGCATGAGGATCGGCACGTCGCCGCGCTCGCGCAGGCGGCGACAGACTTCGACCCCGTCGAGCTTGGGCAGCCCGATGTCGAGCACGACCGCGTCCGGCTCGTAGGTCTCGGCTCGGGCCAAGGCGGCCAGGCCGTCCCCGGCGAGCTCCACGTCGTATCCCTCGAGCGCGAGCGAGCGCCTCAGGGCCCCGGCGATCTCGACGTCGTCCTCGACGACCAGGACGCGCGCGCTTCGAGTCATGGGACAGATGGTAGGCCCAGCGGCCGTCGGCGTTCGCGCCGGCGGGAAGGGGCAGGCCCCGCGGCGTCGAAGGGAGGCAGGCCATGGCCACCCGACGACCGCCACGGAAGGCGAAGCCCCGCGCACGGCGCAAGCCGCCGCGCCGCAGGCGCCTGCCCGAGCTCGAGCAGCGTCATCTCGACGTCATCGGGCTGGCGCTGGTGGCGCTCGCGGCCTTCCTCGCCTTTGTCTTCTACCTGGGATGGGCCGGAGGCGAGCTCGGCGAGGCCCTGGCCGATGCGCTGGTGTTCGCCGGCGGCCAGGTGGCCTACGTCGCCCCGGTGGCGGTGTTCGCGCTCGGCGCGGTGCTGGTGCTGCGCCCGATGCTTGCAACCACCCGGCCGCTCAAGGCCGGCGCGGCCTGCCTGCTCGCCGCCCTCCTGCTCGGACTGGCCGCCGAGACCTTCGGCCTCGGGCCCGCCCGACCGCCGCGGGAGGGCTTCTTCGATTCCGCCTTCTTCCGTGCTCACGGCGGCGCGGTGGGCGAGGCGCTGTTCTGGGTCACCCGGCTGCTCCTCCAGGAGGTGGGCACCGACATCCTCGCCGTCTTCCTGTTCCTGAGCGGCCTGTTGCTGCTCACCGGCGCGACAGTGGCCGGAGTGCTGCGGGCCACGGGGGAGGGCGTGGCCTCGACCTCCCGGCGGGTGCGGGAGTCGACGACCGAGTTCGCCGCGGTGGTCGTCCGCGGCTCCTCGCGAGCGGGCTCGACCGCGCGGCGAGCCCGGACGCCGCGGCCGGCGCCGGCGGAGGCCGCGGACGGCGGCCTGACCTCTCACGACGGCTTCGACGCGGCGGACGATCCCGAGCCGCCACGGCGCAGCACGAGATCCGACGAGCTTCAGCCGCCCGACGGGGAGCCCGTGGTGCGAGCCACCCACGTCGAGATGCCGGCGCTGCGGCACGAGGAATCGACCGGCGAGGCAGACGACCACGACCTCTACGGCGAGGTGCCCGAGTTCACCCCGCCGCCGGAGTTCCCGGTCGAGGATGAGGAGCTCGCCGAGGCGCCGAGCGACGAGCCCGCCGAGGCGACGGTCGAGGCACCCGGAGGCGACGACGTGACGGCGATCGCGCCCGGGGAAACCCCTCGGGATCCCGCCTCCCCCGCCGCCGACCGCTACGCGCCCGAGGACCTGACCCCCCAGGGCCGCCTGCGCGCCTCGGTCACCGAGGCCGACGACTTCGTCTACTCCCCGCCGCGGCCGAGCTTCCTCAAGCGCTCGAAGGACGACGGCCGCCCGGCCGACAGGGGCGAGGAGATCCGTCTCGCCGCCCAGCTCGTCGAGGCGCTGTCGCACTTCGGGATCGACGCGTCGGTGACCGGGACGGTCTCCGGCCCGCACATCACCCGCTACGAGCTCCGCCTGGCCCCGGGGACGAAGATGTCCAAGGTCGCCCAGCTCAAGGACGACATCGCCTACGCGCTGGCCGCCACCGACGTGCGGATCCTCGCGCCCATCCCGGGGAAGACCGCCGTCGGGGTCGAGGTCCCCAACCGCCACCGCCGGATCGTCCACCTCGGCGACGTCTACCAGGAGGCCCCGAGCGGCTGGTCGCCGCTGACCGTCTGGCTCGGCAAGGACATCGCCGGCAAGGCCATCGGCACCGACCTGGCCAAGCAGCCCCACATCCTCGTCGCGGGCACGACCGGCTCCGGCAAGTCGGGCTGCGTCAACGCGATGCTCTCCTCGATCCTCCTGCACGCCTCGCCGCACGAGGTCAAGCTCGTGCTCGTCGATCCCAAGCAGGTCGAGCTCAACCACTACGAGTCGATCCCCCACCTGATCACCCCGGTCGTCACGAACCCACGCGTCGCCGCCAACGTCCTCGCGAACCTCATCAAGGAGATGGAGGAGCGCTACTCGATCATGTCGATGGCGCGCTCGCGCAACCTCGTCGAGCTCAACAAGGTCCGCGAGGGACGCGGCGAGCGCCCGCTGCCCTACATCCTGTGCGTCATCGACGAGCTCGCCGACCTGATGATGGTCGCGCCCGCCGACGTCGAGGACGCGATCATCCGCCTGGCCCAGAAGTCGCGGGCGGTGGGCATCCACCTCGTGCTCGCGACCCAGCGCCCGAGCGCCGACATCATCACCGGGATGATCAAGGCCAACGTCCCGGCCCGGATCGCCTTTGCCGTTTCCTCGCAGACCGACTCGCGGGTAATCCTCGACTCGAACGGCGCCGAGTCGCTGCTCGGCCAGGGCGACATGCTCTTCCGCCCGGCCACCGAGTCGCGCGGCGCGCGCATCCAGGGCGCGTTCATCTCCGAGGAGGAGATCGAGCGGATCACCGACCACTGGCGACGCCAGGGCGAGCCCGAGCTGCTCGAGGAGCTGCTCGAGGAGGTCGAGTCCGAGGACGAACCGGGGGCGCCCGAGGACTTCGATCCCGACGCCGACGAGCTGCTCGGCGAGGCCATCGCCACGGTCGCCCAGCTCGGCTCGGCCTCGACCTCGATGCTCCAGCGCCGGCTGCGGGTCGGCTACACCCGCGCCGGCCGGCTGATCGACATGATGGAGCGCCGCGGCGTCATCTCCGGCTTCGAGGGCTCCAAGGCGCGCCAGGTGCTGATCTCCGAGGGGGAGGTCCCGCGGGTGCTCGCCGCGCTCGACGAGCCGGTGGGGGCCGGGGCGGCGAGCGCTCCCTGAGCCACCGGAGCCCTCGACGGGTTGGCCCCGGACGAGCCGCTGCCGGTGCGTCAGAATGTGCCCGTGCCCCGGATCGGAGAGACCCTGCGCGACGCGCGCATCCGCCAAGGCGTCGACATCGGCGAGGTCGAGCGGGCGACGAAGATCCGCGCCAAGTATCTGCGCGCGCTCGAGAACGAGGAGTTCGACCTTCTGCCCGGGCCGACCTTCGTTCGCTCGTTCCTCAAGACCTACGCCGAGCACCTCGGACTCGACGCGCGCATGCTCGTGGAGGAGTTCCGCACCGACTACGAGGGCCTGCCCGACGAGGAGCCGGCGCCGGCCTTTGGATCGCGCGCACCGCAGGGCCGGCGCCGCGAGCCGGTCCGCTACGACCGCCGTACGCCCGCCACCGGTCTGATCGTCGCCGGCGTGGTGAGCGCGGTGCTCGTCCTCTTCCTGGTCCTCGGACTGACCGGTAACGGCGACGATGAACCCTCGGGCGGCGGCGGCACCGACGCCCGGCAGACCGCCGAGCAGGAGCGCGAGGATCGCCGCGCCCGTACGCGCGAGCGCGAGCGCGCGGAGCGGCGCAGCCGGCCCAAGTCGGTCTCCCTGAGGATCATCCCGGAGGGCCCGACCTACGTCTGCGTCGATCGCGGGGCGGACCGTGACCCGATCTTCGAGGGGAGCCTGACCTCGCCGCGGACCTTCCGCGGCAAGCGCGTGCGTCTCAACCTGGGCCGTCCCTCCGCCGAGGTCCGGGCCAACGGCCGCAGGGTCGACCTCGGCTCCGACGGTCGTGCGGTCGGCCTCGCCTTTACGCCGGCGAAGCGCCCGCGCCCGCTTCCGCTCAACGAGCGACCCTGCGTATGAGGCCGCCGGCGCTCCCGGCCTGCTGATGGGCGCTCGCGCCGGGATCGTGGTCACCGGGACCGAGGTCCTCGCCGGCCGCGTGCGCGACCGCAACGGCCCCTGGCTCTCCGACCGCCTGGCCGAGCTGGGGATCGAGCTCGCCCACATCACCATCTGCGGCGACCGCCGGGAGGACCTCGAGGCGTCGCTGCGCTTCCTGGCGGGCGAGGGGGTCCATCTGGTGATCACCAGCGGAGGCCTCGGGCCGACCGCCGACGACCTCACGGCCGAGGTCGTGGCCCGCTTCCAGGGCCGTGAGATGTACCTCGACGCCGAGCTCGAACGGCGCATCGCGGCGATCGTCGAGCCGCTGCTCAAGCGCTGGCGCGGGCTCGACCCCGAGGCCATCCGCACATCCACGCGCAAGCAGGCGACGATCCCGCGGGGCGCCGAGGTGCTCGGCCCCGCCGGAACGGCGCCCGGCCTCGTGGTCGCCCCGGCCGACGGACGCGAGGGACCCGCGGTGGTCGTCCTTCCCGGTCCTCCGAGCGAGCTGCACGGACTGTGGCCCGAGGCCCTCGAGACCGCGACCTTCCGCGCCGCCAGCGCCGGGCGGTCGCAGTTCGAGCAGCGGATGCTGCGCCTCGTGGGCATCCCCGAGTCCGAGATCGCCGAGACCCTGCGGGTGGGCGAGGAGCAGATCGACGGGCTCGAGGACCTCGAGGTGACCACCTGCCTGCGTCGCGGCGAGCTCGAGGTCGCGGTCCGGTACGAGCCGCCGGCGCGGGCGGCGTGGGAGGAGCTGCTCGAGCTCGTGCGCGAGCGCCACGGAACGGAGCTCTTCTCCGACGACGGCACGAGCGTCGACGAGCAGGTCGCGGCCCTGCTGACCGACTCCGGGCGGACGGTCGCGGTGGCGGAATCGTGCACGGGGGGCGAGCTGGCGGGCCGGCTGAGCGCCCCGGCCGGGGCCTCGGCGTGGTTCGCGGGCGGGGTCGTGCCCTACGCCAACGAGGCGAAGGCCCGGCTGCTCGGCGTCGACTTCGAGCTGATCGAGCGCCACGGGGCCGTGTCGGCGCCGGTGGCGAGCGCGATGGCCGAGGGCGCGCTCGCGCGCTTCGGGGCGGGCGCCGCGGTGGCCGTGACCGGGGTGGCGGGGCCGGGCGGGGGGACGGAGGACAAGCCGGTGGGCTATGTCTGCTTCGCCGCACGCCTGGCCGATGGCTTCGAGCTCGCCCGCGACCTGGTCATCCCCGGCGAGCGGCCCGACGTACGCGATCGCTCGACCACCGTCGCGCTGCATCTGCTGCGGCGGCTCCTGCGCGGAGAGTCGGCAGAACTCTGAGCCGGGCGGCGACGGGCGAGCGCGCGCCGGCCGAGCGCAGGGGCGCCCGGCTTTTCTTCGCGCTCGATCCCGACGAGCCGACTCGCTCGGCGCTGGCGGCCTGGCGCGAGGAGGCTCTGGGCAGACGGGAGGAGCTCCGCCTGCCGGGGCCTGAGTCGCTGCACGTGACGGTGGCCTTCCTCGGGACTCGCGACGAGGACGCGATCTCGGCGATCTCTAGGGCCGGATTGTCCGCGGTGGCCGGGTTGTCCGCGCCGGTGCTCCGCGCTCGTCGCCTCGTGACGCTGCCGCGCCGAGCTCCACGGCTGCTCGCGCTCGACCTCGACGACCGTGAGGGCCGGGCCCGAGACGTGGCGGCGGCGGTGGCCGGCACGCTGGCGGCCGCGGGTCTGCACGAGCTGGAGGAACGCGCCTATTGGGCACACCTCACGCTCGCGCGAGTCCGCGGAGAGCGAGCGAGCCGACGGCTGCCGGCGCCGCCGGTGACCCCCCTCTCCTTTGAGCGGGTCACGCTCTACCGCTCGCACCTGCATCCCGCCGGCGCGCGCTACGAGGCGATCGAGCGTCGCCGGCTCGTTCGCGCCTAGAGTCCGCGCGAGAAGAAGTCGAGCATCCGCTCGACGACGAGCTCCGGGCGCTCGTCGACGATGAAGTGGCCGACCCCCGGCACGAGCTCGAGCTCCATGTCGTCGGCGTGGTCGTCGAAGCCGCGGAGGATCCGCTCGGTGATCACCTGGTCCGAGGTGCCGAACAGGAACAGGGTGGGGGTCCTCAGCCGAGTCCCCGCGTAGCGCCCACGCGCGAGCGCCGGCAGCTCGCCGAGGACAAAGGCGCGGTAGAGGGCGGTCGTGGCGCGTGCCCGCGCCGGGTCTCGCAGCGGGTCGGCAAAGGCGTCGAGCTCGGCCCGTGTGAAGGTGCCCGGGCGCGCCGCCGCCTGCAGGAGGCGGCGCAGGACGGCGGGTACGTGGCGCAGCAGGCACTGGCCGACGACCGGCGCGCTCAGGACGTAGGCGTGCAGCGGGCGCCACAGGTCGAGCACCGTGCGCGCGTCGAGTCGCGGCCAGGGGTGGATGATGTTGAGGGCCACGAAGCGCTCCACCAGATCGGGCCGGCGCAGGCAGAGCAGGAAGCCGACGAAGCCGCCCCAGTCGTGGCCGGCCAGGCGCACCCGCTCGAGCCCCATCGCCTCGAGCAGGGCGATCACGTCGTCGGCCAGGGTCTCCTTGTCGTAACCGCGAGGCGGCGCCTCGGACCAGCCGAAGCCGCGGAGGTCGGGGCAGATGACCCGGTAGCGCGCGGCCAGGGGGCCGATCACGTCGCGCCACTCGTACCAGTGCTGGGGCCAGCCGTGCAGGAGCACCAGCGGTTCTCCGGCGCCGGCCTCGGCGACGTGCAGACGCACGCCGCCAGCCTCGATCCAGCGGTGCTCGACGCCGTAGACGTGGGGAAGGGGGAGGGTCATCCGGCTCGCCACCCTACCGGCGCTGCGGTTTCACCCACCGGTCTCGAAGCGGTGGCGAAGTCGTTACACGAGCGTGCCCACGACGTCCGATCCGACCCTTAGCTTGCCTCCAGCCAGGAAGACCGAGACACGGACGAGAATCAGGAGCCCAGGCCATGGACAAGGATCAGGAGAAGGCGGCAAAGGCGCGCGAGTCGGCCCTAGGAAACGCGCTCGGGCAGATCGAGCGCGACTTCGGCAAGGGCTCGATCATGCGCATGGGCGACGAGCGGGCGGCGGTCCGGGTATCGACGATCCCGAGCGGGGCGCTCTCGCTCGACCTCGCGCTCGGGGTCGGCGGTCTGCCGCGCGGGCGCATCGTGGAGGTCTTCGGTCCCGAGTCCTCGGGCAAGACGACACTCGTCTACCACGTCCTCGCCGAGGCCCAGCGCCAGGGCGGCACGTGCGCGTTCATCGACGCCGAGCACGCCATGGATCCGCAGTACGCCAAGCGCATCGGCGTCGACGTCGACGAGATGCTCGTCTCCCAGCCCGACTACGGCGAGCCGGCGCTCGAGATCGCCGACGTGCTCGTTCGCCCGGGGGCGATCGACGTGGTCGCCGTCGACTCCGTCGCCGCGCTCACCCCCAAGGCCGAGCTCGAGGGGCAGATGGGCGATCAGACCGTCGGCCTCCAGGCCCGCATGATGAGCCAGGCCACGCGCAAGCTCGCCGGCAACCTCAACCGGGCCGGCACGCTGTGCCTGTTCACCAACCAGATCCGCGAGAAGGTCGGCGTCATGTTCGGCTCGCCGGAGACCCAGCCGGGCGGACGGGCGCTCAAGTTCTACTCCTCGATGCGGCTCGACATCCGCCGCATCGAGACCCTCAAGGAGGGAACGGAGGCGGTCGGCAACCGCGTCCGGGTCAAGGTCGTCAAGAACAAGGTCGCCGCGCCGTTCCGCCAGGCCGAGTTCGACATCGAGTACGGCGAGGGAATCTCCACCGAGGGCTGTCTGATCGACCTCGGCATCGAGAACAAGATCGTCACGAAGTCCGGCTCGTTCTTCTCGCTGGGCGACGAGCGGCTCGGCCAGGGCCGCAACAACGCCAAGGCCTACCTGCGCGAGCACCCCGCCGTCGCCGAGACCATCGAGGGCCGCATCTACGAGGCCCTGGGCGTAGAGCGGCGCGGGGCGCCGGTCACGAATACGAACGGCGCGGGCGCCGCTCCCGCCGAGGCGGGGACGAACGGTGCGGCGAACGGCACCGAGAGCGCCCCGGCTCCGGTGCGCCAGGTGGCCTGAGCGCCGCCGAGACAGACGCTCCGAGTCCGATGGCGCGTCCGGCGTCCCGCGTCGACGAGGAAGCGGGACGCCGGAGAGCGCTCGAGCTGATCTGGCGCGCCCTCTCGCGGCGCGCGCATACGGTGGCCGAGATAAGGGCCATGCTCGAGCGGCGCGAAGTCGAGCCCGACGCGGCAGCCGCGGCGCTCGAGGAGGTGGCGTCCTCGGGCTACCTCGACGACGCCGACTACGCGCGCCGGTTCGCCGAGGACCGGCGGCGCCTCGACGGCTGGGGCCGGGAGCGCATCGCGCGCGACCTCGGCCGGCGGGGGGTGGCGGACGAGCTGGTGGACCGGGCCCTCGAGAACCAGGGCGCGGAGGACGAGCTCGAGGCCGCGTGCGCCCTGCTGGACCGGCGACTGCCGGCCGCGCCGGGCGACGACCGCGCTCGCAACCGAGCGCTCGGTCTGCTCGTGCGCCGCGGTTACGAGGCCGAGGTCGCCTATGCGGCGGTGCGTCGCCACGAGCGCGAGCGGCGATCCCGGCCGACCGAGTCCGGCGGCCGCGCTCGCCCGGGGCTTGATGGGGGCGCCCGGCGGTACTAACCTTGGGTCGAGCGGCCGAGCCGGCCGCCGTAGGTGGACTTGCTGCTGATGCGCTTTTCAGAGGTAGAGACTTGACACGCACGGACCACGCGGAGGACGAGCCGAAAGGAGCGAGCTAGCGCGTCCCGGACGTAGCGGCGCGGTCGCCCTTGGCCACCGCTGACCTCAAGAGCGCACGCTGCAGGTGCCTGCGACCCGGCTCCCGGCCGGTCGAACGGATTTCGAGCGCCGCGTCCGCGGACGTGGAAACGAGGAGGCACCCGAGATGGAGATCGTGTTGGTCCTTCTGGCGGTGCTCGCCGCTGGGGCCGCCGTGACCGCCGTCGTCACGACGCACCGGGCGCGTGGCCTGAGGACCCAGAGCGGCGCGCTCAGCGCCGACGCCGGTGGTGACGCCGGCTCGGCCTCGTCCAGCGGCGTGGCCCTGACCGCGAGCCCGCGGGCGGGCGACCCCTTCGAAGATGACGCGGAAGCCTCCGCGGGTCCCTCGACCGCCGACCTGCGCGAGCAGCTCGATCTCGAGCTCGTCCAGCGCCGCGCCGAGGTAGGGCGGATCGAGGAGCGGCTGCTCGGCAAGGAGCAGTCGATCGACGTCAGGACCGCCGACCTCGAGCGCCGTGAGCAGACGCTCGCCGACCGCCAGCGCAACCTCGAGCGCAGCCAGGAGGAGATCAAGGGCGCTCGCCGCGACCAGTTGCGCGAGCTCGAGCGGATCGCGGGGCTGACCGCCGGTCAGGCCAAGCAGCTCATGCTGCGGGAGCTCGAGGACGAGCTCGAGCACGACAGCGCGCGCAAGATCCGCCAGGCCGAGGAGGAGGCGAGACAGGAGGCCGACCGCCGGGCCCGCAGCATCCTCGCCACCTCGATGCAGCGCCTCGCGGCCGGCCACGCCGTCGAGACCACGGTGTCGGTCGTGCAGCTGCGCTCCGACGATCTCAAGGGCCGGATCATCGGCAAGGAGGGCCGCAACATCCGCTCGCTCGAGACCCTCACGGGCATCGACTTCATCGTCGACGACACTCCGTCGACCGTCGTCCTCTCGGGCTTCGACGGCGTCCGCCGCGAGATCGCTCGGATCACCCTCGAGAAGCTTCTCGAGGACGGGCGCATACATCCCGCCCGGATCGAGGACGCCTACGACCAGGCCGTGTCCGAGATGGAGAGCCACATCGTCGAGGTCGGCGAGCAGGCGGTCTTCGACGCCGAGGCCGGCTCCCTTCACCCCGAGTTGATCAAGCTGCTCGGGAAGCTGCGCTACCGCACGAGCTACGGCCAGAACGTGCTCGCCCACTCGGTCGAGTGCGCGAATCTGGCGGGCACGCTCGCCGCGGAGCTCGGGGCCAATCCGAAGACCGCCCGGCGCGCGGCGCTCCTGCACGACATCGGCAAGGCCGTCACGCATGAGATCGAGGGTCCGCACGCCCTCGTCGGCGGCGACATCGCCCGCCGCTACGGCGAGACCGGCGCGGTCGCGCACGCCATGGAGGCCCACCACAACGAGGTCGAGCTACAGACCATCGAGGCCGTCGTCGTGCAGGTCGCCGATTCGCTCTCGGGCGCGCGCCCCGGCGCCCGCGGCGAGTCGCTCGAGCACTACGTCAAGCGTCTGCGCGAGCTCGAGGGCATCGCCACCCGCCACCCCGGCGTCGACAAGGTCTTCGCCATGCAGGCCGGCCGCGAGGTCCGGGTGATCGTCAGCCCCGAGGACGTCGACGACGACGCCGCCGCGCTCCTCTCGCACGCCATCGCCCGGGACGTCGAGAAGGAGCTCGAGTACCCGGGCCAGATCAAGGTCACGGTGATCCGCGAGAGCCGGGCCGTGGACTACGCAAAATAAGGTTGTGCGGATGAGTCCGAGCCGGAATGCCAGCGCCCAGGTGTTGCCTATCGAGGGGCTCTCTGAGCGAGCGAAGCGAGCGTACCCGAGGGAGGCAACACCGAAGCGCTACCACCTCACCACCTTCGGCTGCCAGATGAACGAGCACGACTCGGAGCGAATGAAGGGGATGCTCGAGTCGTTGGGCTACTGCGAGGCCCCGGTCCGCGACGAGGCGGACCTCATCCTCTTCAACACCTGCTCGATCCGCGAGTCTGCCGACAATCGCTTCGTGGCCCACCTGGGTGAGGCCAAGCGTCTCAAGAGCGAGAATCCGAACCGGGTGATCGGGGTGGGGGGGTGCTGGTCGCAGTCGATGAAGGAGCGCGTG
>CADCVU010000164.1 GCA_902806245.1 uncultured Solirubrobacterales bacterium
ACCGGCGCCCTCGGCGCCTCGATCCAGGACATCTCCGGCCGCCGGCGCGGCGGCCCGGAGCGCGACGCACGGGGCCGCGCCGGTGCCGGCGGCGAGGGCGAGCTCGTGATCGTCGTCCCCGGCGCCGACCCGCCGCTGGCCGAGCGGGCCGCCACCGCGGTCCTGCGCGAGCTCGAGAGCCGTTTCCCCCAGCACGGATTCGCCGTCGCCCGCAGCCGCTACGTCACCGACGCCGCGGATCTCTACCGCGCCGGCGCGGAGGCTCTGCTGGCGGCGAACGTGGCCGAGGCCCGCGGCGAGCAGACGCTGGCCTTCGAGGAGACCGGCTCCTACCGGCTGCTGCTGTCGTCCATGAGCGAGGACCCGGAGGAGCTCGAGCGCTTCTACGCCGAGACCATCGCGCCGTTGGTGGCCTACGACGAGCAGTACGAGACCGCGCTGCTGCGGACCCTCGAGACCTATCTCGATTCCGACGCGAGCGTGGCCGGCACCGCCCAGCGCCTGTTCACCCACCGCCACACCGTCCGCTACCGGCTCGAGCGGGTTCGCGAGCTCACCGGCTTCGACGTGGGCTCGAGCGACGGCCGCGAGCGCCTCGGACTGGGGCTCAAGGCCATGCGCGTACTGGGACTCGCACCCCCGGCGGGCCCGGCCACCGAACGCGGCGCCGAGGCCGGGCGCGTCCCCCGCGAGGAGGGAGGCGACTAGCTGGGGAGCCAGGATTCGAACCTGATCTTGAACATCCAAAGTGTCCCGTGCTGCCAGTTACACCACTCCCCAACGGCGCCCGAGGATAGATCCCGCCACCGCCGGTCCGCCACCCCGGCTCGTTACGCTGAGCGCGTGTCCTCCTCTGCCCCCACCGTCCTCGTCATGGCCGCCGGCCACGGCACCCGCATGCGCTCCTCGCTGCCCAAGGTCCTGCACGCCGTCTGCGGCCGCCCCATGATCGAGTGGGTGATCGACGCGGCGCGTGAGGCCGGAGCCGAGCGCGTGGTCTGCGTCGCCCGTCCGGGCTCCGGACTCGACCGCGCCCTGCCCGCGGGCACCGAGCTCGCCGAGCAGCGCGCGGGCGAGGGAACGGGCGCAGCGGTCCTCGCCGCCCGCAACCAGATCGAGGCCGCGAGCGCCGAGCACGGCGATGTGGTCGTCCTCTCCGGCGATCACCCGTTGGTCACCGCCGAGCTGTTGAGGGCCCTCCTGGCCCGCCACGCCCAGCGCGACGCCGCCGCCACCCTGCTGACCACCGACAAGCTCGACCCCACCGGCTACGGGCGCATCCTCCGCGACGCCTACGGCGACGTCGAGCGCCTCGTCGAGACGAAATACCCCGAGCACGTTCCCGCGTCCGAGCTCGCGGTGCGGGAGATCAACCTCGGCAGCTACGCCTTCCGCCCCGCCGACCTGCTCGAGGCCCTCTCCCGCGTGGCCGAGACCGACGGCGAGCGCTACCTGACCGGCGTCTTCCCGCTGCTGCGCGAGCGCGAGTGCAGGATCGCCACGCATCGCACCGACGACGTGCGCAGCGCGCTCGGGGTCAACGATCGTGCCGACCTCATGGAGGTCGAGCGGGTGGCGCGCCTCGACCTCATCGAGCGCCACGCCCGCGCCGGGGTGAGCTTCTCGGCCCCCGAGACCGTCTACCTCGACGCCGACGTCGAGATCGGCGAGGACACCACGATCGCGCCCGGGGTGACGCTCACCGCCGGTACCCGAATCGGGCGGCGCTGCACGATCGGCCCGCAGACCACGATCCACGGGTCCACCCTGGGCGAACGCGTGCACGCCGCACACTCGCAGCTCGTCGAGGCCGAGGTCGCGGCCGGCGCGACCATCGGGCCGTTCGCCTACCTGCGGCCCGCGGCGCGCATCGGCGAGAACGCCAAGGTCGGGAGCTTCGTCGAGGTCAAGAACGCGCACGTGGGCCGCGGCGCGAAGGTCCCGCACCTGTCCTACATCGGCGACGCGGAGATCGGCGAGGGCGCCAACGTCGGCGCGGGCAACATCACCGCCAACTACGACGGCCGCGACAAGCACCGCACGCACATCGGCCGCAACGTGCGCACGGGCGTCGACACCGCCTTCGTGGCGCCGGTGCAGGTAGGCGACGGCGCGTACACTGGCGCGGGATCGGTGATCGTCGACGACGTCCCCGCGGGCGCTCTCGGCATCGCCCGGTCGCGCCAGCGCAACGTCGAGGGCTACGCCGAGCGGGCGAGCGAGGAGGAGGAAGCCGAGTGACCACGCTGGAGACCGACGCCATAGCGGCGGCGAAGAGCCTCCCGATCGGCTACGACAAGCGCATGATGGTCGCTGCGGGGAGGGCCAGCGGCGAGCTCGGACAACGGATCGCCGAGCGCCTCGGCATGGAGCTGACCGACGCCGGCCTCAAGACCTTCCCCGACGGCGAGGTCTACTGCCGCTACGCCGACTCCATCCGCGGAGCGGACATCTTCATCGTCCAGTCGATCTGCGGCAACGAGCGCGAGGGCATCAGCGCCAACGACGCGCTGATGGAGCTCCTGATCATGATCGAGGCCGCCGTGGGCGCCTCGGCCCACCGGGTGATCGCGGTCACCCCGTGGTACGGCTACTCGCGCCAGGACAAGAAGTCGGCCCCGCGCGAGCCGATCACCGCCCGCTTGGTGGCCAAGATGCTCGAGACCGCGGGCGTCGACCGCGTAGTGACCATGGACCTTCACGCCGGCCAGGTCCAGGGCTTCTTCTCGAAGCCGGTCGACCATATGACGGCGATGCCGATCCTCACCCAGCACGTCAAGGACCAGCTCGGCGACGAGGAGGACCTCGTGGTCATCGCCCCCGACGCCGGCCGGGTGAAGCTCACCCGCAACTTCGCCCGCAAGGTCGGGACGACCTACGCGCTGCTCGAGAAGGAGCGCCCGGCTCAGGGCGTGGCCGAGATCGGCACCGTCATCGGCGACGTGCGGGGCAAGGTGGCGGTGATCGTCGACGACATCATCGGCACGGGCGGAACGCTCGCCGCGGCGGCTCAGACCGTGATCGAGCGCGGCGCCTCGAAGGTCTTCGCCGTGGCCACCCACGGTCTCTTCGCCGGGCGCGCGTTCGAGACGCTCGCGGCCTCGCCGCTCTCGGGGATAGTGGTCACCGACACCGTGCCGCTGCGCGACGGGGCGCCGCCCCTCATACGTCAGCTCACCAGCGCCGACATCCTCACCGACTCGGTCCGTCGGATCTTCACCGACGACTCGGTGTCGGAGATCTTCTCGGGGGAGAATCAGCTGTTCTAGGGGGTCCTGCGATCACCGAGCCTCCGCCCGATCGATCTTCGTGTGGAAGCGCGTGCCCGCCTTGCCGCCGAGGATCGCGGCTCCCAGAGTCACCGCCAGGACGACGATCAGCCCGACGATCGCGCCGATCGTCGCCGTGCTGCCGCTGACCGGGAACTGGGGCAGCCCCACCTGCTGGGCGAGGTTGAACTGCGCGCCGAGGATGGTCCCGGCGATGGCGAGGAGGATCGCGACGACGAGGGCTATGACCCAGACGCCGAGGCCGTGCTTGACCCCGGCGAAGCGGCCCATCCGCCCCGCGACGTAGCCGCCGGCGAAGTAGGCGACGGCGAGGATCACCAATACGACGATCGCCCCGACGATCCCGGCGGTCTGGGCGGCGCCGGCGCTCCGGGTGAGCTGAGCGGGATCGCCTGAGCCCAGGCCGATCGCGCTCGCGATCGCGGTCAGCAGGAGGGTGAGGCCGAGGGTGACAACCCACCCGAAGAAGGCGGCGCCGAAGCTGAAACCGCCCTTCTTGCCCTTCGAAGTGTTGGTGTCCGTCCGCCCGCCGCGTGCCGGACCCGCGCCCTGACCTTCATCGCGCTCTGCCATGGTGCTCCCCTCTGATCGGTCGAGCGGGCTGCGCCGCCGCTCGCTTCGCTGCCGCGCGTACGCGACCATCCTGATCGATTCGCGGCCATGGCGCTTTCTCCTCGCCAGAAGAAGCTCTAGACTGCCCCCGCCATGGCCGACGCCCAACGCCCATCCCTGGCCGTCGAGGAGCGCCCCGAGATCGGGTCGCGATCCTCGCGCCGCCTGCGCCGCGCCGGCTGGATCCCGGGCATCGTCTACGGGGTCGGCTCCGATCCGGTGGCCTTCAAGGTCGGCGAGCGCGACCTGCGCATCGCGCTCCAGAACCCTTCGGCCGTGCTCGATCTGACGGTCGGAGGCGGCAGGACGCTGCCGGTCATAGTCAAGGATCAGCAGCGTCACCCGGTCCGCGACGAGGTCGTCCACGTCGACCTGCTGCAGGTCAACCTCAACGAGACCATCCAGTCCACGGTGCTGGTCGAGCTCGAGGGCGCCGAGGACGCGCCCGGGGTGACCGAGGGTGGGGTCCTCGAGCAGGTCACGCGCGAGCTCAACATCGAGGCCCTGCCCACCGACATCCCCGAGACCATCGTCGTCGACGTCGCCCAGATGGAGGCGGCGGAGACCCTTCCGCTGTCGGTCGTCGTCGCCCCCGAGGGTGTGAGCTTCCTCGACGATCCCGACGAGACCGTGATCGCCACCATCACCATCCCGACTCAGGTCGAGCTTCCCGAGGAGGTCGAGGAGGAGACGGCGATCGTCGGCGAGGAGGCCGTGGTGACCGACGTCCCGGCCACGGGCGAGGGCCAGCCCTCCGGCGGTGCGCCCACCCAGGGCGAGGCCGGCCAGGGCCGCGGCACCTCGACGCCCTGAGCCTGCTGCGCCGCGCCGGCGAGCGCCGACGCGCGCGCGGCGCCGAGCCGGCGGGCGGTCGCGAGCAGGGGCAGGGCGGACACGTCGACTGGCTGATCGTC
>CADCVU010000165.1 GCA_902806245.1 uncultured Solirubrobacterales bacterium
AAACGGACGTTGCCGTCGCGGTGGGCCCAGTAGAGGGGCTTGATCCCGACCGGATCGCGGACGGCATAGAAGGAGCCGTCGGAGCCGGCGGCCAGGAAGGCGTACATGCCGTGCAGCTCGCCCAGGGCGTCGGGCCCCCGCTGCTCGAGCAGGTGCAGCGCGACCTCGTTGTCGGAGTTAGTGCGAAAGCGCGAGTCCCACAGGGTCTCGCGGATCTCCTCGTGGTTGTACACCTCGCCGTTGCCGACGAGCAGGAAGTTGCCCTGGCGGTTGCGCAGCGGCTGGTGGCCGTGGCTGACGTCGACGATCGACAGGCGAGCGTGGCCGAGCCAGGCGTCCCCGACCTCGATCTCCCCGGTGTCGTCGGGACCGCGGTGGGTGAGCCGGCCGAGCATCCGCCGGCCGGCCTCTGGGTCTAGGTCGGCACCGTACTCGCCGGTTATTCCACACATAGTTAAATGTAAGCCTATCCGATCGGAGTCTGTTCGAAACCCTGAAAACCGGCGACCCCGGGGCTGTAGGCCTCCGGGCGACGACGGTCGAGGTGGCAGATCCGCCCTCGGGCGTCGGCGACCGCCGCCGCCGTGTCGACGCGGGCCAGCGCCATTCGCTCACGGGCGCCGGTGCGGGCGAGGACGTCACCGCGCGGGCCGACGACCTTGGCGTTGCCGAGGAAGCGCACGCCGCCGAACGAGCCGGTCTGATTGGTTGACACCAGCACGACCTGATTCTCGATCGCGCGCATGTCGTCGGCGAGGTTGAACTGACGGGTCTGGCGGTCGCGCGAGATACGCCGGGCGGCGTCCTTGCGGCAGATCGGCCAGGCTGCGGGGGCGGCGATGATGTCGGCCCCGTCGAGGGCCAGCGCGCGCGCGGCCTCCGGGAAGAGCTTGTCGTAGCAGAGCAGCATGCCCATGCGCCCGACCGGGGTGTCGAAGGCCGCGAAGCCCTCGCCCGGCGAATAGCAGAGCGTCTCGGCCGGTGGGATGTGGACCTTGCGCTGAAGGCCGAGCACACCGTCGCCGGTCAGGCACACTCCGGTCGAGTACGGCCCTCCGGGGGCCTCCTCGGTGAGGCCGAGGCAGACCGTGGTCGGCCCGGCGACCTCGACGAGCCGGGCGATCTCCGGACCGTCGAGCCGCACGGCAGGCGGCAGCTCGGGCATCCGTACCTGACCGGGCCGCGGCTCGAGCACGTAGCCCCCGAGCGCGCACTCGGGAAACACGACGAGCTCGGCGCCGCGCTCGCGGGCGCGGCGTACCCAGCGGCCGATGCGCGCGACGCAGGCGTCGAGGTCGCGCTCGAACGGCGCCGCAACCGCGGCGATGGCCGGGGCGGGGTGGCTATTGCGTCGCTTCGCGGGCATAGCGATGATGTTGCCTGCCCTCGCCGGGGCGACGTACCGACCTGTGTCGAAGATCTCGGGCGGCGACTTGTACGTGAGGCGTAAGGCGCCCGTCAGGCCGGTTTCGAGCGAGGCTCGGGCCGCCGGCCGAGGTCGAGCGCCGTGGCGCCCAGGGCGCGAAGTCGCATCTGGCGCCAGCTCAGGCCCTCGGCGACCAGAGCCGGTGCCCCGAACGCCACCGCGGTGGCCAGCTCCAACCCCTGGAGGACGATGCCGTAGGCGAGCGCTTCGGCGGGATCCACGCCGTAGGCGGCGAGCACCGCGACGCACGCCGCCTGGAAGACGCCGAGATTCGCGGGCAGGACGGGTAGCGCGCCGGCGGCGTTGACGGCGAAGAGGACGGCGGCAGCGCCACCGACGCCCGCCTCTGCGTCGAGGCCCAGGGCGACCAGCAGGACGTAGCAGACCAGCCACTGGAGCGCCCAGGCCGAGACCTGCGCCGCCGTCGCCCAACCGCCGAGCCGGGCTCGCCCGAAGACCGCGAAGCCACGGCGAAGCTCGGCGAGGCTCCGCGCCGTCGCGGCCGCCGTCCGGCGAAACCATCCCCGGCCGCCGTGGGGGCCCGCGGCGCGAGCGAGCGCCGAGGCGCCGGCCAGAGCGACGATGCCGACGGCGGGCACCAGGGTGACCACGACGAGTGCTCCCGCAGCACCCCTAAAGAGCCCGACGGTCGCGAGCACGAAACCTCCGAGCAGGGCGAGCGCGAGCAGGTTGAGAAGGGTCTGCGAGGCGACCGTTCCGACCACGAGTGGGAGGCGCTCGCGCACGCGACCGAGGCGCTGGGCCATGACCACACAGCGCGACAGCTCGCCGAGGCGGGCGGGCAGCGTGGCCGACATGAGGACCCCGATCATCGTGGCGCGCGCGGTGTCGGCGCGCCGCACGCGCGCGGGCTCGGACAGCGAGGCCCGGATGATCGCGTTCCACGCCTCGGCCCGCATCAGCAGGGAGAGCGCCATGGCCAGGACGGCGCCGACGACCGCGAGCGGAGCGGCGCCGAGTACCCCGCCGACGAGCCGGTCGGTGCCGAGGGCAAGGAGCGCGAGCGCGACGAGGGCGCCGACCGCGACGAGCGCGACGGCCGCGGGTACTCGGCGCGGAGCGGCAACGGCGGAACGTGGCCGTGGCGCAGCGCCGGTCGTCGGTGCGCGGCGCCCGGCGGTGATCTCCGCGCTCCCTCGTCGCGCGGGGACCAGCTCCACCTCGTCCGACGGCCGATCGAGCGGCTCGAGCCGCCGAGGCGGCCGCGCCGGCAGCCCGTCGGCCGGCCTGGCCCCCACGCGGACCGCCACCCGCGCCAGCCGGCCCGCAGGCGCGGGAACGGCGAGCGCGTCCTCGTAGGCGGCGAGCACCTCCCCGGCGACCTGGGGCCAGGCAAAGCGCTCCGCGCGCGCTCGTGCCGCGCGCGCCATCGCCTCGAGGCGCTCGGGGGCGGCGGCCAACCCGCCCAGAGCCTCCGTCAGCCGGTCCGCGCGGCCCGGCGGCACGAGCAGCCCTTCGACACCGTGGCGGACGAGATCGCGGTAGCCGGCGATGGCCGAGCAGACCACCGGCGTGGAGCTGGCCAGCGCCTCGACGAGCACCATGCCGAAGCTCTCGCCGCCCAGCGACGGCGCGCAGAGGACGTTGGCCTCGCGCAGCAGCCGCCACTTCTCCTCCTCCGTCACCGGACCGACGACGTCTAGGCCTTCGGAGTCGAGGACCAGCGGGTGAATCTCCTCGGCGCTTGCCCCGGCGACCGTGAGCTGCGCCGCGACGCCGTCCTCGCGCAGCGCCTCAAAGGCGCGCAGGAGAACCGCGAGCCCCTTGCGCTCCTCGGCGCGGCCGAGGAAGAGCAGACGGATCGGCCCGCGGTCGGCGCGAGGCCGTGCCGCCGCGCCCGCCGCGGCGCTCAGGTCGACGCCGTTGGGGACGATCCGGTAGCGCCCGCCGTAGAAGCGCTCCACCGTCCAGCGTGCGGCCTCCGACACGGCGATGCGCACCGTGAGCCGGTTGTAGAGGCGTCGGGCGCCGAGGACGTTGGCCGTCACGAGGTTGACCGGCCGGCTCGTCGAGTAAGCGTGGAAGGTCCCGACGAGCGGCATGCCGGTGAGCTCGATCGCGAACCAGCTGACGAGGGGGGCGTTCGGCTCGTGGACGTGTACGACGTCGTAGCGCCCGCGCCGCAGCTCGCGTCCGAGGCGCGCGACGCTCGACGGAGCGAGCGCGAGATTCGAGCGCGCGCCGTTGGCGTCGAGGGCCACCGTGCGTCCGAGCCCGACGACGTGGTCGGGCGGGGCCGACCGGGTGGGCCGCAGCCCCCGGTGCAGCACGCGGGTCAGCCGGTCGTCGGGATCGTGAGGGGCGAGGATGCGCGCCTCGTGACCCCGATCGCTCAGCTCCTCGGCGAGGGCCTCGACGTGGCGGGCGACGCCGCCGGGGTAAGCGTAGGAGTACGGCGAGACCAGCGCGACGCGCACGGCGGCATCCTAGGCGGCGGTGGGGCGCGCCCGGGCCTCGCCGGGTTCGCGCGAGGCGCCGCGCTCGAGCGTCGGCTTCCGCTCCCGCACCGACGGCTCGGAGCGGACGTAGCCCGCGGCGAGCAGGGCGAGGACCGCCCCGATCGCAAGCACGTCCGGCGCCGAGTCGTTCGCCAGGGCGCAGACGACGATCGCAGTCAGGGCACCCGCCAGGCCCGCGCTCAGGGGTCGGCCGCCCGCCTCGGCCAGCGGGGCGAGCACCTTCGTCCTCGTCACCACCAAGGCGACGAGGACGAAGATCCCCGCGGCGGCGACGGTCGCCCCGACCGTGGAGCCGAGCAGGCCTCGCTGGGTGGCGATCCGCCGCTCGAGAGCGCCGACGATCCCCTCGGACCCGTCGCCGAGCACCGACCGCGAGAGGTGTGCGTCTCCCCCGGTCGTGGAGTCGAGGATCACGAGCGCGCCGACGGCGACCACCGGCGCGATCACCACGAGCGCGGCCACCACGCGCCGGCCGGCGCCGCGCGGCAGGACGCAGGCCGCCGCGGCCGCCGTCCCGGCGCCGAGGGTGACGACGGCGGCGACGTCGGCGCCGAGACGCCCCGAGCCCATCACCGCCGCGGCCGCGAGCCCCGCCACCCCGAAGGTCGCAGCGATGCGGCCAGGACTCGTCGGCGTCAGGGACAG
>CADCVU010000166.1 GCA_902806245.1 uncultured Solirubrobacterales bacterium
CCTCAGCCGTAGCGCTCGGCGCGGGCGATGTCTCGCAGCTTCGCGCGGTCGTGGGTGGCCTGCACCCGCCGCACCGTGCCCGAGCGTGAGCGCATGACCAGCGACTCGGTGCTCGCTCCGCTCGTGCCCTGGTAGCGCACCCCTTGGAGCACGTCGCCGTCGGTCACGCCCGTGGCGGCGAAGAACACGTCCTCGCCGGCCACGAGACGGTCGGCGTCGAGGGTCTCGTCGAGGTCGTAGCCGGCCTCGAGGGCGGCGCGGCGCTCGCCCTCGTCGCGGGGCCACAGCCGCCCGAGGATCTGGCCGCCGATGCACTTGATCCCGGCCGCCGCGAGCACCCCCTCGGGCGTCCCCCCGATGCCCCAGAGCAGATCGACCGGCGTGCGCTCGGTGACCGCGAGCAGCGCCGCCGCGACGTCGCCGTCCGGGATGAAGCGGATGCGCGCACCCGCCGCGCGGATCTCGGCCACCGCCTCCTCGTGGCGCGGACGATCGAGGATGACGACCATCACGTCGCGGATGTCGGTGCCCTTGCGGTCGGCGATCAGCCGCAGGGTCTCGGGGAGCGGGCGGTCGAGGTCGAGCAGGTCGGCGTGCTCGCTGCCGGCGGCCATCTTCTCCATGTAGACGCACGGGCCGGGATCGAACATCGACCCGCGCTCGGCCAGGGCTATCACGGCGAGCGCGTTGGGCGATCCGCGTGCGCACAGCGAGGTGCCCTCGAGCGGATCGACGGCGATGTCGACCTCGGGCGACGAGCCGTCGCCGATGCGCTCACCGTTGAAGAGCATCGGGGCCTCGTCCTTCTCGCCCTCTCCGATCACCACCGTCCCGTCCATGCCGACGGTCCCGAGCAGCAGGCGCATGGCGTCGACCGCCGCTCCGTCGGCGGCCTCCTTGTCGCCCATGCCGACCCAGCGGGCCGCCGCCAGGGCGGCGGCCTCGGTCACCCGCACCAGCTCGAGCGCGAGGTTGCGGTCGGGCGCGCCGTCCGACTCGGCGGCGATCACGCCGCCGGTCCCCTTCGACCCCGAGATGGCCATCTAGACGCCGGGTGGCTGCTTCTTGCGGCCCTTGGCTCCGCGCATCGCGCCGGTCACGAGGATCACCACCGAGGCGAAGATGGCCACGGGGTAGCCCCACGTCGGATAGATCTCGACCGTCCCCGGCTGGCCGAGAATGATCCCGTTGAGCAACACGGCGGTGAGAGCGAGGGCTCCGAAGATCGCGGTGACCTCACCTCGGTTCCATCCGACCTGGTGTCCGCGGACGACGATCCAGGCGAGCACGAAGGGCGCCAGGCAGCAGAGCAGGAGGAAGTACTGGAGGACGTCGAAGGACTCCCAGGCGTTAGCGGCCCCGCGCGCGCCCTGGATCTTCGAGTTCGGGTTCTCGGGGTCCGTGGTGAACCACGGCAGCAGGGTCGAGATCGCGAGTAGCAGCGAGCCGGCCATGCCCCACCACTCCGTGCTGTCGAGCCGCGCGACCTTGAACTCCATCCCGCTCGTAAATCTACACCTTGGCGAGCGGCGGCGCGGGGTTGGCGCGCGAGGAGCCTCGGGCGAGAGACACGCGGCCAGACGGGTCCGGACTTCCGCGGCTCCTTGCGAAGGGTGACGTTCCTACGCCCGGGGTGGATTTTCGCGAGCGAGGGGTATAGAAGCCGCGAGCGCCGCCGTGAACATGTCCCACTTCTCACCACTGCCCCTTGGAGGGGCTGACTGGCTGCCCAAGGAGCGGTTGGCCGCCCAGCTCGAGGAGGCGCGCGAGCGAACCCTCGCGCTCGTCGAGCCGCTGTGCGAGGAGCAGATCGACCGCCAGTACTCGCCGATCATGAGCCCTCTGGCCTGGGACCTCGGTCACATCGCCGCGTTCGCGGATCTCTGGGTCGCGCGGGCCGGCGGGACCGAGCCCGTGCGCCCGGACCTGTTCGAGGTCTACGACGCCACGGAGACGCCGCGCGCGCGGCGCGGCGACCTTCCCTTCCTGCGCTGCGACGACGCGCTCGTCTACGGTCGCGAGATCCTCGAGCGCGCCCTCGGCCTGCTCGAGGAGGTCGATGTCTGCGCCGGGGGCGACCGCCTGAACGCGGATGGCTTCGTGTGGAACATGCTCGTCGAGCATGAGCACCAGCACAACGAGACAATGCTCCAGGCCATGCAGCTCGCGGGCGAGGACATCGCCGCGCCGGAGCTCACGGCGGGCGAGCCGCGCGCCGGCGTGGTGGCCGCCGACGGCCCTGCGAGCGTGCTCGTCGAAGGCGGGCCGGCCCTCGTCGGCGCCGGCATTGAGGGCTTCGCCTACGACAACGAGCGCCCCCAGCACGCCGTCGAGCTCGCGAGCTTCGAGATCGATCGGACGCCGGTGACCAACGGCGAGTATCTCGCCTTTGTCGAGGAGGGCGGCTACCGCCGTCGCCGGTGGTGGACCGACCGCGGCTGGGCCTGGCGCGAGCGCGAGGGCGTCGAGCGACCGCTCTTCTGGACCGCTGACGGACGCGTCCGGCGCTTCGATCGCACCGAGCCGCTCGATCCCGACCTGCCCGTCACCCACGTCAGCGCCCACGAGGCCGAGGCCTTCACGCGCGCCCACGGCGCACGCCTGCCCACCGAGGCCGAGTGGGAGAAGGCCGCGACCTGGGACCCGGCGGCCGGGCGCAAGCGGCGCTTCCCCTGGGGCGACGAGCACCCCGATGCCGAGCGGGCCAACCTCGACCTGGGCGCCGGCGGTCCCGAGGCGGCCGCCCTGCGCCCCGACGGCGCCTCGGCGTACGGCGCCCTCGGAATGACCGGCGACGTATGGGAATGGACGGCCGGGGAGTTCGGCGGCTATCCCGGCTTCGAGCCCTTCCCGTACCGGGAGTACTCGGAAATCTTCTTCGCCACCGGGATGCGCGTGCTGCGGGGAGGATCGTGGGCCACACGGCCGACGTTGGCCCGGCCGACCTTCCGCAACTGGGACCTGTCCGAGCGCCGCCAGCTCTTCGTCGGCTTTCGCTGCGTGCGGGACGTCTGAGGCCGCGGTGAGCACCGCCGCCCCGCCCGACATCCGGGTCGAGGTCCTGCTCGACTCGGACCAGGGCTCGCTGGCGGAGGCCGTCCGCGACGGTCTGCTCGGCGCTCGGCGCGAGCTGCCGCCGCGGTGCCTCTACGACGCGCGCGGATCGGAGCTCTTCGACCGCATCACCGAGCTGCCGGAGTACTACCCCGCCCGCGCCGAGCGAGCCATCCTCAACCGCTACGCGCCCGAGATCGTCACGAGCATGGGCGCGCAGGAGCTGCTCGAGGTCGGCTCGGGCGTCGCCTCGAAGACCCGCGCGCTGCTCTACGCCATGGCCGGCGCGGGCACGCTGCGACGCTACGTGCCCTTCGACGTCGATCCCTCGGTGATCCGGCGCTCGGCCGAGGAGCTGACCGCGCTCTACCCGGGTCTCTCCGTGCACGGAGTGGTCGGTGACTTCTGCCGCCACCTGGGCCACCTCCCGCCGCCCGCCGGACCCCGGCTCGTCGCCTTCCTCGGCGGGACGATCGGCAACCTCGAACCGCGAGCGCGCGCGGAGATACTGCGCGGTCTGCGCGGGCTGCTCCGCGAGGGTGACCGGCTCCTGCTCGGCGCCGACCTGGTCAAGGACGAAGGGGTGGTCGTCGCCGCCTACGACGACGCCCAGGGCGTGACCGCGGAGTTCACCCGCAACGCGCTGCGCGTGCTCAACCGCGAGCTCGGCGCCGACTTCGACCTCGACGCCTTCGAGCCGTTCGCGCGCTGGAACCCCGACGAGTCGCGGGTCGAGCTCGGGTTGAGCGCGCGGACGGCTCAGCGGGTGACGATCGCGGGCCTCGACTCGACCCGGGTCGAGTTCGCCGCCGGCGAGGAGATCCGCACCGAGGTCAGCTCGAAGTTCACCCCGCAGCGGCTCGAGGACGAGCTGAGCGAGGCGGGACTGATGCTCGAGCGGCTGCTGCGCGACGAGCAGGGCCTGTTCTCGGTGGCGCTCGCGGCGCCGGCCGGCGTCGGGCCCGGGGACAACGGCAGCGGCGAGGCGCCCGCGGACGGCGGCGCTTGAGGCTCGCGGGGGCGGGCGCGCTCGTCGTCGGCGGCGCCTCGGGCCTCGGGGCGGCCACGGCCCGTGCGCTGGTGAGCCGCGGTGCGCATGTGGCCATCGTCGACCGCGACGGCGAGCGCGCGCAGGAGCTGGCCCAGGGCCTCTCTGAAGACGGCGAGGTGACCGCGCTCGGTCTCGCGGCCGACGTAACGGACGCGGGGGAGCTCGAGGCGGCGGTCGCGAGCGCCGTCGAGGCAGTCGGCGAGCTGCGCTTCGCGGTCTCGTGCGCGGGGATCGGCTGGGCCGAGCGCGTCGCCGGGCGCGAGGGTCCCGCCGGGCTCGCCGCCTTCGAGACCGTGGTCGGGGTGAACCTGACCGGGACCTTCAACGTGCTCCGCCTCGCGGCGGCGGCCATGAGCGCCAACGCTCCGGACGCCGAGGGCGAGCGCGGGGCGGTCGTCATGACCGCGTCGATCGCCGCCTACGACGGCCAGATCGGCCAGGC
>CADCVU010000167.1 GCA_902806245.1 uncultured Solirubrobacterales bacterium
ACCGCATGTCCAAGGTCTGGTTCATCACCGGCACATCGAAGGGGTTCGGCCGCATCTGGGCCGAGGCCGCGCTCGAGCGCGGCGACAAGGTGGCCGCCACCGCCCGCAACGCCGACAGCGTGGCCGACCTGGCCGAGCGCTACGGCGAGGAGAACGCGCTTCCCCTCACGCTCGACGTGACCGACAAGCAGGCCGTGCACGGCGCGGTCGAGCAGGCCCGCGAGCACTTCGGCCGCCTCGACGTCGTGGTCAACAACGCCGGCTACGGGCTGTTCGGGTCGATCGAGGAGGTCGGCGAGGAGCAGGCGCGCGACCAGATCGAGACCAACCTCTTCGGCGCGCTGTGGGTGACCCAGGCCGTGCTGCCCATCCTGCGCGAGCAGGGCTCCGGCCACGTGATCCAGGTCTCGTCGATCGGCGGCGTGCACGCCTTCCCCGGCATCGGTCTCTACCACGCCTCCAAGTGGGGCCTCGAGGGCTTCAGCCAGTCGCTGGCCGCAGAGGTGGCCGACCTGGGCGTCAAGGTGACGATTGTCGAGCCCGGCGGCTTCAGCACCGACTGGGCCGGTCCCTCAGCCGTGAGCGCCGAGAAGCTGGACGTCTACGAGCCCGTGCGCGAGGCCAACGCCGAGCGCTTCAGCAACCCCGACGCGATCGGCGATCCCGAGGCCACCGGCCCGGCGATCCTGGAGCTCGTGGACGCGGGCGATCCGCCCCTGCGCGTGTTCTTCGGCGCCACTCCGCTGGGCCTCATCCGCGACGAATACGCGCACCGCCTCGAGACGTGGGAGCAGTGGAGCGACCTGTCCCAGCGCGCCCACGGCAACGCCGAGAGGAGCGCGGCGTGACGACGCTGATCACCACGCCCTTCGGCGCCGAATCGACGGCCGCGGAGGTGGTCGCCGAGCTCGACCTCTCCGGCCGGCGGATGGTCGTGACGGGCGGAGCCTCGGGCATCGGGATCGAGACCGCTCGCGCGCTCGCGGAGCGCGGTGCCGAGGTCACGATCGCCGTGCGCGACTCAGGCGCCGGCGAGCGGGTAGCCGCCGACATCGACGGCGACGTGCGCGTGGCCCCGCTCGAGCTCACCGACCTCGATTCGGTGCGCGCCTTTGTCGAGGCCTGGCAGGGCTCGCTCGACGTGCTCATCAACAACGCGGGCGTGATGGCCATCGCCGAGCGCGAGCTCACCGAGAGCGGGCTCGAGAAGCAGTTCGCCACCAATCACGTCGGCCACTTCGCCCTGGCGGTGGGCCTCCACGACGCGCTCGCCGCGGCCGAGCACGGCGCGCGGATCGTCTCGGTCAGCTCGAGCGGCCACCACGGCTCACCAGTGGTCTTTGACGACATCAACTTCGAGCGGCGCGAGTACACGCCCTTCGGTGCCTACGGGCAGTCGAAGACCGCGAACGTGCTCTTCGCCGTGGGCGCGACCGACCGCTGGAGCGGGGAGGGCATCTTCGCCAACGCGCTGATGCCGGGTGGCATCGCCACGCCGCTCCAGCGTCACCTGCCGCCGGGCTGGGTCGAGGAGCGGCTGCGAGAGCGGGAGGAGGCCGGCAGCCCGGTCGCGATGAAGAGCCCCGAGCAGGGCGCCGCGACGTCGGTGCTCCTGGCCACCTGGCCCCAGCTCGAGGGCGTGGGGGGCCGCTACTTCGAGGACTGCAACGAGGCGGCGACGCTCGAGCCCGGACAGGAGCAGGGAGCGGGGGCCGGCGTGGCCGCCTACGCGCTCGACCGCGGCGACGCCGATCGGCTGTGGGGGCTCTCGCTGGAGCTGATCGGCGAGGGCCGGGCCGGCGTCTGACACTCGGGCGCGACCGTCGTCGTCGCTGCGGGTGGGCCTGAACCGGACGGCTTCAGCGCTTCGGAGGAAGAGAGCGCGCGTACGCGACGCCGCGCCCGACCCACGGCTCCAGCTGGCGCTTCGTCCGCACGCCCTCGGCCTCGACTCGTAGCCACCCCTGCATTGCGCGCCCGCGCATCTCGAAGGGCTGGGCATGCGGCTTGCTCACAAGTGCATCGGTGTCCTCAGGCTCGACGCGCACCATCAGGCCGCCCTGGCCGCTGGCCGCTACCGACATGTTGCCGCCGACAAGGAAGGCGAGACCTCCGAACATCTTCTTCTCCGTGACGTCGGGCTCGCCGGCGATGAGCTCACGGATGCGGTCGGCGAGGTCTTCGTCGTATGCCACCGGGGCATTGTCGTCCAGTCGGTCGGACGGTGCGCTCCGTCGAGTGAGCGGGCCGCGGGCCGTCGGCCCGGCGCCGCCGCTCACTCACCCGGTGGCGATTGGGGATCAGGTTCCAACGAGCCCGATCAAGTGGCGTCGGGTCGCTGAAGTGGGCGATCGAGAAGCCCGCCTGACAGTCGTCCACCACGCCGAGGCCCCGTCGCCTCGAGCCGCTACGCTCGCCGCTTGCTGCTCGCCGGGGGAACGCTGACTTCTTGCCCGGGCGCCGACTGATGCGCTTTCGCTGGGTCGCGTTCGCCGTCGTGCTCCTCGCCCTCGCGGCCCCGGCCTCGGCGTTCGCGTACGAGAACGGAAGGCTTCCGCAGTCGGCTCTCGCGCCGATCTCGCACCCGAGCGTGAGCGTCAAGCTCGAGAAGGACGCCGCGGCCTCGTGGAACGCGATGCGCCTCTGCTCGCTGACGAGCGGCGGACCGGACATCTATCCCGCCGGCTCGCGCAGCGCCTATCGCACCTATGACCAGCAGATCTACTTCTGGAATCTCTACCAGTCGGGTCGCGGCAACCTCGCGGCCCGGCCGGGCACGTCGAACCACGGGATCGGGCGCGCCGTGGACCTGGCGAACCCTTCGACCATGCGGCCCGTCATCGACCGACGCGGCAACTACTGGGGCAAGATCGAGGCTCCGTCGGAGTCCTGGCACGTCAACGCGGTCGGCGACTTTCCCAACCCCAACGTGGGCACCTCCCAGCGCTACCCGCGCGTGCGCAGGACCGCGGGCGGCTCGAGGGCGTCCGGGTGCATCCGCAGAGTTGTCAGGGAGGCCGAGCGCCTCCTCGGCCTTTCGGAGAACGGCTACTTCTCCCTCTCTGACGTGAGGGCCCTGCGGCTCTACAAGTCCCAACACGGCCTCACGGTGAACAGCGTCGTCGGGCGCGCGACCTGGATCAGCCTGCGCCGCGAGGCGCGCCGGACCTCGGCCAGGGCCATCCCCGCGTCGAGCACCGGCACCGACGTGAGGGCACTGCAGGGTCTGCTCAACGAGCGCTTCCGCGAGATCGGCGACCCGAGTCGCTTCCCGGTGGACGGCGTCGTCGGTAAGCGGACCACGGCCGCCGTGCAGCGCTTCCAGCGGCTGCGGGGCCTGAAGCCCGACGGCGCGGCCGGACCGAGGCTGTGGGCCGAGGTCGTGAAGCCCGCGAGGACTGCCATGGAGCGCGCGGACGCCACGGCCCGAAAGGCTGGCGTCGCCGAGTAGGCCTCAGCTGCTGGGCGTGCGGGCGGCGAGCTGACCCGGTGACCTGGACGCCCGAGGTCGACTTGCGGCGACGTCCTAACGATCCGACCCCCGCTGTGCCTCGGCGAGGTCGGCCAGGTCCTGCTCATCCTGCCGACGTCCAGCGGCGCGCTTCATCACCCGCAGATGCTCGAGCGAGCAGACCTTGAGCGGCACGCCGAACGGCGTAGACTCCACCGCGTCTGCGGCCAGCGCGCGGTAGGCGTGCTCGTCCGGGATGCCCGGGATCCACTGCATGATGTCGAGGACTCCCTCGGTGGTCACAAGACGGAAGTTGCCGCCTTCGGCGAGCTCCTGGGGCCGCCTCGGGTCGAGGGGAGACTCGCGCTCGTCGAAGTCGCCCAATCCCAGCTGCCGCGCGTCAGCGCGGACGAGCATCCGCGCGAGTCGCTCGAGGTTGGCGAGATCGGGTGCCGGCCAGATATCGAGGTCGTTGGTGAAGCGCTGAACCCCGTGCGCGATGACGGCGAGCCGCCGATCACCACATACTCGACCCCAGCCTCGTGCAGGCGCCGGAGGAGCGCTCCAGCGTCGAGAGGCGTGGTCGTCACCGACGCGTGTGCTCGAACGCGCGCTGAACCTCGAAGCCGAGGGCGATCAGTGCGGCGCCCTCCTCGATGTTCTGACCGACGCTCTTGCGCCCGTCGATTCGCAGGCGCTCGAGGCGAGCGCGTTCGTTTCGCTCGGCGTCCCGGCGGAACCACTCGGCTGTTCGCGGAGCTGAGCTTTGCTGCTCCATGGCGGCCTATCCTAGGCGGCTATGGGCACGCTCGTCCGGATCTACGACGTCTCCGAGTCGGTTCATCGCACGCTGAAGGCGCGAGCGGCCGCACGCGCTCGCGGCCGGTTGCCGTTCCCGCGACCGGGCGGATCGCCGTCAAGGTGATCAACCACTACGGGGACGAGGTGATGAGACGTATGGGGTCGGGTAGGGCTCGCCCTCACTCCGGCCACAAGCGCTCGATGCGGTCCCTGTAGACGCCGTGGATGTACGGCCCCGGCTCGCCCGCCTGCCGGAGGATGCGGTGACGGTTCGACGCGAACCACTCGATCTGCTCACTTCCTCGAAGCCGCGCGCTCGTCAGGCAGAAGACACGGACGCCGGCGTCGATCAGCGCATCGCGCTCGGCCGGCCGCCGGCGGATCGCGTCGTCTTTGGTGAGCACAACCCAACGTCGGGCACCCGCGTCGCGGAGCCAGATCTCATCGACAAGCCGCTGCGCGGCCTGCTCGCCGTAGACCGACGCCATCGTATGGACGGTCAGGCCGCAGCCACGCAGGCTCTCGGCGATGCTCTTTCCGAGGCTGCGATCAACGAAGAATTTGGGCGCGTTTCCCACCGCGCCCGGCTATCGAACGACGCCGTCGAGCCGGGTACCGTCTATGCCGATGCTCGGGTAGCGACGCGAATGACGTCCTCGAGCTCTGCGGTCGGCACTTCAAAGTCCTCGGCGATCTCCGTAATGCTGTCGCCGGACTGAAAGCGATCTACGAGGTCCTCTACGCGCGCGCCGCGCAGGACGGGAAGCCCGAACGCCGCTTCCGGGTCGATGGTCACTTCGGCGTGCTGATAGGGCGGCAGGCGAACCGCCGAGGCCCAGCCGTCCGCGCCGTACTGAATGCGCTCCAGATAGTCCTTCACGAGATTGGAGAACTGGTGCTGCTGAGTCCCGACGACCACGAGATCGACGAGTTCGTCGCCAACTGCCTGGGTTCCGTAGTCGTATAGAACCTCCGCGCCGTCGGTGTAAAGGCGATGAGACGCGAGCGCGTGCTCTACGCCGATCGTCGAGGACAGCACCTCGACCGCCGGCCGGATGCGTTGTAGGGGAACTCCTGCATGCCGGAACGCGGAAAGAACGTAGGCCTCTGCGAACCCGATGAACGGGAACGTGGCCTCTCGGCCCGCTGCGGGAGCGAGTGATCAGCGGAGGATTGCCGTTCGCGACGCTGGCCCAGGCCCGGATCGTCGACTTGGGCATGCCGAGGTACCCCGCCGTCTCACTTAGAGTCAAGACAGGGCGCGCCACCCTGGGGTCACCGGGCTCGATGGTGGTCGGGTTCTCCACGTTCGTTGATGCCATGAGAATTGCTTTCGCCGCAAGTCGATCGTACCCTCGCCCGAGAGCGTGAGCTGCCGGTCACCGTGGTGTCCGGGCCCTGCCCGCGGGCGGGAGACTCACCAAGCGGTACGCGGCTGGTAGCCGCCGACATGGCGCGCTTCTGTGACGGAAAAGTACTCTCGCCGTAATGAGCGTGAGATGACTGAGGCGATCGCGCAGCCGCCGCTTCGAGAGAGCATCCCCACGGACTCATCCTCGATCGACAGCTTCGAGGACCTCTACCGCCACACCTTCCGCCGCGTCTACGCCTATGTCGCCTCGCTGCTGCGCGACGCCTCCGCTGCCGAGGAGGTCACCGCGCAGGCCTTCGAGCGCGCTTACCGCAAGCGGACGAGCTTCCGTCCCGGCCGGGGGAGCCCCGAGGCCTGGCTGTTCGGGATCGCCCGCAACGCCGCGCTCGACGAGCTCCGCGGCCGGCGGCGGCGCGCGACGCTCGAGCCTGAGGCGGTTGAGGAGCCGTGGTGCGCCGGACCGGCAGAGCTCGCCGAGGACGAGGAGCGCCGCGCCGCGGTTCGGTGCGCGCTCGCCGCGCTCGATCCTCGCGAGCGCGACCTGATCGCCCTCAAGTTCGCCGGCGGCCTGACCAACTTCGAGATCGCCAGGGTGGTCGGGCTGTCGCCCTCGAACACCGGCACGAAGCTGCACCGAGCCGTCGAGAAGCTGAGGGAGGCGTGCCGTGAAGAGCTCTGAGCGCCGGGAGGAGCAGGAAGGCGCCGAGGCGACGCTGACCATGGTGGATGCGGCGCTCGAGACCGGACATCCGCTCGGCAACGAGGACGACCGCGAGCGGGAGCTGGGACGCCTAGCGCTGACTCTGCGCGCCGGGGCGCCGGAGCCTTCGGCGAGCTTCGCCGCTGACCTCGAGGAGCGGGTGTGGGCAGGGTTCTCAGGGCGCCCGCCGGAGGGCGAGGCCTCCGGTCGGGCGCCGCGAGCCTCGCGACGGACGGCGAAGAGATGGCCGATCTCCCTCGACCGGACCGCGGTCGGCGCCATGGCCGCTCTCGCGCTGGGACTCGTTGTCGTAGGGGGACTGCTGAGTAGCTACGAAGACACCACGCCCGAGCGTGGGGCATCGCCGGTGACCGACGGCGGGTCGGCGGCACCGCCGCGCGCGCCCGAGGAAGGTGCCGAAGCGCTGAGTGGCGAGCGCGGGCTCGAGAGCGGGCCGAGCACGCTGCCCCAGATCCAGCCCTTCTCGAGCGATTCCGCCGCGCCCAGAGCAGGGTCACCCGGCTTCGCCCCCGAGCAGCCGCAGCGCCGCATCGAGCGCATCGCCTCCCTCACCCTCGCTGCCCCCGAGGATCGCATCGATGCCGTCTCCGAAGCCATCGTCGCCGCCACCACCCGCCACCGCGGCTACCTCGTCAGCTCCTCGACGTTCTCCGGCGAGGACGAGGCCGCCGGTGGGGGCTTCGATCTGCGCGTGCCGGTCGACGAGCTGCGCGCCACGCTCGCCGAGCTCGCCGCGCTCGGCACCGTGCGCGCCCAGAGCCAGACCGGCGAGGACCTGACCGAACCGGTGGCCACGGCCGGCGACCGCCTCGACGGCGCGCGCGCCGACCGCCGCGGACTTCTGCGGCGACTCGAGCGCGCGGAGACCGACCGCCAGGCGCGGGCCCTGCGTCGCCAGCTCGACCTGGTCTCCGGTGAGATCCGCGGACTGCGTGCGCAACTCGAGGCGCTCGAGGAGCGGACCGACTTTGCGCGCGTCTCGGTCACGCTGGTCGACGAGAGCTCGAGCGGCGCCGCGGGCACGCCGAGCAGCACCGAGTCGGCTCTGGACGACGCGCTCGGGAGCCTGCTCGGCGCCTTCAACCTCTTTGTGCGAGCGCTCGGGGTGCTCGTCCCGCTCGCGCTGGTCGGGGGCCTCGCGTGGCTGGCGTTCGCCGCGGCGCGGCGGCGCCGGCGCGAGGCCGCGCTGAGCTGAGTCCGCCCGGCGCTCGCCGGCTCGTATCCTCGGCTCCCGTGAGCTCCCTCGACGACTTGGTCCACCGCGTCCGTCCGCCGCGCGGCGAGGCCGAGGGAGCGCTCGTTCTCCTCCACGGCCGCGGGGCCAGCGAGCTCGACCTGCTTCCGCTGGTCGACGAGCTCGACCCGAAGGGGCGCCTCCACGTCGTGACTCCGCGGGGGCCGCTCTCCCTCCCGCCCGGAGGCGCCCACTGGTACGCCGTCGCGCGCGTCGGCCACCCCGATCCGGACACGTTTTGGAGCTCGTACCGCCTGCTCGAAGGGTGGCTCGACGCGCTCGTCGACCACACCGGCGTCCCGCTCGAGCGCATGGTGCTCGGCGGCTTCTCGATGGGCGCGGTGATGAGCTATGCACTCGGGCTCGGAGCCGGGCGTCCTGCCCCCGCCGGGGTGCTCGCGCTCTCCGGGTTCATCCCCACCGTGGAGGGCTGGGAGCTCGAGCCCGAGTCTCGTCGAGGACTCCGGGTCGCCACCGTGCACGGCGCCCAGGACGCGGTCATCTCGGTCGACTTCGCGCGCGTGGCGCGGAGCCGGCTCGAGGGCGCCGGAATCGATCTCCTCTACCGCGAGTTCCAGGGAGGACACACCGTCGAACCCGAGCTGCTGCCGGAGCTGCGCACGTGGCGCGGCGAGACCTCGAGCGCGGCGGAGTCGTCCTCGCGCGGGACGGGCGCCTGAGTACCCTGACGACGATGGCCGAGCGAACGCGCGTCCGACTGACCCAGTTCACGCAGAAAGCCGGCTGCGCCTCGAAGTTCACGCCGGCCTACCTCGAGCAGGTCATCAGCGGCTTGGCTCCCACCGACTCCGACGGCTTCGCGAGCGGGATGGAGAGCCACGACGACGCCGGCTACATCGCCTTTGGCGGCGGTCTGCTGCTGCAGTCGGTCGACTTCTTCACCCCGATCGTCGACGATCCCTACCGCTTCGGCCAGGTCGCCGCCGCCAACGCGCTGTCGGACATCTACGCGATGGGCGGCGAGCCGCTGACCGCGCTCAACCTCGTCGCCTTTCCGTGTGAGCTCGACCCGGAGGTCCTGCGCGAGATCCTCGCGGGCGGAGCCTCGAAGCTCGAGGAGGCCGGAGCACGGCTGCTCGGGGGCCACTCGGTGCAAGACGACGTGCCCAAGTACGGCGTGGCCATCACCGGGTTCGTCGAGGCGGAGCGGATCGTCCGCAACCGCGGCGCCCGCCCGGGCGACCGGCTCGTGCTCACCAAGCCGCTCGGACTCGGCATCCTCGTCACCGCGCTGAAGCGCGAGCTCGTGACCGAGGATGAGATCGAGCCGGCCGTCGAGGCGGCGACGCGGCTCAACCGCGGGGCGCGCGACGCCATGCGGGCCGTCGGTCCCTCCGCCGCCACCGACGTGACGGGCTACGGCTTGCTCGGCCACGCGGGCGAGATGCTCCTCGGCGCCGGTCTCGGCGCGACCTTCTCGCTAAGCGCCGTGCCGGTCTGGGAGGGCGCCGCCGACCTCGCGGCGGGGGGCTGCTACGCCGCCGGCCTGGCCGCCAACCGCGAGCACCGGGAGGCCGACGTGGTCGCCGACGGCGTGGCCGAGCACGCCCTGCTGCCGCTGTACGACCCCCAGACGAGCGGCGGCCTGCTGATCGCCGTGGTGCCGGATCGCGTCGATCGACTGGTGGGGGAGCTGGAGAGCCGCGGTGAGACGGCCGCGGTGGTGGGGCTGGTCACCGCCGAGCCGACGCTGCGGGTCAAGGCCTAGGAGGCGCGCGCGGCCTCCGCGGAGCGCCCGCGCAGCCGCAGCGCCGGAACCTTCCAAACCGCTTCCAAGGCGATCCGCGTGGTCATCTTCGACGCCCCCGCGCGGCGCTCGTGGAAGACGATCGGCACCTCGCGGACCCGGAAGCCCGCCTCGAGCGCGCGGTAGGTGAGCTCGATCTGGAAGCCGTAGCCGTCGGCGTGCACGCTCTCGAGCTCGAGGCCGGCGAGGACCGCGCGGCGGAAGCACTTGAAGCCGCCGGTGAGGTCGCGGATCGGCACGCCGAGCACGGTGCGCGCGTACCACGAGCCTCCGCGGCTGAGCAGCCGCCGCACGTTGCCCCAGTTCACCACCCCACCGCCGGGCGTGTAGCGCGAGCCGAGCACCAGGTCGGCTTCGTCGGTCGCCCGGACCAGGCGCGGGATGTCGGCCGGATCGTGGGAGAAGTCGCAGTCGATCTCCATCACGAGCTCCGCGCCGGCGGCGAGCGCGCGGTCGAAGCCGGCGAGGTAGGCGCGCCCGAGCCCGTCCTTGGCCCGGCGGTGCATGACCTCGACGGCCTCGAGCTCGGCGGCGAGCCGATCGGCGATCTCGCCCGTGCCGTCCGGGGACGAGTCGTCGACGATCAGGAGCCGGTGCTCGCCGCCGGTGGCGGTGGCGAGCCGGGGGAGCGCTGCGCGCACGAAGGGCTCGAGGTTGTCGGCCTCGTTGTAGGTCGGCAGGATGAGCCAGGTCGACGGCACGGCGGGCTAGACTAACCGCGCTTCGCCCCCCGTCAGATCCACCACGGAAGCGCTCCCGGCGGCGGGCGAGGGCCGCCGCGCGGACGCGGGGTCCGGCGGCTCGTTGCGCGAGCGGCCCGGTCACCTGGCTCCGGCACACGTGACCACGCGCCTGCTCCTCGGCGTGCCCGTCCTCCTGCTCGGGGCCCTCGCCTGGTCGCGGCGGTGGACGAGTGAGGAGGGCTTCGTCTACTACCGGATCGTCAAGAACGCGCTCGAGGGAGACGGGCCGGTGTTCAACGTCGGCGAGCGCGTCGAGGCCTACGCCGGGCCGCTGTGGCTCGCCCTGCTCGCACTCGGGCGCCAGCTCACTCCGGCCGGCGTGCACCTCGAGTGGATCGGGGTCGGTCTCGGGCTCGTGACGTCGGCGGCGGGTCTCGCCGCGGCGACGTGGGCCGCCCACCTGCTGTGGTCCTCTCGGTCGCGCGACCGGCCTCGACCACCGGACATCGCTCTCCCGCTCGGGGCGCTGGTCATCGCCGCGCTGCCGCCGTTCTGGGACTTCGCCACCTCCGGCCTCGAGACCGGCCTCGCCTTTCTCTGGCTCGGAGGAAGCTTCCTCGGCCTCGTGGTCCTCGGGACCGGTCGGGGCGCCGACCGGGGCTCCTTCGTCGACGGCCTGCGCTCACCTCTGTCGCTGGCGGCGACCATCAGCCTCGGACCGCTGGTGCGGCCGGACCTCACTCTGTTCGCGCTCGCCTTTCTGATCCTGTTGGTGGTGCTCGAACGTCCGCGCTCGAGGTGGCGGACCGCCGCGCTGGTCGGCCTCGGGGTGGCGATCCCGGCCGGCTACCAGGTCTTCCGCATGGGCTACTTCGCGAGCCTCGGGCCTACCGTCACGTTGGCCCGGCGGGCCGAGGCAGATCCGTGGGGGCGCGGCTTCGCCTACCTGGCCGACTTCGCGGTGCCCTATGCGCTCTGGCTGCCGCTCGTCGTGCTGGTCGGCTGGGCGGCTCTGGCGGTTCGAACGCTCTGGCGCGCGGGAGAGCACCGACGCGCGCTGCTCGTCGCGACCCCGTTGGCCGCGAGCCTGGTGCACGCGGCCTCGGTCGTCCGCCTCGGCGGCGACGCGATGCACGCCCGCCTGCTGCTGCCCAGCGTCTTCGCGCTGCTGCTGCCGGTGGCCGTGGTCGTGCCGACCCGGCGTTCGGCCGCCGTGCTCGCCGCGTTGCTCGTGCCGTGGGCGATCGTCTGCGCGACCTCGCTGCGAGCTCCGGCCAAGCCGCCTCAGGACCCTCAGCGGCTGCAGGTCAACGATCAGCGCCGCCAGTACGCCGAGATCTGGGGCTATCGCCATCCGGTCACACTCGACGGCATGCTCGCTGTACCCGACGCCCGCCCCGCGATCCAGCGTCGTCAGGGCCTCGAGCTCAGGCGCCTGGCCGAGCGCCGGCGCGCGATCGTCGTGAGCTTCACCGGCCCTCGCAACGCGGTCGGCGAGCGGCTGCGGATTCCGCGTCCCCTGTCGAGTGCGACGGTGCGGGCGAAGGTGCCGGTGGAGGTGGTGGCCTGGCACGGGCGCATCGGGCGAGTCGGCTACGCCGCGGGTCCGAACGTCCGGCTCGTGGACGCCGACGGACTGGTGGATCCGCTCGCGGCGCGCACGAGCCTGCCGGCGCGCCGGGACGGGCGGTCTGACGCCGCGACGCGCCTGCCGCGTGAGTGGGTGCTGGCCCGCTACGCGATGGCGACCACGCCGGCCGGAGCCTCCTTCCTCGCCCGCGACCCGGGCATCGCCGCGGCCCGCCGCGCTCTGCGTTGCCGTCCGCTCGAGCAGCTTGTCCGGGCGACCACCGCGAAGCTCCGCCCGAGCCGCTTCTTCGCCAACATTGCCCTCGCGCTGCGCGAGCCCTCTCTGCGCTTCTCGGGCGACCCGCGGGTGGCCGCGGAGGAGGTCTGCGGGCGCCGGGCGCCTGAGTGAGCGAGCGGTGACGCCCGCTACCGCGCCGGCGTCTGAACCGCGAACACCGTGTAGCCGTCGAGTGCGTAGCGCTTGGTCAGGAAGCCGCACCGCGCTCGGGCGGGCGCCCTGACGACCACGTGCGTGATCGCCGCCCTTCGTGCCAGCGGCCGCAGTCGCCGGCAGCGCAGCGCGCGGCCGGCGTAGACCCGGGTCGCCTCGCGCAGCCGCCGCCGCCACTCGATCACCTGGCGATCCTCGTAGGGGTGGGCCCGGTAGTCGACGTAGACGGGGACGCCGGCGTCGACGCGCAGCTCCGACGCTCGCGGCGGAACCAGATAGAGCTCTCCGGGCAGGCGCTGGGTGGCGACGAGGCGGCCGATCGGGCTGGTGTCGGGCTCGGCGTCGAGCGGCCCCATGCTCTCGACTCCGACCACGAGCGAGACGGCGATGACCAGGCCGGCGAGCACGCTCGCGCCCGTGCGGGCGCCGATGGCGAGCCGCGCCCCGGCGAGCCGTGAGGTCAGCCGCTCGACCGCGCCGGCTCCCGCGAACAGCGCCTTGACGGCGGCCGCGAGCACGATGGCCGTGCTCACCGGGACGAGGAAGACCGAGAGCCGCCAGGGAAACAGGAGCGCGAGCGTCTCGCTGGCGGTCACGAGCTGGAGCGCGGTGAGCAGCGCGCTCGCCGCCACCGCGAGCGCGAGGATCGGGAAGATGACGCTGCGCCACGAGAGCACCAGCGCAGCGGCGACGAGTCCGAGGCGAAAGGCGTCGTCGGCGGAGAACCAGGCCTCGGGCTTCGCCTGCTCGGGGAGGCGGAAGTCGACGAGCACCTCCTGGGCGACCGCGTGGATCGCCGGCGAGGAGGGCGCAAAGGCGATCAACCCGAACAGCGCCACCGGGATCAGCGTGAGCCCCGCCAGCGCGGCGCCGCGCGCCACCGCGCCGCGGGCGCTGGTGCGGAAGTGGGTGTCGGCGAGGTAGGCACCGCAGAGGACGAGCGCGCCGAGCAGGTAGGCGGGCTGGAGGACCGCCGCGCCTGCGGCGGCCCCCACCGCGGCGACGGGCCGGTCGCGCGCGTACAACAGCAGCGAGACGACCAGCAGCACGCCGAACAGGTTCGGCGTGAAGACCGGACTCGGCGCGGACTGCCCCGCGAGGCCTTCGGTGACGAGCGAGCGGAGGTCGTCGGGGAGCCCGCCCCGGATCGCGGTCGCGAGCCCCGAGTGGACGAACAGGAGCGCCGCGAGCAGCACGAGCCGCGCCACCGTGCTCCGGATCCCGAACATCGTCGTCCCGATGCCGAGCAGCGCGAGCCCGTAGGCGCCGATCAATAGCGCGTGGAGGAGGAGCATCAGCCATTCGGCGCCGAGGCCGACAGCCGCTGCGACGAGCAGGCTCGACACCGGAGTCGGGTCGGTGGTCTGGGCCTGCCAGTCGAGCTCGAGCAGGCCCGCCCCGGCTCGGCCGAGGCCGTGCAGCAGGGAGGCGTGCTGGTCGCCGGTGTAGAGCGGGGCCTGTCCGTAGACCAACTCGAAGGCGACCGCGACGGCCAGCACGCCGAGCACCGACAGCGCCACGGTCGAGGCCCGCGGCCCGGTGCGCCCGGCCCCGGGCTGCCAGATCGCGGTGTCGCCCCTGCGAACCTGCTCGTCCTCGGGAGCGGCGGCGGACGACGTTCGGTCTGGCGCACGCCCGCGGTGCCCGGGGCTGAGCGACATAAGGACTGCAGAGCCTAATGCCGGTCCGGACGGCACGCTGCAGACGCCGTGGAGCGCCTCCCCGTCCTTGGCGCACTCGAGCCGGTCCACGCCCCTAGGCTCTGCGGCCATGCCCGAGGGCGACACGATCCACAGCGCGGCGCGCCGGGTCGGAGCGGCGCTCGTCGGACGTGAGATCCTCGCGATCGAGACCCCGCAGGCCCGTCACCGCCTCGACCGCTGGCCGCAGCGCCTGTCCGGGCGCGCTGTGCGCTCCGTCGACGCACACGGCAAGCACCTGCTCGTGCGCTTCGAGGGCGACCTGACCGTTCACTCGCACCTGCGCATGGGTGGCTCGTGGCGCGTCTATCGCCACGGCGAGCGTTGGCGGCGCTCGCCGCGGCGGGCGTGGCTGATCATCCGCACCCCCGAGCACGAGGTCGTGCAGTTCGACGGGCCGGTGCTCGAGCTCATGACCGACGGGCGGACCCGCTTCGATCAGCGTCTGGCCGCTCTGGGCCCCGACGTGCTCGCCCCCGAGCTCGACGAGGCCGACTTCCTGCGTCGCCTGCACGAGGACGACTCGACGCGCGCGGTCGGCGACGCGCTGCTCGACCAGCGCAACCTGGCCGGGATCGGGAACATTTGGAAGTCGGAGGGCTGCTATCTGGCGAAGCTCGACCCGTGGCGGCCGCTCGCACGGGTATCCGACGACGAGGCGCTGGCGGTGGTCCGGGGCGTGCGCCCGCTCATGCGCGAGTCGGTGGATCGCGGCGGACGGGTCGAGACCTACCGGCCCACCGGCCCGCGCCGATCGTCCGGGGGTGAGCGGCGAACCTGGGTCTACGGGCGCGGCGGCCTTCCGTGCCGGGCGTGCGGGACGGAGATCCGCGCCCGCGGGCAGGGCGACGACAACCGCACGACCTACTGGTGTCCCTCGTGCCAGCGCTGAGCTCCACCGGGCCCGCGCCCAAGCGGGTCGGGCACAAGGGAGCCGACGCGCTGGCGCCCGGGAACACGCCGGCGAGCTTCGAGGCCGCGCGTCGCGCCGGCGTCGACGTGATCGAGTTCGACGTCCTGCGCCTGAACGACGGGCGGCTCGTGCTCGCGCACGACCTCGACGACGCCGTCCGGCGCGAGCCGCTCACTCTCGACGAGGGACTCGACCAGCTCGCGAGCGAGGCCTACGCCGGGCTCGAGCTCGACGTCGACCTGAAGTGGCCCGGCTACGAGCGCGAGGTCGTCGAGGGACTGCGCGCCCGCGGGCTCGTCGAGCGCTCGCTGGTCTCCTCGATGTTCACCCGGAGCATCGACCTGATCGGCGAGTTCGCGCCCGAGCTGCGCCGCGGCTGGTCGGTCCCGCGCGTGCGCCGCGACTACACGCGCCGCCGCTGGGCGATCCCCGCCTTCTTCGGGGCGCGGGTGCTGGCTGCGCGTCTGCCGCGACAGGCTGCGGCGATGCTCGCCGCCGGACGCTGCGAGGCGGTGATCTCGCACTGGATGCTCGTCAGCCCCGCGCTTTTGGGCTCCGTCCACGCCGCCGGCGGCGAGCTCTGGGTCTGGACGGTCGACGACCGGCCGCGCCTCGAGCGGCTCGCCGCACTCGGCGTCGACGCGATAATCACCAACGATCCGCGTCTCTTCGAGACGGCGGGGCCGGCGATCGCCGGAGCGGCCTAGCGCGGCGGCGCGGATGGTTGCCGGTTGTCAGGGCTCCCGCGGGTGGGTAACGTAGGGGGATCGAGGAGTCGAACGGACGGGAGCAGGGGATGAGGACGAGCGGGCAAGGCAGGACAACGCTGACGTGGTGGGCGCTCCTCCTCGTCGTGGCGCTCGGTGCGATGGTCGTCGCCGCCCCGGCGGCGGCGGGCAACCGCCAGGAGGCCTTCAACTCCCAGTCGTGCAACGCCGGCGACTCGGGCGACTCGGACGGCGACTCGAGCTCCTCGAGCTCGGACGGAGGCAGCTGCAGCAACCAGCGCCGCGTCATCCAGCAGAGCGGCGGCGGCTCCGTCTCGCGCAGCGTCAACCAGAGCCAGAGCTTTGGTGACGACGACCGAGTCCGCCGCAACGACGACAGCGACGACGACCGCGACCGCGACCGCAGTCGCAACCGCGCTCGCGCTCGCGACGACTCCGACGAGGAGCCGAGCGTCTCGGTCACCGAGGAGACCCTGAGCTGCGGCGACTTCTCGAGCCAAGCCGACGCCCAGGCCGCGCTGGAGGACGGTTCCTCCGGCCTCGACGGCGACGACGACGGCCGCGCGTGCGAGGAGGAGTTCACCCAGGCGGTGAGCGGCGCACCCGAGGGAGGCGTCGAGACCGGCGGCGGTGGGACCCTGGCCCGGGCCGCAGACGGCTCGTCCGCCGGCGTGCCCACTGCGGTGAAGCTCGCCGGACCCCCGCTGGCCGTCGCACTGCTCGTCGGAGGTCTTTTCGGCCTTCGCCGCGGGCGCACGGCCTGAGCGCTACGAGCGCGTACCTCTCGCGATGAGCACACCGCTGCGACGCAGGCTGTCGTGGGCGGCCGTCATCGCCGGGGTAGCGCTCGCCGTCGGGCTCGGCCTCTGGCTCGGCGCCGAGCGCGAGCGCACCGCCCGCGCGGGCGGGGTCGCCGGTACAGCACCCCCCGCGGGCCAGCTCGACGCCGGTCCCAGTAGGGCGGCTGCCGCCGCGCCCGCGCGCCCGCGCCTCGAGATTCCCTCAATCGACGTCGCCGCCCATGCCGTCGACCTCGGTCTCAACCGCGATCGATCGCTCGAGGTCCCAAAGGACTACGACGATGTCGGCGTCTGGAAGCGAGGGCCCGAGCCGGGGGAGCGCGGCCCCGCGGTGATCGCCGGGCACGTCGACTCGAGGTCGGGGCCGGCCGTCTTTCACCGGCTGCGGAAGCTGCGACGTGGCGATCGCGTGCGCTGGGATGGCGAGAACGGCGTCACCGAGCGCTTCGTGGTCACCCGCACCGAGGAGCATCCAAAGGCGGAGTTCCCGACCGAGAAGGTCTACAGGGACACGCGCCGCGCGGAGCTGCGGCTGATCACCTGCTCGGGACCGGCCGATGCCTCGGGCCGGCGCTCGCTCAACAACCTGATCGTCTTCGCGCGGAGGGTCCGTAAGGACTAGCCTGGGCACGGGGCTCCGACCGCCCTCGGTAGCGCACCCCCACCGCTCGGGCGCTCAGTCGGGCAGCGCCACCACGGCGTCGATCATGACCTGCGCCCCACGCGGCAGCGCCGTCACGCCGACCGCGGCCCGCGCCGGCAACGCGCCCGCGACCTCGGAGAAGAACGATGCGTAGACGTCGTTGACGACGGGTGCGTCGGCGACGAGGTCGGCGAGGTAGACGGTCAGGCGCACCGCGTCCTCGAGCCGCGTCCCGGCCGCTCGGCAGACCTCGGACAGGTTGCGCAGGCAGACCGTGGCCTCCTCGGCGGCACTGCCGGCGACGAGCTCGCCGGCCGGGTCGAGGGCGATCTGGCCCGAGCAGAAGAGCAGCCCGCCGGCGACGACGCCGTGCGAGTAAGGCCCCGCCGGGGCGGGGGCGCCGGAGGCCTCGATCACGTGGCGGTGGTTCGACATCGCCGGGGAACATATCCAGCCCCCGCCTGCGATCATGTAGCCGTGCTGTCCCAGGGGGAGGACAAGGCCGCCGAGCTGGCGCGCTTTCCCATATTCGAGAGCCTGTCGGAGGACGAGCTGCGCCAGGTGGCAGACCTCGCCGTGCCCCGGCGCTACGACGAGGGCCAGGTGATCTTCCGCGAGGGCGACCGCTCCGACACCTGCTTCATCGTCCGCACCGGTCGCGTACGGATCACCCGCACTCATTCCGGTGGCCGCAGTCTGACTCTGGCCGAGCTGGCGCCGGGGGAGATGTTCGGAGAGCTCTCGATGTTCGACGGCGAGGGCCGCTCGGCCACGGTGGAAGCGGTCGAGGAGACGACGACGCTCGCCCTGCTCGAGCGCGACATCAAGCGCGTCCTACGGACCCACCCCGAGATTGCGGTGAAGATGCTCGTTCGGCTGGCGAGCCGCCTGCGCGCCGCGAACGAAAAGCTCGCCCGCCAGTCCTTCCAGCCGGTCGCCGGGCGCGTGGCCTCGACGCTGCTGGCCCAGGTCGAGGCGCGGCGCGCCGAGGCCGCGGCGGCCATCGGCGCCGAGGACGGCGACGACGGCATACAGCCGGTGGAGATCGTCATCGAGGCCACCCAGTCCGACATCGCCCAGCTCGCCGGCTCCTCGCGCGAGAGCGCGAGCCGCTTTCTCGCCGATCTCGAGCGGGCCGGGGTGGTGACCACCGGTCGCGGCCGCGTGGTGGTGCACGACCCCGCGGCGTTGCGCCGCTACATCTTCTAGGTGATCCGCGCCGCTTGAGCCGCGCCACGCCTGCGAAGCCGCCGGTGCTGCGGGAGTTCTCGGCCGGCGGGCTCGTCGTGCGCCGCTTCCGCGGCCGGCCGTGGGCCGCCTGCATCCGGGTCAAGGGCGGCGAGGTCCTGGCCCTGCCCAAGGGCCATATCGACCCGGGGGAGTCGGCCGCCGAGGCCGCCGCGCGCGAGGTCCGCGAGGAGACCGGCCTCCACGCCGAGCTGGTCGAGAAGCTCGACGACGTTCGCTACTGGTACCGCCGCTCCGAGGGTCGCGTGTTCAAGGTCGTCTCCTTCTTCCTGTTTCGCTATCGCTCCGGCAGCGTGCGCGACCACGACCACGAGGTCGACGGCGCCGAATGGATCCCGCTCGCCGAGACGCCGCGACGGCTGGCCTATTCCGGCGAGCGTGACGTCGCCGCGGCCGCACTCCGTCGCATCGGGGCGGACGGGTAGGCTCTCGCCGCCGTGTACGTCCTCAACTTCTACTCACCGGTCTTCGCCGACCAGCTGCGCCACGGGCGCAAGAGCGCCACGATCCGGCTTGGCGACAAGTCGCACAAGTACAAGCGCGGCGTGGCGGTGATCGTCACCGTCGGCTTCCAGCACTCCCCGCGCGAGAAGATCTTCGAGGCGGTGATCGACTCGGTCGAGGTCAAGGAGGTCCGCGACCTCTCCCCGCGCGACGTCGAGCACGACAACCCCGAGTTCCGCCGCATCGAGGAGACCCAGCACTTCCTGGAGCAGATCTACGGGCGGCCGGTGGCGCTCGAGGACGAGGTCACGGTGGTCCGCTTCTCGGCGATCTCCGAGCGCCCCTCGGAGATCGCCGACCGGCTGCGCCCGGGCGGCTCGACGCAGAACTGAGGCCGGCTACGGCCGGCGCCGCACCGCCCTACGGGAAGATCTCGGTCGTGCAGTCGCCGCCGGGCAGGTGCACCTCGTGCGGTCGCGCCGGGCCGGTGTCGACCTTGGTGAAGTCGACGAAGAAGCTCGGGTCGACGGCGAAGGAGCCGTCGGACTGGCGGTCGAGCTTGGTCATCCAGCCGTTCAGGCCCCGGTAGAACTGGTTGTCCCAGCTCGAGTAGAGCGAGTTGGTGACGTAGAGGCGCTCCCCGTCGAGGGAGAGCTGGAGCATCTGCGGACCGCCGTTGAGCGGGCCCTCGGCCTTGGGGTGACCGCCGTCGCGCCCGAGCAGACCGCCGAGCCACGTCTGGGAGCGCAGCTGCGGACTCTTCGGGTCGGAGACGTCGTAGTGGCGCAGGTCGCCGTGCAGCCAGTTCGAGAAGAACAGGTCGCGGTCGTCCATGGAGAGCACGAGGTCGGTGATCAGCCCCGGCACGCCACCCTTGAGCGGCCAGGCGCCGAGTTCCTGGTTCTCGACGTCGATGACCTTCTCGGCCTCCCAGTGGCCGTTGGGGCGGGAGAAGCGGATGATGTTGCTCGACAGCGTCGCGCCCACGAACCCCTGCTCGGAGTCGGGATCGTGCTGCCAGCGGATCTCGAGCGGGATGTGGCCGTCGTCGCCGAGGTCGACGGTCTGCGTCCTGGTCTTCTGCTCGAGGTCCCAGAAGTGCAGGTGGCGGCCGTACTTGCCGGCGGCCACGTCGGCGGGGTCGAAGCCGTCCTTGAAGGTGTTCGGCGCGGCCCACTCAGAGGAGACGAGCGTGTTGGCCCGCGGCTGGTACCAGAAGTCGTACATGAACTCAACGCCGTCGCTGTCGTTCTCCCAGCGCCCGAGGACCGAGAAGTCCTTGGCGTCGAGCACGGCGAAGCCGGCCGGGGTGTTGCCGTCGGAGTCGCCGAGCATTGAGACGGTGACGATGTCGCCCGGCATGCAGTGGATGGTGTGGGGTCCGGTCAGCCCGGTCTTGCCGGTGAGCTCCTCGGGCTCGATCACATGGTCGATCTGAGGGTGCCGCGGGTCGGAGACGTCGACGATGTGGATGCGCGACGAGCGGAAGCCGGGGACGATGAGCTTGTCGCGAGAGAGGTTCGAGTGGCACGCCGAGGAGCACGCGTTCCAGCCGAAGTGGTGGAGCTCGTCCCCGACGTTCGGCATCGGCAGCCGGTGGACGATCTCGGAGTAGGTGTCCGAGCCGGGTTCGGTGTCGACGACGGCCAGGAAGTCGGGCTCGTCGATGCCGGTGCCCTCGTAGAGGCAGGCCACGTAGGCGACCTGCTCGCGCGGCTGGCGGCGCGCCTCCTCCGGCGAGGCGTAGCCGGGTCCGGCGTGCTCGTGCTCGGTCATGGCGTGCTCTCTCCGTTCGTTCGACGCTCCCTGCGCACTACCGCAGGGCGGGAACGGCCAACCCTAATCGGCCGTTCCGCATTGCTAGGTTGGCGCCGACCCCGGCCGAGGAGCACGAGATGAGCGCGACCGACGATCTGCTGAAGAACAACGAGGCCTACGCCGAGCGCTTCGACAAGGGCGACCTCCCGATCCCGCCCTCGCGCAAGGTCGCCGTGGTGGCCTGCATGGACGCGCGGCTGGTGGTCTCGCGCATCCTCGGCCTCGAGGAGGGGGAGGCCCACATCATTCGCAACGCCGGCGGCGTGATCACCGACGACGAGATCCGCTCCCTGGCCATCTCCCAGCGCCTGCTCGGGACCGAGGAGATCATCCTCATGCACCACACCGACTGCGGGATGCTCACCTTCACCGACGAGGAGTTCCGCCAGCAGCTCGCCGACGACACCGGCATGAAGCCCGAGTGGGCGTCCGAGGCGTTCGCCGACCTCGACGAGGACGTGCGCCAGTCGATCGCGCGGGTCAAGGAGAGCCCGTTCGTACCGAATACGGACGCGGTGCGCGGCTTCGTCTACGACGTGGAGTCGGGGCGGCTGCGCGAGGTGCGGTAGCGGTCGAGCGCTGTTGACCGCGGCCGGGCCATTACTCTTGCCGCATGGCCACCGGCTCGGACTCCAAGCCCACCATCGCTCCCGTCGTCGGTCCCGACGACGGGCGCCGCTTCACCGACTCCGGGATCGAGGTCGAGCGCCTCTACGGCGAGGGCGATGTCGCGCCCAACCTCCCGGAGCGCCTCGGCGAGCCGGCCGACTACCCCTACACGCGCGGCATCCACGCCGACATGTACCGCTCGCGGCGCTGGACGATGCGTCAGTACGCGGGCTACGCCTCGGCCAAGGAGACCAACGAGCGCTTCCACTACCTGATCGACCACGGCTCGACCGGCCTCTCGATGGCCTTCGACCTCCCGACCCAGCTCGGCCGCGACTCCGACGATCCCCTCTGCCTCGGCGAGGTCGGGCGCACCGGCGTGGCCATCGACTCGATCGACGACATGCGCCGCGTCTTCGACGGCATCCCGCTGGCCGACGTCTCGACCTCGATGACCATCAACGCGCCGGCCGCCGTCCTGCTGCTCCTCTACGAGCTCGTCGGCGAGGAGCAGGGCGTCGAGGCCGATCAGCTGCGGGGCACGACGCAGAACGACGTGCTCAAGGAGTACATCGCGCGCGGCAACTTCATCTACCCGCCCGAGCCGGCCATGCGGTTGACAACCGACCTCTTCGCGTACTGCAAGGAGCGGATCCCGAAGTGGAACACGATCTCCATCTCGGGCTACCACATGCGCGAGAAGGGCTGCTCGGCGGTGCAGGAGGTCGGGTTCACGCTCGCCAACGGCATCGCCTACGTGCAGGCCGCGCTCGACGCCGGCATGGAGGTCGACGAGTTCGGGCCGCGCCTGGCCTTCTTCTTCAACTGCCACAACCACGTGTTCCAGGAGGTGGCGAAGTTCCGCGCCGCGCGGCGCATGTGGGCGCGGATCATGCGCGAGCGCTTCGGCGCGCAGAACGAGCGCTCGCTGACCATGCGCTTCCACACTCAGACGGGCGGCTCGACCCTGGCCGCCCAGCAGGTCGAGAACAACATCGTGCGCGTGGCGTTGCAAGGCTTCGCCGCAGTGTGCGGCGGAACGCAGTCGCTGCACACCAACGGCTACGACGAGGCGCTCGCGCTGCCTTCGGAGCGCGCCGCCCGCGTGGCGCTGCGGACCCAGCAGGTGCTCGCCCACGAGTCGGGTGCGATCGACACCGTCGACCCGTTCGCCGGCTCCTACTTCGTCGAGGCCCTGACCGACGAGATCGAGGAGCGCGCGCAGGAGCTGATCGACAAGGTCGAGGAGCTCGGCGGCTCGGTCGAGGCGCTCGACTTCATCCGGGCCGAGGTCGAGGAGTCGGCGTGGGCCTACTCCGAGCGCATCCGCACTCAGCAGGACATCGTGGTGGGGGTGAACGAGTACGTGACCGAGGGCGTCGAGACCGAGGAAATCCTCAAGGTCGACCCCAGGTCGGAGCAGGACCAGGTCGAGCGACTGAAGAAGTTCAAGGAGGACCGCGACGGCGAGGCGGTGCGCGCCCGGCTGGAGGACCTGCGCGAGGTCGCGGTCGGCGAGGGGAACCTGCTGCACCCGATCCGGGCGGCACTGGCCGAGCGGGCGACGCTCGGCGAGGTGAGCGGCGTCATGCGTGAGGAGTACGGGGAGTACCAGGGCGCCTGAGTGCAGCGGCCGGGCCCCGAAACCGCCTACCGCGCCAGCGCCCGCTCCAGCTCGCCCACCACCGTCTCCGCCACCCTCACCCGCGCGTAGCGCTTCGAGTCGGCCTCGACCAGGTGCCATGGGGCATGGGGGAGGTCGGTCCACCTGAGCATGTCCTCGACCGCCGCCTCGTAGTCGGCGCGCCGGTCGCGGTTGCGCCAGTCCTCGTCGGTGAGCTTCCAGCTCTTGAGCGGATCGGCCGCGCGCGCCTCGAACCGTCTCAGCTGCTCGTCGCTCGAGATGTGCAGCCAGAACTTGATCAATACGGTTCCGTCCAGAGCCAGGGCGCGCTCGAAGCCGGCGATCTCCTCGTAGGCGCGGCGCCAGACCGCCTCGTCGGCGAGTCCTTCGACCCGCTCGACGAGTACGCGCCCGTACCACGAGCGGTCGAGCACGGTCATCTCGCCTCGCGCGGGCAGGGCGGGGCCGAAGCGCCAGAGGAAGTGTTGGCGTAACTCGTGCTCGCTCGGCGCCGCGAAGGTGGCAACGCTCACATGACGGGGGTCGAGCCGGGCGACGAGGCGCTTGATCGCGCCGCCCTTGCCGGCGGCGTCCCAGCCCTCGAACAGCACGCAGACGCCCGGCCCGGGAACGCCCTCGCCGGTCACTCCGGCGAGGGCGAGGCGGAGCTCGAGCAGACGGCGCTGCGCGGCGTCAAGGCGTTCCTCCTCCTGCGCCCGTGACAGCTTGAGCGAGAGGTCGAGGGCGTCGAGGCGACTCACGTCGCGGAGATCATCCCCAGCCTCGGGGCCGGCGCGAGCCGGCGCGCCACCGGTGAGCCGTCCATCCCCGCGCGCGAATCAGCGAGGTTCGGTGCTCCACGCCTGCCGATCCGGACCTCGCCGGCAGACCGGGGACCCGGCCGCACCCGGGTAGAGCGCGGCCGTCCACGTCGCCCCGAGTGACTCGACGAGCTCGCGCGCCGAGCGCTCGCCGCTGGCCAGGTAGATGTAACAACAGCGCTCGGCCATCCAGACGAGCGACTCGGCGGTCGACTGGGGCTCGAGCGCGGCCGATACCCGTCGGGCGGCCTGCTCCTCACGCAGGTGGTTCGCCGTGGCCTCGATGAAGCGCTCGATGATGCTTCGCCAGAACAGCCGAACCTCGTCGCTGTAGGTCGAGACCTCGGTCGCGGCGCGCAGCAGGCTCGAGTGGCGCGCGTAGAGCTCGGCCATGCCCGCGAGCGCTTCGATCAGGCGCTCCTCGGGCGGTCCCTCGCCGTGCCACCAGCGGTCGGCCTCGCCGTAGAGCGCCTCGGCCGTCTCCGCCGCGGTGGCCATGAGCAGATCCTGCTTGTCGCTGAAGTAGACGTAAAAGGCGCTGCGCTTCATACCGGCCGCGGTCGTGACGTCATCGATAGAGATCTCCTTGAACGGCGTCTCCTCGACGAGGTCGAGCAGCGCGTCGCAGAGCGCGGCGCGCACGCTCTCCCGGCGCGCACGGCGCCCGTCGCGGACCTCGGTGGCATCGCTCACGCATGCCATCCTACCCGCCCGGCGACACGGCTGACACCCCGTCCGACAACGTGTCTGACACTGTGTCAGGAACTTGCTACGGTCCCATCCGACAGGGAATGCCGGCTGAGGAGGAGAGAGAACCGTGGCCACACTTGACGCACTCGTAGCCGAGCAGGTAGATCCGGGCGCGGCGACCAGCGACGCCCAGGCGAGCAAGCTCACGCTTCAGACCCCGCAGCAGCTCTACGAGCTGTGGGAGCGCCAGCACTGGCTCTCGCAGGACATCGATTTCACGCAGGACAAGCGCGACTTCGCCAACCTCACCGACGAGCAGAAGGACAACCTGATCTGGGTCCTGTCCACGTTCTTCATCGGCGAGGAGCGGGTCACCACCCAGTTCTCCGGTCTCGTCATGGCCTACGAGGACGAGCACGAGGAGAGCTTCCTGACCACGCAGCAGGTCGACGAGGCGCGGCACATGCAGTTCTTCGACCGCTTCTACCGCGAGGTCATCGGGATCGACAATCCCGACTTCGACGCGCGGCTCGACCGCGTGCGCGAGGAGCTCAACGAGGCCTTCGGCAAGCTCTTCGACGAGGCGCTGGTGGAAGCCGGGCAGCGGTTGATCGCCGACCCGAGCGACCGCGAGGCCAAGGTCGAGTTCATCACGACCTACCACATGGTCATCGAAGGAGCGCTCGCGCTGACCGGGCAGAACTTCGTGACCCGGTACATGGAGGAGAACGACATCTTCCCGGGCTTCGTCGAGGGCTTCGGCAACGTCGCGCGCGACGAGCACCGCCACGTCGCCTACGGGACCTGGTGGCTCCAGCAGAACGCCGGCTCCGACGACGCCCTCGCCGAGCGGATGCAGGCGCGGCTCCAGGAGCTGATCCCGGTCGCGGCCGGAGTGCTCGTTCCGCCGGGCGCCGATCCGACCGAGGAGTGGCAGATCCTCGGCTACAGCTCGAACGAGGTCAACGAGTTCGCCTTCAAGTCGCTGTCGCGGCGGCTCAAGGCCATCGGGGTGCCGCTCCAGGGCGCGCCTACGCCGGCCTAGCTCCGCGGCCGGCGGCACGGTGTTCGTCGCCGGCTACGGCCACTTCCTGAGGACGGCCGCCTCGCTGCAGTGGGACGAGGCGGCCGTCGATCTCTCGGCCGACGCGGACGCCTGGCCCGACCTCGAGCCGGATCTGCGCGACCGGCTCGAGCGTCTGATCGCCGGCTTCTGCGTGGCCGAGGCGGCCGTGGCCGAGGAGATCGTCCCCTTCGCCCGCGCCGCCGAGGACCCCGACATCGGCGCCTGCTTCGGGGTGCAGGCGGTCGACGAGGAGCGCCACGCGCGCTTCTTCGACCGGGTGGGGCGTGAGCTGCTCGACCTCCGGGGCGAAAGCGCGCCGGAGCGGCGCGCGGCGCTCGCCACCGTGCTCCAGCCCGGCTTCGTCGAGCTCTTCGAGGTGCGCCTGCCGGCGACGGCGCGGGCGCTCGGGTCGGAGAGATCGCCCGGCGCCCTGGCCGGCGCGGTCGCCCTCTACCACCTGGTGCTCGAGGGGATCGTCTTCACCGCCGGTCAGGCCGCGCTCGGAGTCCTGCTCGAGCGCGCCGACCCGCCTCTGCCCGGGCTACGGCGCGGCGTCGATCTCGTGCTGGCCGACGAGCGCTGGCACATCGGCTTCGGGACTCGGCTGCTCGAGGAGCTGGGGACCGAGGCGGAGACCCTCGAGCGTCTCCAGGGCGAGGCCGCGGCCGCAGCGGTGGTGTGGGGAGACGCCGTCGACGACGAGGTGATCGAGCGAGCGCTGCTCCTGCACGGCCGGCGCCTGCGGGCGGCGGGGCTCATCCGGCGGCGCGCGACGGCCTGAGCCGGCGAGGGCTCGTTGGGGGGCGATGTTCCGCCCCGGCGCGAGCCGGGCAGAGACATCCTCATGCAAACCGACGAACTGACCACAGAAGAGCTGCGACGCCTGGCCGAGCTGCGCCCCGGCGGCCGCGTGCTGAGCGTGTACCTCAACCTCGACCCGAGCGACTTTGCGACGCCCGCCGCGCGTACCTCGGCCATCGGATCGCTGATCGACGAGGCCGGACGCAAGGTGAAGGCCGAGGAGGGCCTCTCCCACGACGAGCGCCAGGCGCTCGAGGAGGACGTCAAGCGCGTGCGCGATTACCTGCGCGGGCCGAGCTTCTCGGCCGACGGGGCGCACGGGCTCGCCGTGTTCGCGGCGGGAGGCGCAGATCTGTTCGAGACGGTCAAGCTGCCGCGACCGGTGGAGGCGGGCGTCCTGATCGACGACTCGCCGTGGATCGAGCCGCTGGCCGGCATGCTCGCGGTCGGGCGCTGGGTCGTGCTGCTGACCAACCGTCGCAGTGCGCGCCTCTTCAAGGGTGGCCGCGACCGGTTCGAGGAGATCGAGAGCTTTCGCGACAACGTTCGCAGCGAGGCCGAGTCCGGTGGCCCGGAGCAGGGCCGCAGCGAGCGCTCGGTGGCCGAAGAGCACGAGGAGCACCTGCGCAAGGCGGCCTCCGAGGCGTTCAAGCAGTTCCGCCGCGCTCCGTTCGACCATCTCCTGGTCGCCATTCCGGCGGAGCTGCGCGGGTCCATCGAGCGTGAGCTCCACGCCTCTCTGCGCGAGCGGATGCGCGGCTTCATCGAGGTCGACGTCGAGCACTCGAGCGGCGACGACGTGGTGCGCGCCGCGGCGGAGCGGATCGAGGCCACCGAGCGCGACCACGAGCGCGAGAAGCTGGATCGCCTGATCGAGGGAGCGAGCACGGGCGGCCACGGAGCCGCCGGGCTCGACGAGACGCTCGGCGCGCTCAACGAGCGCCGGGTGGAGACGCTGCTGATCGCGGAGGGCTTCACCGCGCCGGGATCGCTATCGGCGGAGTCCGGGCTCCTCCACTCCCAGGAGAGCGGCACCTCGCCGGTCGACGGCAGCGAGCTCGTGCCCCGAGAGGACATCGTCGAGAGCGCGATCGAGGCGGCGCTGGCCCAGTCGGCCGACGTGCTCGTGGTGCGCTACCACGACGATCTCCGCGACCACGGCTCGATCGGAGCGACGCTGCGCTTCTAGCCCGGGAGGCGCCGGGCGATCCGGTCGCGCCCGATCCCTAGAATCCCGCGCTGCCATGCGCGCCAAGGTCCCGGAAACATACGAGGAGAAGCTCGCCCAGCTCGAGGAGCTGCGCCATGCCGCCGTGCACTCCGCCTCCGAGCAGGCGGTCGAGAAGCAGCACGCCAAGGGCAAGCTGACCGCGCGCGAGCGGGTCGAGAAGCTGCTCGACCCCGGCTCGTTCCAGGAGCTCGACACCTTCGTGCGCCATCGCACATCCGAGTTCGGGATGGAGAAGAACAAGCCCTGGGGCGACGCGGTGGTCACCGGTCACGGGACCATCGACGGGCGCCCGGTGTGCGTCTTCTCGCAGGACTTCACGGTCTTCGGCGGCTCGCTCGGCGAGGTCATGGCCGAGAAGATGTGCAAGGTCATGGACCTGGCGGCCAAGATCGGCTGTCCGGTGATCGGGATAAACGACTCGGGCGGGGCGCGGATCCAGGAGGGCGTGGTCTCGCTCGGGGCCTACGGAGACGTGTTCGTGCGGAACGTCCAGTGCTCGGGCGTTATCCCGCAGATCTCGCTGATCATGGGCCCGTGCGCGGGGGGCGCGGTCTACTCGCCGGTCATGACCGACTTCATCTTCATGGTGAAGGAGACCTCGCACATGTTCATCACCGGTCCCGACGTGATCAAGACCGTGACCGGCGAGGAGGTCGAGTTCGAGGAGCTCGGCGG
>CADCVU010000168.1 GCA_902806245.1 uncultured Solirubrobacterales bacterium
CGACGGCCACGTGGCCGGAGCGACCACCAACCGCATCGACGGCGACGGGCTCGCGGCCTGCGCGCGCGCCGCGGCGCGCGCGGCGGCGGCAGCGGCGGACGGGGCCGACGGCGCGGCGCAGGCCGGACCGTACCCGGGCCTCCCCGCCCCCGCGGCGACGAGAGCACACGCCGGTCACGACGGCGAGACCGCCTTCCTCGACCCCGCCCGGGGCGGCGCCGCCCTCGAGGCCGCCTTTGCCGCCGCGGCCGCGCACGGCACCGAGGCTCACGGCGTGTGGACCGCCGCCGAGACCGAGGTCGCGATCGCCTCGAGCACCGGCGTCGCCGTCTCCGACCTCCTCACCGACGCGTTCATGAAGGTGACGGCGATCGCGCCGGGCGGGCGCAGCGGCTACGCGGCCGCGACCGCCGTCGACTCAAAGGCCATCGACGGGCACGGCCTGGCCGAGCGAGCCGCGCTCAAGGCGGCCCTCGGTGGACCGGACGCCGAGCCCGCGCACCTCGCCCCCGGTGAGTACCCGGTGGTCCTCGAGCCGCTCGCGGTGGGGGAGCTGCTCGCCTGGCTCGGGCACCTGAGCCTCAACGGCCTGGTCGTGGCCGAGAACCGCAGCGCGCTCTCCGGGCGCCTCGGGCGGCGCGTGGCCGCTCCGCGCATCAACCTCTCCGACTCGCCCCGCTACCCGGGCACGCTGCCACGCGCCTTCGACCGCGAGGGAGTGCCAAAGGCGCCGGTGCCGCTGATCCAGGACGGCGTGGCGCGCGGCGTGGTCCACGACCGTCGCAGCGCGGCCCTGGCCGGCGACGGCGCCCAGTCGACCGGCCACGCGCTCGCCCCCGGCGGCGCGCCGGAGGGACCCGAGCCGACGAACCTCGTGCTCGTGGGCGGCGGCGCAGCCGACGAGGGCGAGCTCTGCCGCCCGATCGAGCGGGGCGTGTACGTGACCCGCCTCTGGTACACGAACGCGGTGCGGCCCAAGGAGACGCTGCTGACCGGCGTGACCCGCGACGGGACCTTCCTGATCGAGGACGGCGAGGTGACGCGTCCGCTCGCCGACCTGCGCTTCACCGACGCGGTCCTCGGGATGCTCGAGCGCACGCAGGAGCTCTCGGCGCGGCCGGTGCTCACCGGCGAGGGCGAGTTCTACGGTCGCCGCTTCGCCACCGGAGTGGTCTGCCCGGCGATCCGGGTCGCGGGAATGCGGTTCACGGGCTGAGCGGAGGACTCGCCTACTCGCTGCGGCGCGCGACCCCTGGGGACGCCGGGGCCATAGCCGCGGTCAACGTCGCCGCCGCACACGCGGGCTGGACCGACTTCCTCGCCGCGGAGGCCCTCGAACGCTTCGAGCCTCTGAGCGACCGTATGCGGGCCCGCATCGAGGAGGCCGGCACCCGGGACCCCGTCCTCGTGGCCGTCGAGAGCGACCGGATCGTGGGCTTCGCCTCGCTGCGCGCGCCCGCCGGGGAGTCGGGGTCCGAGGCCGTCGGTGAGCTGATCGCCCTCTACGTCGATCCCTCGGCGGGGAGCCGCGGCGTGGGCCGCGGGCTGATGGCCGCAGCGCTGGGCGAACTACGGGCGGCGGGCTGCCGCGAGGCGGTGCTGTGGACCGAGGAGCGCAACCACCGACCGAGGCGAATCTACGAGCGCTACGGGTGGCGAGCCGACGGAGCGGCTCGCGAGCGCGTGTTCCTCGGGCGCCCGATCCGCGAGCTGCGCTACCGACTCGAGCTCTCCGATCCGCCGAGCGCAGCTGGTGGCGCCGGAGGGGAGCGCGTCCTCTAGATCTTCAGCAGGACGACCACGTTGACCACGAAGACGATCCCGAAGCCGATCGTCCAGCGAGTCAGGTTGCGCTCGAGCAGGGCCCCGCCGCCGAAGCGCCCGCCGCCCCCGCCGACGCCGAAGGCCCCGGAGAGCCCCGCGTCCTTGCCGGAGTGCAGCAGGATCAGCACGATCAGCATGACCGCGAGGAAGATCTGCAGGGCGCTGAGGACAGCCTCCACGCCTACAGCGTAGCGCCGGGTTTGGGGCAGCGGTGCTCGGGAACGAGAGCGCTATGGCCGCGCTGACTCGCCGCTTCGACACCCCAGGCCTGCTCGTCCTGAGGGTGATCGTCGGCGTGCTCATCGCCCTGCACGGGCTCCAGAAGCTGACGGGGCCCGGCCCTGCCGGCTTCGGTCGCATGACGCTCGACTCGCTCGGGGTGCCCGCCCCCGTGGTCATGGGCTACGTGGTGACCTTCGTCGAGCTCGTGGGCGGCGTCCTGCTCATCCTCGGGCTCCTCACCCGCCTGGCGGCGCTCGTGCTGGCCATCGACCTGATCGTGGCGATCATCCTCGTGAAGACCAAGGTCGGTCTGATCGCGTCGAGCGCCGCCGGCGCCGAGCTCGACCTGGCCTACGTCGCGGCCTTCGTGGCGCTGCTCCTCATGGGACCGGGCAAGGCCTCGCTCGACCGCCTGATCGGGCTCGATCGCGGCCATGCGCACCGTCGCCGCGGCTCCACCCAGACCGCGGCGACGGCCTCCTAGCGATCCTCCCGGGAGGCGGGCCCGGCGACGGCCTCCGGCTCGAGCGCGTCGAGCCGCTCTAGGATCTCGATGGCCTGAGCGCGCAGCTCGCGGTCGGTCGCCCGGTGGTCGGCCTCGGAGACCTTGCCCATGCGGAAGTCGAGCTCGGCGTCGCGGATCTCGCGGTACTTGGCCTCCTTGGCGGCCTCGAGCTCCGCGCGGCGGTCGGCGGCGGCGGCGTCGGCCGCGGCCTCGTCACGCCTCAACGGAACGCTGACGAACGCCGCGACCAGGGCGGCGAGCACGAGCAGGGCGAGGGCGTACTCCATCGCCTGATTGTGCCTGCGACCGAGGGCCGTGCCTCGAAAGCCGCGACTAGGCCCGCGAGAGCTCGCGCCCGAGTCGCGCCGCGTACACGCTCGTCACCCGGCGCTCGCGGGCGCCCGTGGTCGGCCACAGCGCGAGCAGGGCGCCGAGCAGCATGACTCCGCCGCCGATCCAGATCCAGGCGATCATCGGGGATACGAGGGTGCGGAAGGTGGCCGGCGGAGGGTCGCGCCGGTAGCCGTCGACGATGGCCGCGAGGACGAGCGTCTGCGCGTCGCCCGGCAGGCCTGCGAAGCGCCGGTTGGCCTCCTTGATCGGCGCGATCAACGCGCGCAGATCGGGCTGCACGGCCATCCAGAAGTCGCGGCGCACCCCCCAGCGCACGTCGACCTCGGTCGTCGACTCGCCCTGAAAGAAGCGCCCGAAGGTGCCCATGGGCCCGCCCCCCTCCCCCGCGGCGTAGTAGTTGCGCGCCGGGTCGAGGGTGAAGCGCTCGCCGCCGTTCAGGTGCTCAACGTCGATCACGGCGCCGAAGGTGATCGGCGCGCCCGTGCCCGAGCGGTCGTCGAGGAAGCGCGCGGTGGGCTCGCGGTAGGTCACCTCGTAGTCGCCGACCTCGGTGGTCTCGCCCGGGCGAAGGCGTACGTCGCGCTGATCCACAAACGCGGAGGACGCGGCCACGCCGAGGAAGAGCAGGGCGATGCCGGCGTGGACGACGTAGCCGCCGTAGCGGCGACGGTTGCGGGCCACGAGGCGAGCGAGCGCCACGGGCGGCGACTCGCCGGCCATCGCCCGCCGGGCTCCGACCCCGCGCCACAGCTCCTGTCCGACGACCGCGAGGACGAAGCCGGTGAGCGTGAACATGATCAGGGACGGCACGCTCTCGGCCGCTGGGGTGAGGACCAGCAGCGCGACGAGCGTCGCCGCGGCAAGGGCCACGGGCGCGAGGAAAGCCCGGCGCAGGTTGGCCAGGGTGGCCCGGCGCCAGGCGATCACCGGCCCTATCCCCGCCAGCAGAACGAGCACGAGCGCCAGCGGGGTCACGTACTGGTTGAACCACGGCGGCCCGACACTCGACTCGGTACCGGTGACGGCCTCGGAGATGAGCGGGAAGAAGGTGCCCCAGAAGATCACGAAGCAGACGCCGACGAGCACCAGGTTGTTGAGCACGAAGACCGACTCGCGCGAGACGAGCGAATCGAGCCGGGCCTCGGTGCGCAGGTCGGGCAGCCGCACGAGCACGAGCACGACCGATCCGACCAGCACGGCTGCGATGAAGGCGAGGAACGGAGCTCCCAGCGTCGAGGCGCCGAAGGCGTGGATCGACGACAGGATCCCCGAGCGCACGAGGAAGGTCCCGAGCAGCGCCAGCACGAAGGTGGTGACGATCAGCGAGACGTTCCAGACCTTGAGCATCCCGCGCTTCTCCTGGACCATGACCGAGTGCAGGAACGCCGTACCGGTCAGCCACGGCATGAGCGAGGCGTTCTCGACCGGGTCCCAGGCCCAGTAGCCGCCCCAGCCGAGCTCGGAGTAGGACCACAGCGCGCCGAGCATGATCCCGAAGCCGAGGAAGGTCCAGGCGATCAGCGCGAAGCGGCGCGTGGCCCGAATCCAATCCGCGCCGGTGCGCCGGGTGATCAGCGCGCCGATGGCAAAGGCGAAGGGGATCGAGAAGCCGACGTAGCCCGAGTAGAGCATCGGCGGATGAATCATCATCGCGGGGTGGCGCAGCAGCGGGTTGAGCCCGTTGCCCTGCGCCGGCGGGGTGGCGAAGGTGGTGAACGGGCTCTCGGCGAACACGCTCAGCGCGAGGAAGAAGACCGCGATCGCGCCGAGCACCGCGGTGGCGTAGGGGACGATCTCGCGCATGGTCCGCCGCGTGGCGCGCAGCACCGCGGCCGAGAAGATCGACAGCAGGAGGACCCAGAGCAGGAGCGAGCCCTCCTGGGTCGACCACATCCCGGTGATCTTGTAGAAGGTCGGCGTGTCGGTCGAGGAGCTCTGCGTGACGATCCGGAACGAGAGATCCGAGGTCAGGTAGGCGACCTCGAGCAGCCCAAAGGCGGTGACCACCAGCCCGGCCAGCGCGTACATCGCGTAGCGCGATGAGTCGACCCACCGCCGCCGGGAGGTCAGCGCCCCGTAGAGCGCGGCGACCACGGCGTAGACCGCGGTCAGAAGCCCGACGAACAGGCAGGCGGACCCGACGGCGGCCATCTTCGTTCCGCTAGGAGCTCTGCGAGCCCTTCTGCTCGCTGAACTTCGAAGGGCACTTGGTGACCAGCGAGTCGCGATCGGCCACGAGCGTTCCGTCGCGCACCCGGCCCTCGACGATCACCTCGCGGCCCTCGCGGAAGGGGTCGGGAACGACGCCCGAGTAGACGACGGGGATCGCCGTCCGACCGGTGCGATCGCGGACCGCGAAGCTCAGTCCGTCGCCCCGTCGCTCGACCGAGCCGTCGACGACCTTGCCGGTGAGCTCGTAGGAGCGCCCGGCCTCGGCGGCTCTCACGAGCTGGGACGGGGTCGCCGCCTCGGTCGCCGCGCTGAAGCTCGTGTACACGAGCGCGCCGGCGAGCAGCAGTGCCACGGTGAGCAGCACCACGGCCCGGAGCTTGCGCTTGCGACGGGGATTCACGCCATCGATTATCGCAGGACGCGAGGCGCGGCCCGGGCGCCGCGGCGCCCTGTTACCCGCGGTGGCTCGGGTGCCCCTCCCCCGGCCAGGGGGTGAGGATCATCACCACGCGCGCGTGCGAGCGCGCGCGGACCTCCCGCCGCTCGTTCTCGCCGAAGTGGGCCAGGAAGCCCGGGCCGGCCGAGGTCGTCTCACCGCCGCCGTCGACCTCGACCTCGCCGTCGGCCACGAGCAGCCACGCCGACTCGTGCGTCTGGTGGTCCTGCAGCGACTCGCCCTCGGGGAGGTCGATGGTGATGGCCCGGCTGTGGGCGTCGGTGTGCAGAACCTGCGGGTGGTGCGGCTCGACCTGCAGCGAGCGAACGTCCCAGCTCTCCATCGCCGTCCTCCTCTTCGCGTTAAGAATCTGCCCTTGCCTACCCGCAGCGAGCGTTGTCTTACCGCGGCCCCCGCGGTTGGCGTCGGGCCGGCGGCGGCTACCCTGTGACCGCCTCGTGCCGGGCGTCCGCCGCCTTTCTCGCTGTGGAGGCGCGTGCGGCCGGCCGCTCTGACGCTCTCTCCCGACTGGCTCGCACTCGACATGGAAGCGACCGCCCTCAACTCCACGCCCGTGCGCGTGCCTCGGATCTCGCGCCAGAGCATCGGCGTGGCCGCCGCGACCGGGCTGATCCTCGCGAGCGTCGTGGTCGCCGCCGGAGCGGCCGCCTACCCGACGCGGCTCGTCCCCTCTGCGCGGTTCATGTTCCCGGACTGGCTCTCCGGTCCGTTCGCCGGGCTCGGCACGCAGATGCATCTGGTCGCGTTCGCCGTCGCCCTGGCCCTGATGATCGTCCTCTACGTCGTCACCCTGACCCACGCCCGCGACATACCGATCCGGTGGGTCATCGGCACGGTCGTCGGCGTTCACGCGGTCTTCTTGCTCGCCCCGCCGCTGCTCTCGACCGACATCTTCGGCTACCTCGCGCACGCGCGACTGCTGTCGGTCCACGACCTCAATCCGTATACGAACGTGGTCGCCCAGATCCCGGGTGATCCGGTCAACCAGTACCTGGGCCAGACCTGGCCCAAGGCGCTGCCGGCCCCGTACGGGCCGCTCCTCCTGATGGGCAGCCCGGTCCTCGTCGCGCTCGGCTTCGCCGGCGGCATGTGGGCGCTCAAGCTGACCGCGGCGGGCGCGGCCATCGGCTCGGTCGCCCTCGTCTGGGTCGCCGCACGGCGGCTCGGCCGCGACCCCCGACCCGCGGCCGCTCTCGTCGGACTCAATCCCCTGTGGCTCACGTGGGCGCTCGCGGGCGCGCACAACGACCTCCCGATGGTCTTCCTGTTCGTGGCCGGGGCCTGTCTGGCGGTGGCCGCGCGCCCGCGGCTCGCCGGGGGGGTGCTCGTCGCGGCGGTGGCGGTCAAGGCCACGGCGGGCATCGTGCTCGTGGCCCTGCTGTGCGGCGGCGAGCGCCGAGGCCGCGTGCTCCTCGGCGCGGCGGTGGCGAGCGTAGTCATTGGCGCCCTGTCGTTCGCGGTCTTCGGCCCCGACCTGCTCAACGCCGTTCCGACCCTGCTGGAGCAGGGGCAGGGCTCCTCGCGTCAGAGCGTCCCGCGCGACCTCAGCCGGCTCCTCGGCAGCGAATATCCCCTCCCGGTGCTGCGTCATCTCGGCACCGCCGTCTTCGGGGTGTCGCTCGTCGGCCTGCTTGGCTGGGCGGCGCGGACCCGGCGCTGGATCGACGCGGCCGGCTGGATCACCGTCGCCCTGCTGGCGACGACCACCTGGCTGCACGCCTGGTACATCGTCGGGCTGCTGCCGCTCGCCGCGCTGTCGGAGAGCGCCAGGCTGAGGGTCGCCGCGGTGGTCATGACCGTCCTGATGGGAGCGATTCAGCTCACGCCGTAGCGGGTAGCGGCCTCGGGCGAGCGAGCGTGTTTGGGCCTCGACGGAGCCCCGGGACCTCGCTACGCTCGCTCGGTTCACATGCGGTTCACGCCCCCCCTCTCCCCTTCCCCCGCCGGCGGCGCGCCGAGCCCCTCGCGCCCCAGCGTGCTCGCGCGCGTGCCGTACCTCTCGGGCGTCGTGCTCGCGGCCGCGATGGGCGCGCTCACTGTGCTCATCGCCGAGATCACCCGGCTGCCGATTCGCGACCCCGATCAGGTCGTCGCCTACCGCTCGCGCGTGTTCATCATCGTCACTTCCATCGTCGTCTTCGTCCTGCTCGACGTCGTCGTGCGGGGGGCGATCAGGGCCGGCTGGCGACCGTCCCGCATGGGCGCTGAGATCGCCGCGGTCTGGCGCACGCGCTGGACGCGCCGGCGCCTCCTGGTCGGCCTGACCACGATCCTCAGCTTCTACGTCATCTACATCGCGTATCGGAACCTCAAGAGCTTCCTGCCGGTCCTGCGCGACGTCAACTTCGACGGCGCGCTGCTCGACCTCGACCGGGCGCTGCTCGGGGGCAACGACCCGGCCGCCCTCCTGCACAACATCCTCGGCACCGGCGTGGCCGGCCACGTCCTCTCCTCGGTCTACCTGCTCTACCTCTCGTTCGTGCCGCTGTCGGTCGTCGGAGCGCTGGCCTGGACCCGCAAGGTGGCGACCGGCGTCTGGTACGTGACCGCCGTGAACTTCAACTGGGTCCTCGGTCTGCTCAGCTACTACCTGGTGCCCTCGCTCGGTCCCGTGTTCGTCGATCCGCTGCTGGCCGACCAGATGCCCGCCACGGCGGTCTGGAACCTCCAGCAGATCCTGCTCGTCGACCGGTTGCGCTTCGTCGACGACCCGATGGGCAGCGGCTCGATCCAGAGCATCGCCGGCTTCGCCTCGCTGCACGTGTCCGTGCTCTTCTCGGCGGCGCTGATCGCCTCCCTGCTGCGCGCCCGGGCCGCGCTTCAGATCGCCCTCTGGTCCATGCTCGGCCTGACCATGGTCGCGACGATCTACTTCGGCTGGCACTACGTGGTCGACGACATCGCCGGCCTGCTCATCGGCGGGCTCTCGGTCTACCTCGCCGGCCTCGCGACGGGCTGGCGCGGCTGGCCCGGCAAGCGGGCCCGGGCCTCGTCGCCCGGCCCCGCGCCGCCCGGGGCGCCCGTCACGGCCGGAGGCTGAGGCGTGGCGAGATTCGGCAGGATCGTTCCCGTTCTGCCGAACGCGCTCACCGTGGCGCGTGTCCTCGTCGTTCCTCCGCTCGTGCTCTTCGTGCTCCAGAGCCAGGACGGCTCGAGCCTCGCCGCGGCCGCTCTGTTCGCGGCCGCGGCCCTGACCGACGCGCTCGACGGGCACCTGGCCCGCGCGCGCGACTCGGTCACCACCTTCGGCAAGATCGCCGACCCGATCGCCGACAAGCTGCTCGTCGGCGCCGCCCTGATCTCGCTCGTGGCGGTCAGCCGCGTAGCGGCGTGGGTGGCGGCGGTCATCATGGCTCGCGAGCTCGCCGTCAGCGGGCTGCGGGCGGTCGCCGGGCGCGAGGGCCTCGTCATCTCCGCCAGCCGCTTCGGCAAGGCCAAGATGGGCCTCCAGGTAGTGGCCATCCTCGCCCTGATCGCCGCCCCCGACGCCTCGGCCCTGTGGCTTCAGGCGCTCGTCTACCTCACCGTGGCGGTGACCGTGGCCTCGGGGATCGACTACTTCGTGGCCTTTCGCCGCCGGGGCCCGGCGGCGGTCCGCGCCGAGCGCCCACGAGCGGCGGAGCCCGCGGCGAAGCGGGCGGCACGCTGACGCTCACGCGCTCGCAGCCGGTCGGGGGAGGAGCCGCGGCGGCAGCGGGCGCGCCGGCCCGAACGCCGATCCTGCTCGTTGTCAACCCGGCCGCCAGCACCTACTCGCCGCGCCTCGAGGCCGACGTCGCCCGCGAGCTCGCGGGCGGGTTCGAGGTCGAGCTCGTGCGCACCGAGGAGCCGGGCGAGGCCATCGCCATCAGCCGTGCCGGGGTCGGGGAGCGAGCGTTCTCCGCGGTGGCCGTGCTCGGAGGAGACGGCGCGGTCAACGAGGTCGCCAACGGCCTTGCGGGCACGGACGTCCCGTTGGCCCCGCTGCCCGCGGGGCGGACCAATGTCCTCTGCCGCTCGCTCGGGCTGCCCCAGGACGCGCGCGGCGCGGCGATCGCGCTGGCCCGGGCGGGCGGGCGGCTCTCCACTCGGCGCATCGGCCTCGGGACGGTCAACGGCCGGGCCTTCACCTTCTTCTCGGGCATCGGCCTGAGCGCGATGGCCAACCGGCGCCTGAGCGGCCGGGGGGCGACGGGCCGGACGCTCGGCGGGCACCTCTTCCTGTACGAGGCGCTCGCGGTCGCCGCGAGCTACCTGCGCGATCCTCCCCGGCTCGCGGTCACCGTTGAGGACCGAGAAACCGAGATCGAGGGCGTCACCCTGATCGTCCAGAACGGTCACCCGCTGACCTATCTGGGCAGGCGGCCCCTGCCGCTCTGCGAGGGCGCCGGGCTCGAGACCGGCACGCTGTCGCTCGCCGTCCTGCGCCGCGGCTCGCTGCAGGCCGCGGCGACGATCACCCCGCTCATCGCGCTCGGGCGCGGCGCCGCCGTGCTCGCCCGCGACGATGTCGCGTCGGTCCCGAGCATGCGCCGCGCCCGCGTGCGCACCCTCGACGGCCGGCCGCTCGCGCTCGAGGTCGACGGCGACTACCTGGGAGAGCTCGAAGCGGTGGACTACGGCGTACTTCCACGAGCGCTGGCGGTCGTCGTGCCTCAGGCTCGCAGCTGAGTCCGCGCTCGCCTGTCCGCCCTCGGACAGCGAGCGTGAGCCCGCTCGGGACGGGTAGGTGAGGACCCGTGAAGGCCTTTCCCAAGCGGTCGCCGCTTCGCCGCCGCCCGGCCCCCGATCCGGTCGGAACGGTCCGCGCCGTCGACCCGAGCCCGCTCAACTGGCTCTACATCACCTACAACACGGTCGAGGAGCTCGTGCGCGTGAACCCGGAGGGCAAGGTCCGCCCCGCCGCCATGCGCTCCTACCGCTGGGAGGACGATCGCACCCTGAGGATCGACGTCCGCCGCGACGAGCGCTTCCCCGACGGAGAGCCGCTGACCGCGGCGAGCGTCAAGCGCGCCTTCGACGAGCAGGGCCGCTGGGTCACGCCGCACCCGCCCGGAAGCCACTTCAACATTGACGAGCGCGCCACCTGCGAGATCGACGGCGAGCACACCCTGCGCATCCGCCTGCCCGAGCCCGACGGCCTCGTGCTCGGGAAGCTGCGCGCCATGCACGTCATGAGCACCAGCTTCTGGGAGCAGATCGGCTTCGGCTACGCCCGCGACGGGAGCGGCGAGGGCCACTGGTGAGCGATCGACGCTCCGGGCCCGTGGGGCACCGGTCCGTACAGGCTGGCTGAGGGGTACTCGACGATCGACGCCGAGCAGGCCGTGGTCAACCGCGACCCGTTCGCGGCGGTATGGCTCACGAGCGACGACCGCACGGCGACGGTCCGGCTCGTGGCCAACCCCGGCTACTGGGACCGCCGCCGCGGTCCGCGCCTCGAGGAGATCCAGTTCCGCAACGACATCCCACCCAATCGTGCTCTCGACCTCGTCTGCGACCGCGACGGCGAGGTCGACATCGTCACCCAGATCCCGCCCGAGGACGCCGAGCGGGTCGAGCGCTCGGAGCACGCGAAGCTCGTGGCCATGGACTCGGTCCACGTGGTGGCCGGGATCATCAACCGCGACGCCGAGGGGCTGCCGCTCTCGGATCGCCGCGCGCGCCAGGCGCTCAACCTCGCCGTCGACCGCGCGGCGCTCGTGCGCGAGGCCATATTCGGCCGCGCCCGCCCGCTCGCCGGCCTGACCCCGCCGATCGTCCTCACCCTCGCCCACCGCTTCCCCGACCGGATCCGCCCCTACCCCCACGACCCGTCGCTCGCGGCCGGCCTGTGGCGGGCCGCCGGGGGCGGTGGGCGCTCGCTGCGGCTCGCCGCGCCGGCGCTCATGGAGCGGGTGGCCCGCCGGGTCGGCGCCGACCTCGAGGCCGCGCTCGGCATCGACGTCGAGGTGAGCTTCCTCGAAGGCGTCGAGCTCGCCGACGTCCAGAAGCGCTCGATCGAGAAGACCCTCCCGCGCGAGTGGGACGTGCTCCTGCAACAGCAGGGCGTCCAGTCCGCCGACGCGCCACCGCTCGAGCTCCACCGCGCCTTTGTCGGCCTGACCGGCGAGCACCGAGCGGGGCCGGTGGTCCCCGAGTTCGAGGAGCTCTACGCGGATCTGCCGCGGCACACCTCTCAGCTCGCGCTGATCAGGGCGTCGAACCGGATCGACCGCTTCGTGCGCCGCGAGGCCCTCGCGCTGTTCCTCTACGCGCCGCAGTCGCTCTACGCGGTCAACCGCCACGTGGACTTCACGCCGTACCGGACGTCGTTCGAGCTGGCGGAGTGCGAGGTCGGGGAAGCGCACTGGTCGCGGCGGCGGAGCTCGGCGGCGTAGACGAGCGCTCCGGGTTCGCGCTGAGCGGCGGGTCCGCGGCGGGTCCGCGCCGATGGCGCGCCACCCCAAGATCGCGGGCGTCGACGTACCTCAGCCGGGTAGGCGTTTTCAACCTCGGCCTCGAAACAGGAGACAGGCATGATCCTTCGCCTCGACCGCATCGGCACCGAGCTGCCGCCCCCCTCCGACCCCGATCCCGACGGCGCAGGCGTCGTCCAGGAGCTCTTGGGTGGGAAGTTCGGCGAGATGTCGACCTTCATGAACTACACGTTCCAGTCGTTCAACTTCCGCAACAAGGCCGGCGCGCGCCCCTTCTACGACCTGATCGCGAGCATCGCCGCCGAGGAGCTCGGCCACGTCGAGCTCGTGGCGATGACGATCGGCAACATGCTCACCGGTTCCTCGCCGACCGACGACGGCGCTGCCCCTGAGGCGGGCCTCAGAGACCTCAAGGGCACCCGCAACCCGCAGCACTTCGCCGCCGGCGGGCTCGGAGCGCTCTGTCAGGACTCCCGTGGCCTTCCGTGGACCGGCGACAACGTCTTCTCCTCGGGCGACCTGATCGAGGACCTCACCCACAACTACTTCCTCGAGACCGGAGCCCGGTCCGGGAAGCTGCGCGTCTACGAGGCGGTCGAGCATCCGGCGGCGCGCGCGCTCACGGGCTACCTGCTCGTGCGCGGCGGCGTTCATCAGGTCGCCTACGCGCGAGCGCTCGAGAACCTGACCGGCGCCGACATGTCGAAGCTGTTTCCCTCGCCGCGGGTTCCGACCGACAAGATCCCCGAGTGCCAGCCGTTCCTCGAGCGCGGCGAGCACACGAAGATCTACCGCATGTCTCCCGACGACTACAACGAGATCTCCGCGGTGTTCAACGGCACGCACCCCGAGACCGGCGACGAGCTCCAGGTCGTCGACGGGCCGCCCGAGGGCGCCGAGCCGCCGGATCCGCCCCTCGCAGCCGGCCGTGTTCGCGCCGGACTACGCGCCGGAGGAGATCGCCGAGATCGCCAACCGGCTGAGGGACAAGGCAGGACTGGGCTCGGCCGCTTAGGCGACCGGACACCCGCTCGACGGCGGCGCCGCGGCTCGTGCACGGAAGCGCGGCGCCGGCCGCGAGCGAGAGGAGGACGAGACGGCGAGCTGGTGCCGGCGGTGCGTGCGCGCCGCCGCAGGATCCGGCTCAGGCGGTCGGTCTGGCGCGCTGCTCGCCGGCGGCTGGCGAGCGCGCGGCGGGGCCGCCCGGCTCGGAGCGAGGCAGGGGCGCGGCCAAGGGCGCCGGCGTGGCGAGCACGGCGTGGACCGCGCCAAGCGGTGCGCCACATCCCGGGCAGTAGTCGGCCGTCGAGTAGCGGGCGGCCGAGTACACGGTCAAGCGACAGTCGGGACAGTTGAGATAGGGCATGGGTGGAACGTTGCCTTTCGGTTCGCTCCGGCTCGGCGCTCGAGCCCGGTTCGTTCCACCTATGTCCGTCGGTCCTGCGTCGTCGTTCACCGCGGCGACGCGTGATCCCACAGCGGTTGTACCGCGTCTGAGGGACACGAATCCCGTCAAAGCACGCTGACGCGATCGGGTTCCTTGCGGACCGCTATCAGCCCAGCGCCAGCGCGAGCGCCGGCGCGGCTGCGAAGACCACGAGCGCCACGTCGGCCGGCCCGACCCGCAGGCGAGCGGGCGGCGGAACGAGGCTCGCCCGGAATCGCTCGGCCTCCGCGGCGACCCAGCCGAGGACGGCGTCGACCATGGCCAGCGGCCGGCGGCGCGCGGCGGCCATCGCGCCGATCAGCGCCCGTCCGGACGGCGCGAGCTGCGCCTCGGCCCCGAGCTCGTCGAGGACCTCCACGGCCTCTGGCACCGCCGGAACGAGCCGCAGCCGGCCGAGCGAGCGCCGCGCCACCTCGCGGATGCCGCCGGAGCGGGCGGCCGCGCGCAGCCACGTCGCCACGAGCACGATCAGCAGGGCCCGCGCCCCGCGACGCAGCCCGACCTCGAGCCCGAGGCCACCGAGGAGCGAGAAGACGAGCGAGCCGCCACCGAGGAGCACGGCCAGCGCGACACCCGCCGGCACGGCCCGGCGATCCGGGCGCGACAGCACCCAAGCGACGGCGAGCCAGCCGGCGACGGCCAGGAGCAACGGCATGGCGGTGCTCGCGACCAGGAGCCCAAAGGCGAGGGTCGCCGCGACCGCCACGGCGCGGGGATCGAAGCGGCCTCGCCCGCCGAGGTCCTCGCGCTCGCTCGCCGATCCGGGCTCGGGGCCGGTGGTCCGCGGCCAGCGCCGCATGCCGCGGCGGTAGAGGATGACCTGGACGATGCTGGCCACCACCGCCCAGCCCACCAGGCTGGCCGCCGTGAAGGCCAGCGCCGCGTCGGTGCCGCTCGGCAGAAAGGCGAGTTCGCCGAGCGTCTCGTCGTAGGTGCCGGCGTAGGCGTCGAGGCCACCGAGCAGGACGAACACGAAGAACGCCGTCGCGAGCGTGTTGTGGAGTAGCCGCCCGGCGAGGCAGGCGGCGAACTGGCCGAGCGTCCCCACGCCGCGGCGCTCGAGCGCGCCCATCACCGGCGCGGTGAGGGCCTGGGTCAGCGGGCCGTTCAGCCGTGCGGGCCCGAGGTAGGCGACCGTCTGGACCATGGCGGCGAGGCTCGCCCCGTAGGCGCTGCGCGCGCCGAATCGCTGGCCCGCGCGCGCGAGCGCGACCCCGCCGGCCAGCGCGAGCACGAACCCGCCGGAGGGCGTCGCTCGCGAGGCCAGAAAGGAGAGTGCGCCGACGTGAGCGAGCCCGGCCGGCGTCGTGCTCGCGGAGGCGGGGGCCGCCGGGTCGAGTGGCGGTGCGGGCGCCGGCGACGGGGCGGCCGCGCGCTCGCGCAGCGCGTCGACGCGGTCGGCCGAGCTCATGCGGTCCCCCCGGCGGCCACGCGCCCACGCTAGCGAGGCGCACCGCTCGGCGTGCTGAGAGATACGGCGGGCGGGCTAGCCCGCCCCGCCCGCCGTTGCGGGCACGCCTTACCCGCGCCGATCGGGGGCCTAACGCGCGACGGCGGCACGCCGAGAGAACGCGGTCAGCACACTGACCGCGAGGACGTTGGTCGGCGCAAAGGCCACAGCGAGCGCGAGGAGAACTGCGCCCGTTCCCGCCGAAGGACGCTCAGCCCCGCGAGTACGAGCGCCGGCGCGAGGCCGCGGACGAAGCTCGCCGGGTTGCTCGGCTCGGGTAGGTCGGTGCCCTGCGCGACCGCGTCTCGAATTCGTGGCCCGCTTGGCGGACGGCGACGACGTCTTCCACGGCGCTCGGTACGACCACGCCGGTGCGGTCGAGGACCGAGTCCGGTCGCTCAGGCGTCGGTAGCCTCGGGCGACGCCTCGGCCACGACCAGCTCCGCGGCCACCGGAGTCTCGACACCGCCCTCCTCGGCGGGTTCGAGCACAAAGATCTCGAACAGCGTGTCGGGATTGAACACGACCTGGCTCTGGTAGGTCAGCACCCGCCGGCCGGTGAGCTCCGCGATCTGGCCGCAGAGCTCCCCGGTCATCTCGTTCTGGAAGGCCTGGCGGTACTCGCGGACGAGATCCTCGCGCCCCGCGCGCAGGAGCGTCTTCTCGACGACCGTCAGCGGGTCGCGCATGGCGATGAACAGATAGTCGTCGACCATGTACGACTTGACTCGCGTCGGGCCCTTGCCGTAGTACTCCTTCATCGCCGTGACCATCGCGTCGGACACCGCCGCGAGCAAGGACTGGCCATGGTGGCTCGTGTTGCTCGGTAGGGTCGTCATACGCCGCTGACCCTAGCGAAGGGCAGGATCGTTTCGTGACGCCGACGCTCGGTGCTCGGCGACGGGCGATCATGGGGGACACCGGCAGTCTATCGAAGCGTGCGGTGGGTACTCGCGCTACCGCCTCGCGCGTCCCCACCGGCCGGGCGAGACGATTTCGGTGAAGGGACGGTCGTCGCCAGGGACCGTCGCGGCGCGGCGACCGTCGGTCACCACCGCGCTCGGCGCTCGAGCAGCGGGGACTCGTGGTACCGCGCGGGCGTCACGAGTGGCTGGTGCGAGCCGAGCCCGAGGAGGTCTCGGCGTCTCCGTCGGACGAGGAGAAGGCACACGCCGGCTGGAAGCTCGGCGCGCGAGCATCGGTGGCCTGCCGCTCGGGTAGACACGGGACGACATGCCCGGGACCGCCTCGCTCTACGCCCGCGGTCGGCGGAGACTCGCCTCGTCGCCGCGCGCCGCCCTCCTCCTCACCTTGCTGGGCGTGGCCGGCTGCGGCGGTCCGGCCGACGACGCCACCGACGCGCGCGCGTCCGTCGACACTCTCCTCTCGGCCTGCGCCGAGGGACAGCCGACCGTCGTCCTCGAGTCGCTCACCGAGCCGGCGCGCAACGCCTTTGTGCGCGGGCGCACCACCGGCGAGGGCTGCAACGACGTGCTCGGGCTCGGGCTCCCGCCCGCGCCGCCGGCGGAGGCGGTCAAGCCCTTCGAGGAGGCACGGGTGACAGAGGTCGAGTCCAGCGGCGAGATCGCGCGCGCGACGATCGAGGCCGGCGCGCGGCGCAGCGAGGTCGAGGTCGAGCGCGTCGGCGGGCGCTGGCTCGTGACGAACCCCGCCGTGCCCACCAGCTGAGCGAAGCGGCGCCTCAGCGCCCGCCGGTGCCCGCGCCCGCCTCCTGCTCCTCGCTCGGGGCGCCCGGCCGCCCGTTGCCTCCGTCTACGGCCGGCACGCCCTCGTCGAGCTCGAGCGTCTCGAACCCGCCCGCCGGCGTGCGGCGCACCACCTTCCCGTTCCACCCTCGCAGCGGATGCCGCTCGCGGTCGCGCAGCTCCTCGCACAGGCGCTTGGCCGCGAAGTAGGTGAGCACCGGCACCACGAAGACGGCGATCCGCAGGAACCAGATCTGCGCCTCGTAGGGGATCGTCGAGCGGAAGTACAGGCGATCGATCGAGCCCGCGACGAAGACCACGAGCACCCACGAGAAGTACGACATGACGATCGCGGTGCGGCGGGGGTTGTCGCGCGGGAGGTCGAGCAGCTCGTGGCGTCGGTTGTCTCCGAGCCAACGACGGTCGATCCAGGGCCACGCGTACATGGTCAGGAACACGAGCGTGGGAAAGGCGAGCCCGCCCCAGAACGGGTTCGGCACGAGCGTCCAACTGCCGAGTTGGACCTCGAGCGCCGGCATCAGCCGCAGGCCGCCCAGCAGCCAGCCCAGGTACCAGTCCGGCTGCGCGCCGTTGGTCGACAGGTAGGGCTCGTACGGCCCCCACTGCCAGATCGGGTTGATCTGCACGAGCCCGCCGAGCAGGAACAGCACCGCCGCGGTGACGAGCAGCAGCCCGCCCGACTTGAGCGCGTAACCGGGCCACAGCGGATAGCCGACGACGTTTCGCTCGGTCGCGATCCTGCCGCGGAACTGCGTGTGGTGCTGGCGCGCGATCATGGCCAGGTGCGCGCCGATCAGCCCGGCGATGGCGACGGGCACGAGCAGCACGTGGACGATGTAGAGCCGCGGGAAGAACTCGGCGCTGCCCGGGAACTCGCCGCCCCAGATCAGGAAGCTGAGGTCGCCGCCGAGCAGCGGGATCGACATGGCCACGCCGTAGGCGATCACGAGTCCCATCCCAGAGAGCAGGTCGTCGGGCAATGAGTAGCCGGCGAAGCCCTCGAGTACGGTCAGCGCCAGCAGGGTGACGCCGACCACGTAGTTGATCTCGCGTGGCCGGCGAAACGCACCGGTGAGCAGGATCCGCAGCAGGTGCACGGTGATCGCGACGATCATCAGGTTGGCCGCCCAGTGGTGGGTCTGGCGCATGAGCAGGCCGGCGGGCACGTCGAGCGAGAGGTTGAGCGTCGACCAGTAGGCCTCGGTCATGCTCAGGCCGCGCAGCGGCTCGTAAGCGCCGTTGTAGACCGTCTGAGCGTCGCTCGGCGAGTAGTAGAAGGTGAGGAAGATCCCCGTGCCCACGAGCACCAGGAACGAGTTGAGCGCGATCTCCCCGAGCAGGAACGACCAGTGGTCGGGGAAGACGTAGCGCAGCAGCTTGCGCGCGCCGGGAGCGACGCCGATGCGATCGTCGAAGAAGCCGACCGCGCGCCTGATCACTGGCGGATCCCCCGGTAGGACGGGCCGATCTGCTCGAGGAACTCGCCGCTCGCGACGAGCTCGCGCTCGGCGTTCAGCATCAGCGGGAGCTGCGGAAGGTCGCGCCCGGCCGGGCCGAATTCGAGCGTGCCGCCGCGGCGCACGTCGAAGGTCGAGTAGTGGCACGGGCACACGAGCGCCGGGCGCTCGCTCGTGGGTTCGAACAGAGGATGGCGGTAGATGCCGATGGCGCAGCCCGCGTGCGGGCAGATCTTCGAGAAGGCGAGCACGCCCTCGGGCGCGACCGCTCGCAGCCGCGCCGGGATCTCGAGCTCGTTCGGCGGGATCTTGACCAGCACGATCGAGGACCCGAGCTCGCGCCGACTTGCACCCTCAGGGAAGCCGGTGATGAACGTCCCGACCGTCACGTCCTCGGCCGTGACCGGCCTGTCCTGCGAGTCGACGACGCGCCGTCCGCGCGACCACGGCGTCTGGGCGACGATCTCCCCGACCGCGGGCCCGAGCGCCGCCGCGGGCACGAGCGCGGAGGCACCCACCGTCGCTCCGGTGGCACCGGCGGCGCCGATCAGGAGCTTGCGCCGTGAGACGCCCGCCCCGCCGCCGCTAACGATCTCGGCGACCTCCTCCTGGACCTGCTCGTCGCCGAAATCGGTGCGCTCCTCGACGGCGATCTCCTGGGGCACGACCTTCTTGCCGGCGAGGACCGCGGCGAGCCCGAGCAGGGCGAAGCTCCCGCCGAGGGCAATCCCCAGCAGCTGGGTGTCGGGCAGGGCGACGAACAGCACGGCGAAGCACACGGCCGCGAGCGACGCGCCGCCGAGCGCGAGCAGGATCAGGTTCTCGGCCCGGCGGTTCGGGCCGGCGTCGAACTCGTGGGTCTCGGCCTCGCCCTGAGGCGACCCGGACGGCGGCGGGCTCATGTCGGCGTCCTCTTGCCGATCAGGCGGATGGTGAGCAGCAGCGCCCCGCCGGCCAGCAGCCAGGCGACCATGCCCTCCGGCACCGGGCCGATGTTCCCGATCCCCCACCCGCCGCGATCCTCGAGCTCCTTCGTGTACTCGACGTAGCTCGCGATCGAGTCGAGCTCCTTCTGGTCGAACTGGCCGCGGAAGTTCGGCATCAGGTACGGCCCCACCTCGATCGCCTCGGCCACGGTCTCGGGCTCAGACTCCTGAAGGTCGGGCACCACCGCACCGGTCAGCATGCCCCCGCGGCCGGCCACCTGATGGCAGCTCGCGCAGTGCTCGGTGAAGAGCTCGAGGCCCTGGGAGAGGGTGCCCTTGGCGGGGTCGACCTTGGGGATCGGCGGGCCTCCGAACTGGGCGACGTAGGCGACGAGCGCGCGCCGCTGCTCGGGGTCGTAGGGAGACTTCGCGCGGATCGGCTCGTCGTCGGGGTCGTCGATCGGCATCCGGCCCGTCCCGAGGTAGAAGTCGGCGGCCGCGGCACCGACGCCGCGCAGCGACGGCCCGCGGCCGCGCACGCCGCGCGCGTCGGGGCCGTGGCACGAAGAGCATCCGTCGACGAACAGGCGCCGACCCTGGGCCACCATCGCCGGGTCGCCGGGCTCGAGGCCCGGGGCGGGACGCTCGACGGGACCCGCGGTCGGCTGCTCGTCCGCGCTCGGCCCTCCGGGGCGCGCCTGCTCTAGCCCCGCCCGTCCGCCCTGGGCCGGCGCGTCCTCCTCGAGCGCGAGGCTCGCGAGCGCGCCGACGGCGAGCACCAGCGCCGCGCCGACGCGAACACGGCGGTGCAGGCGAGGGCGACCTGAGCCGCTCACCCGCCGCCTCTCGACAGCGCGGCCGGCGCGCGCGGGCCGGGGGGCGGAGCCGTGGCGGCAACGCGATCGGCGTAGCGCTCGCGCGCCACCGCGCGCTGCTCCTCGCGCAGCAGCGCTCGCATCCCGAGCCCGACGACGGCCGCGACGAGCCCGAGCGACCCACCGAGCCACATGATCGCGCCGGCGGAGGCCTGATCGGCGAGGGCCGAGACTCCGAGCTCGCGTCCGGCCGCGAGGTGCGCCGGATAGAGCACGCTCGTCCACGAGGCGAGCGCGACCCCGACGAGGGTCATCGGGACCATGGTCAACAGCAGGTACGGCACGGCGCCCACCGCGGGGAGGCGATGGCGGACAGGGTTCGTTCCCACGAGCGGTAGCCAGAAGCCGACAGCGGTGGCTAGCAGGACGCTGTGCTCGACGGCGTGCAGCGGCGCCGAGCGCAGCGCGGCCTCGTAGACCAGCGGCACGTGTGTGGCCAGGGTCACCGCCGCGAACAGGGTCCACGCCACAGCCGGATGCGTCACCCGCCGCGCGGCTGGGCTGCGCACGGCCTGGGCCAGCCGCGCGTGCGGGGGGCCGCGCAGGGCGCGCAGCGCGAGCGCGACCGGCGCGCCGGCCACGAGCAGCGGCGCGGCGACCATGGTCACGAGCAGGTGCTCGACCACGTGGGCGGACAGCAGCGCCTCGGCCCGCACCGCGAGCCCGGATCCGAGCGCCGCTCCGAGCGCCGCGAGCCCGGCGAGGAAGGCGACCGTCCGCCGA
>CADCVU010000169.1 GCA_902806245.1 uncultured Solirubrobacterales bacterium
CGCCGCGGCGGCGCTCGGGGCGCAGGCGGCGCGAGGCTCGGCGCGGCCCGCGCGCGGCGAGCCGGGCGAGCTCACGGCGAGCTACGGCGCGCTCCGCCTCGGTCAGCGCGGCGAAGTCCTTGTCACGCAGCAGCTCCCCCGGGCTCGCGGCCGCCGGTACGGCCTCGAGCTCGAGCTCCTCGGCCCGCAGACGCGCGGTGTCGGGGACGGCGGCGCGCGGCAGGACGAGCCTGGCCTCCTCCGGCATGTCGGAGGCCGAGGGCGCGCCGTCGTCCTCCGCCGCACGGCCGAAGCACGCCTCGAACGCCGCGTCGAAGACCTCGAGGTCGTCGCGGCGTGAGCACAGCGCGGCCCGCAGCGCGAGGCGAGCGTCGCGTGGCGAGGAAGGGTCGACCGCCGCGAGCGCCCGGTGGGCGGCCACGACCTCGGCCACGCCGAGACGCACGCCGCCGGCCCGCAGCGACGCGGCGAGCAGGCCGATCCGGGCGGTGACCGCCGGACCGAGGCGGCGCTCGGGCGCCACGTCGAGCACAGAGGGATCGCCGGACTCAGACACCGGCCAGCACCTCGCGCCCCCGCACCCGCTCGATGTCCTCGCGTACCTTGAGGGAGACGCCGAGGGTGTCGTCGAGCTCCGCGCCGTCGCCGAGGGCGAGCAGCGCCCGCGCCCAGGCGATGGTCTCGCCGACGCCCGGCAGCTTGTAGAGCTCCTCGCCGCGCAGCCGCTCGACCGCGTCGCACACCCGCGCGGCGATCGCCTCGGGGACCCCCGGCAGCCGGGCGTGGACGATCTCCGCCTCGCGCTCGCGCGACGGGTACTCGATCCAGTGGTAGAGGCAGCGCCGCTTGAGCGCGTCGTGGAGCTCGCGGGTGCGGTTCGAGGTCATGACCACGAGCGGCCGGCGGACCGCGGCGATCGTGCCGAGCTCGGGGATCGTCACCTGGAAGTCCGACAGCAGCTCGAGCAGGAAGGCCTCGAACTCGTCGTCGGCGCGGTCGACCTCGTCGATCAGGAGGACCGCCGGCCCGGGGTGCTCGAGCGCCTCGAGCAGCGGCCGACGCAGGAGGAACTCGCGCGAGAAGAGCTCACCGCGCGCGGGGGCGGCGGGTGCGGCGGCACCCTCCGCCGCGCGCAGGGCGAGGAGCTGCCGCCCGTAGTCCCAGTCGTACAGCGCCTGCGAGAGGTCGATCCCCTCGTGGCACTGAAGCCGGATCAGCCGCGCGCCGGTGGCCGCGGCCAGGGCCTTGGCCACCTCGGTCTTGCCCACGCCGGCCTCGCCCTCGAGCAGCAGCGGTGCCTCGAGCGCGACCGCGAGATAGACCGCGGTGGCCAGGCCGCGATCGGCGAGGTAGCGCTCGGCCGCGAGCGCGTCGTGCACCTCCTCGACGGAGGAGAGCGCGCGTGGCTCGGTGGTGGTCGTGGTCGCTCCCCGCTGGTCGGTCGATCGGGCCCCGGCGCCGGGCTCTGCCCGCCGGGCGAGCCTACTGCGCCAGTCCCGCCGCCTTTTCGAGCGCCCGTTTGGTCAGCACGCGGGCGAGGTGGCGCTTGTAGTCGGGCGTGGCGTTCAGGTCTCCGGGAGGCTCGGTTCCCTCGGCGGCGTTCTCGGCGGCCCGAGCGATCGCGTCACGGTCAAGTGACTGTCCACGCAGGGCCTGCTCCACCGCTGTCGCCCGGATCGGCACGGAGCCCATGTGCGTAAAGGCGACCCGCACGTCCTCGCACGCACCGCCCGAGGCCCGCACGAGAGCGCAGACCCCGACCATGGCCCAATCCTCGGCCCGGCGCATGAACTTCTCGTAGGCGAAGCCGTAGCCCTCGAGCGCAGGGAGGCGCACCTCGGTCACGATCTCCCCCTCGCCGACCGCCGTGGTCAGGTAGTCCCGGAACAGCTTCTCGGCCGGGATCTCGCGCATGCCGTCGGCGCCGCGGACGCTCACCGAGCCCTCGCACGCCAGCACCACGGCGGGCAGGTCGGATGCCGGGTCGCCGTGGGCCAGCGAGCCGCCGATGGTCCCGCGGTGGCGGACCTGGCGGTCGGCGATCTGCGCCGCGGTGTGCGAGACGATCCCCAGACCCGGGTCGTCCTCGAGCTCGGCGTGGTGGGTCATGGCGCCGATCCGCAGGGTCCCGTTCTCGCGCTGGACGCCGCTCAAGCCAGGTACGCGCCGAAGGTCGACGAGCAGCGTGGGCGCCGCCAGCCGCAGCTTCATCAACGGGAGCAGGGAGTGCCCCCCAGCCAGGAGCTTCGCGTCCTCGCCACCGGCGCGCAGAGCCTCGACCGCCTCGTCCAGCGAGGCCGGTGCGGTGTAGTCGAACTCGACGGGGATCACGGCGCACCTCCCTCTCCGGGCGAGGTAGGCCCAGACCCCGCGGCGCCCTGGCCGTGCTCGCCGACGTGGCGCCCCTGCTCGGTGCGAGCCGGACCGCCCCCGTCGCGTCCGCGCGCATCCTCGATCGACTGCCACACCCGCATTGGCGTCAACGGCATGTTCATGTAGGTGACGCCCAGCGGCCTGAGTGCGTCGGTCACCGCGTTGACGACCGCCGGCGAGGCGGCGATCGTCCCGGCCTCGCCGACTCCCTTGACGCCGAGCTGGTTGACCGGCGACGGCGTCTCGGTGCGGTCGGTCTCGAACATCGGCACCTCGGACGCGGTCGGCAGCGCGTAGTCGACGAAGGAGCCGGTCACGAGCTGGCCCTCGTCGTCGTAGACGATCTGCTC
>CADCVU010000170.1 GCA_902806245.1 uncultured Solirubrobacterales bacterium
CGCGGCGCGCGCGCCGGCCGCGAGCCCGTCGCCGTCGATGCGGTTGGTGGTCGCTCCGGCCACGTGGCCGTCGCGGACGACGGTGATCTCCACGGTCAGGTCCTCGATCCCCGTGGCCTGGGTCGGGCGCGAGCGCGCGAAGCGCAGCAGCAGGGAGCGCTCCGAGGCCACGGTGGCCTGGGCACCGTCGCCGGAACGAACTCCGGCGAGCGCCCGCTCGGCGAGCTCCAGAGCGCTTTCGGCCATCCGGGCTAGGCCACGCCGACCTGAACGTCGCGGAAGCGAGCCGGCGCCGTCCCGTGCGAGACGCGCATGAGCTGTCCCGGCTCGCCCTTGCCGCAGTTGACCACGCCCCACAGCCGCCACTCAGGAGTCGAGCAGACGGCATCGAGGCCGGCCCACAGCTCCGGCGTCACGCCGGCGTAGCTCGGGTTGCGCAGCATCCGCCGGCGCTCACCGCCGACGATCTCCCACGCGACCTCGGTGGCGAACTGGAAGTGCAGGCGGCGCGAGTCGATCGACCACGAGCGGTTGGTCTCCATGAGGACCCCGCGCTCGGTCGCGGCGACGAGGTCGTCGAGCGAGCCGGCATCGCCGGGCTCGAGGTTGACGTTGGTCATCCGCACCACTGGCTGGCGGTCGAAGCCGCTTGAGCGCATGCACCCGCCCGAGCGCTCGAGACCGATCTCCGCCGCCGATTCACGCGAGGACAGGAAGCCGGAAAGGATGCCCTCGCGCACGATCTCTACCCGCTGCGCGGCGACGCCCTCGTCGTCCCAGCCGAAGGTCCCGAGCCCGCCGGCGACCGTCGCATCGGCGCTCACCTGCATCAGCGGCGAGCCGTAGCGGCGCATCCCGACGTCCGCGGTCGAGAGGAAGCTCGTACCGGCGTACGAGGCCTCGAGCCCGAGCACGCGGTCGAGCTCGGTGGCGTGCCCGATCGACTCGTGGACCTGGAGAGCGAGCTGCTGTCCGTCCAGGATCAGCGTGGTGCGCTCGGCCGGACACGCCGGCGCGGTGAGCAGGGCGACCGCCTCCTCGGCCACGCGCGAGGCGTGACGGAGGAGGTCGAGGCCGGCGAAGTGCTCGTAGCCGGCGCGCGCGACGTCGCCGCGGAAGGAGGCGGGGTAGGAACGAACCTGCGTCTCGCCGTCGCCGACCGCCACCGCCGCGATGCCGCCGCCGCAGTCGATCGTCCGCTGCTCGCACCGGGCCCCTTCGGTGGAGGCGAACAGCCGCTCCTCGGACCAGGCCTGGAAGTGCGCGCTCGTGATCGCGACCGCCGCCTCGGCGCGCATGGCCGCGTCGGCGGCGAGCAGGGTCTCGAGCTTCTCCTCGGTGGGGACCTCGAAGGGGTCGCGCTCGCACGGGCTGTCATAGCGCCCGGATGCGGGAGGCTCGGCGGTGAGGGGCGTCGGGGAGGCGCCGGGCTGGGCCTCGGCCACCTCCAGCGCGCGCGCGAGCGCCGCCTCGAGCCCGGCTCGGCTGAGCTCCCGCGTGGCCGCGAAGCCCCAACCGCCGCCGTAGCGCACGCGGATACCGGCGCCGTGGGCCTCGTGGCGGTCGAGCTCGTCGACGCGTCCGTTGCGCGTCGAGATCGACTCCTCCTTCGAGTGCACGACGCGGGCGTCGGCGTAGTCGCAGCGCTCGGCCGCGGCGTCCATGAGGGCGGAGAGGAGATCCTGCACCGCGTCGCAGGCTACCCGTGCGCCGCCCCCGTCGCCGCGGATTTCGAGAGCCAAGCCGATGATGTCGAGGCGCACGAGGAGACTCGACACGCCGTTCGCTTAGAGCCTTGACGAGGGGGAATAGAGGAGCCTAGGCAAGACCGCTTGAATGGAGCGAGATGAGACGCGCGCTGAAGATCGGTATCCCGTTGGCCGTCGTCGCCGTGGCCGTCGTCGCCGTGATCGGCGTGGTGGTGGCCGGGGGCGGCAGCAAGAAGCCTCAACGCGCGCCCCAGCCGCCGGACCCGGCGCGCGCCCTGAGCAAGCGGCAGATCGAGCAGCTGCCCACCGCCAGCCCGCAGATCGTCGTCACGAACCGCTTCGGCAAGCCGGCGCGCGTCGAGGAGCCGGGGCTCGCGTCGGAGAACCCGCAGCGTCTGTACCTCTATTACCCGGTCAAGGGAGCGGAGTCCGAACTGTGGGAGCTCGCCTTTGAGCGGGGGACCGAGCGCTTGACGGACACCAACCGGTGCCCGGCGGCGGTGGTCGTCGACCGTGGCGGCGACTGTTCCAAGCCGCCGCCGACACCGGTCTAGGGACGCCCGAGCGCGAGCGCCGCCACCTTCCCTCCGCGGCCGGGCTTCGCTTCCAGTCGGGACCGGCTGGGCCGCCGATCGTCCGGAGACCGCGAGGACGCTCGCGGCTGCGGGGGCTGCTGCGATGCGCCCAGGGAGACTCGAACTCCCACGGACCATAGGGTCCACAAGGCCCTCAACCTTGCGCGTCTACCAATTCCGCCACAGGCGCGTAGCGGCCGCGAACTATAGAGCCCGCGGTGCCGTCCGACGCGTCGGTATTGTACGAACACATGTTCGCTGCATTCCCGAGAACGCGGAGGTCGCCCCAGTGACCGAGCCGAGCCTTACCCAGCGCCAGCGCGAGGTGTTCGACTTCATCCGCAGCTACGCGCGCGACCACGGGTATCCGCCCGCGGTGCGCGACATCGGTCGCGCGCTCGGCCTCGCCTCCCCGTCGACGGTGCACGGCCACCTGGCGAAGCTCGAGCGGGCCGGGCTCGTGCGCCGCGACCCCACGAAGCCGCGGGCGCTCGAGCTGCTCGTGGGCGTGGCCAGAGGTGCCGGCCTCCCGCTCGTGGGGCGCGTCGCCGCCGGCGAGCCGGTCCTGGCCGAGCAGAACATCGAGGAGTACGTCGAGGTGCCCGAGCTGGCCGGCGGGGAGGAGGGCGAGTTCGTGCTGCGCGTGACCGGCGAGTCGATGCGCGACGCCGGCATCCTCGACGGCGATCACGTGGTGGTCCGCCGCCAGGACACCGCCGACGACGGCGACATCGTCGTCGCCCTCGTCGAGGACGAGGCCACGGTCAAGCGCCTCTTCCGCGAGAGCGACCACATTCGCCTCCAGCCCGAGAACGCCGCCATGGAGCCGATCCGCGTGCGCGAGGTCACGGTGCTCGGACGGGTGGTCGGAGTCTGCCGGAGGGTCGCATGAGCTCCGCCCTGCTCGAGGAGACCGGACGCGAGCGCGAGCGAGACCCGCGCCAGGCACCGCTCTTCGACGATCTTCGCCGCGCGCTGCCGGGCTCCCCACCCGGCCGGCTGGAACCCGACCCGGAGCCCGGCTCGCCGGGCCCGGCGACCGCGCGCGGCGAGCGCGACCCGCGCTCCGGCGGCGACAGGCTGACGCTCGAGGCTCACCTCGAGTCGCTCTGGGAGGGCCTGCTCGCCGTCGGAGCCGCGGAGTGTCCGGTGTGTGCCGGGGCGCTGGAGGTGGAGCGCGAGCACGCCGCCTGCCGCGCCTGCGGCTCGACGCTCTCGTAATCGGCCGCGCAGCCGGCGGACCGGCGCTGGACAGCCCGCCCGCCGCGGCCTACCATCGACGTTGCTTGCCAAGCAGCCGCGGGAGGCCGGGGAGAAAACCGGCCCTCGAGGAAAGTCCGGACACCGAAGGGCAGGGTGGTCGGTAACGCCGACCCGGGGAAACCCGCGGGAAAGTGCCACAGAAAGGAAACCGCCTAAGTGGCGGGGCTGCACGTGCGCCCCGTCGCCGGCAAGGGTGAAAAGGTGCGGTAAG
>CADCVU010000171.1 GCA_902806245.1 uncultured Solirubrobacterales bacterium
ACGCGCTCGAGGGCCATGACCGCGACCGCGCCCGCCGCCTCGGAGACGCGGGCCTGGTCGGGGGTGACCACGTCCATGATCACGCCGCCCTTGAGCATCTCGGCGAGGCCGGTCTTGACCCGGTGGGTGGCGACGTCGCGCATACGCCGAGTCTAGCTCTGGGCGAGTGGCGGCTCGCGGCTCACGGCTCTCGCTCGTGTGGGAATCGTGAAGCAGCCCGTCGACCGCCTCGCGTCGGCGGCCTCGGCCCGGCACACGGCGAGCTCACTCACCGGCAGGCGGGCCTCAGTGGGCGCGTCAGGCCGGCAGCTCGAAGGCGGCCCGCGCCTCGGGCTCCCAGTCCGGGCGCAGCTCGAACGCGGCGTCGCCGTCTTGGGTCGCCACGCCCAGGACCTGGTGCAGCTCGAGCTTGTCGCGATCGAAGGTCGCGCGGGAGCCGACGATGTAGAGGCGCCACACCCGCGCCCGGGCCTCGCCGACCTCGGCCACCGCCTCGGCCCAATGCGCCTCGAGGTTGTCCTCCCACCCCTTGAGCGTGAGGGAGTAGTGCTCGCGCAGGTTCTCCTCGTGGCGGAGCTCGAACCCGGCGTCGGTCATGGCCGAGATGATCCGGCCAGGTCCGGCGAGCTCTCCGTCCGGGAAGACGTAGCGATCGATGAAGCCGTCGCGGATCAGGGACATGTACCGGTTGTCCCTGCGGGTGATGCAGTGGTTGAGCAGCCGCCCCTGCGGACGGAGCTTGCCCCGCAGGTAGCCGAAGTAGGCGGGCAGCTGGTCGAGGCCGACGTGCTCGGTCAGGCCGATCGAGGCGATGGCGTCGTAGCCCTCGCCGGGGGCGTCGCGGTAGTCGAGACGGCGAACCTCGGCCCGGTCGGAGAGGCCGGCCTCGGCGATCGCCCGCTGGCCCCATTCCACCTGCTCGCGCGAGAGCGTGACCCCGAGGACCTCGACGCCGTAGTGGCGCGCCGCGTGCACCACGAACCCGCCCCAGCCGCAGCCGACGTCGAGCACCCGCATGCCCGGCCGCAGCCCGAGCTTGCGACAGACGAGGTCGTGCTTGACGAACTGAGCCTCCTCGAGCGTGGCCTCGGCGTCGGGAAAGACCGCGCACGTGTAGGCCATCGACGGCCCGAGCAGCCACTCGTAGAAGCGGTTCGAGACGTCGTAGTGGTGGGAGATCGCCTCGGCGTCGCGGTGTTTCGAGTGGCGGCGCCCGCGCGGGCGGGCCTCGATCGCCGGCGGGTCGATGGGTCGCAGGGCCCCGAGGCCGACCGCGCGCAGGACGTTCAGGCGCTCGGTCCAGGAGACGTTGCCGTCGGTGGCCGCCCACAGCCGGCGCAGGCAGGTGTAGAGGTCGCCGTGGATCTCGAGCCCACCGGAAATGTAGGCCCGCGCCAGGCCGAGGTCGTTGCGGGCTTGGACGATGTAGCGAACCGCCCGCGGCGAGCGGAGCTCGACGCCGACGGGTGACTCGCGCGGCCCCGAGCGGCTGCCGTCGTAGGCGCGGAACTCGATCCCGGTCCGCGATCCGGTGATCCGGTCGAACGCCTCGGCGATCCCCATCTCAGCCACGCTCGACACACTTCTGGTAGAGGTCGAGCAGGCGGCCGTCACCGTCGTAGGCGCGCTTGAGCGCCGAGTAGGCCTCGCCGTTGTAGAGGCGCCAGAACTGCTCGCGCTCGTAGAACGAGTCGGAGTAGAGCGACTTGCGGCCGCCGAGCTCGCCCACCACCTGCTCGATGCGGCGGTTGTGCGTACCGTCGGGCGCGCCGTCGGCCAGCGCGACGGTCGACCAGAACCCGAAGTTGACGTAGGTCGTGTCCGGATCGAGCGCGTAGAGGTCCCAGCGGGCGCCCGGGTCGCGGGCGCGCAGCGGGCAGACCCAGAACGGCGAGATCCCGATCTCGCGCCCGAAGAAGTCGAAGAACTCGGCGGCGCGGTCGATCGGAACCTCGATGTCCTGGACGACGTGCTCCTGCCGCGGACGCCCCCGCAGACGCTGCACGCGCGCGTAGGGGCCGTGGCGCTTCTCGAGGTCGACGAGCTTCCAGTAGGTGCTCGAGCGCAGCAGGCGCTTGGGCACCAGCCGCCGCACGCGCGGGTTCTGCACGCCGAACACCCGCGAGCACCAGAACCAGTCGGTGTCCCAGCGCCACAGGAAGTCGCGCACCGTGAGGTGATCGGTCCGCCGATGCTGGAGCGAGCGGTAGTAGATCTCCATGCCGGTGTAGTCGCTGGTCTGCGGCGCCTCGTCGACGAAGGTGGCGAGGGTGAGGTACATCTCGTGCGGAGCGAACACCGCGCCGTCCACGAAGTCGACGGGCTCACCGTCGTAGGCGCGCTCCAGGCAGACGTCGTCCATCACCGTGAAGAAGGCGCCGCGCTCGTCGAAGGGAACGTGTCGCACCTTCACGAACGGCTTGACGGGCTCGAGCTCGATCTCCAGGCGCAGCGCGTATCCGAGCGTCCCGTAGGAGTTGGGGAAGCCGAAGAAGAGTTCGCGGTGCTCGTTGTCGGGCCGGGCGACGACGATCCGCCCGTCGCCGGTGAGCAGCTCGAGCTCGCGCACCGACTCGTGCGGCATGCCGTTGCGAAAGGACGAGGCCTCGATCCCCAGCCCGGTGACCGCTCCTCCGAGGGTGATGGTCTTGAGCTGCGGGACGACGAGCGGCATGAGCCCGTGGGCGAGCGTGGCGTCGACCAGATGCTCGTAGGTGGTCATGCCGCCGACCTGGGCGGTACGGGCGATCGGGTCGATCGAGAACACGTTGTCGAGCCCGGTGACGTCGAGGCGCGGTGCGGAGGAGCGCTCGCGCACGCGGAACAGGTTCGAGGTCTTCTTGCCGAGCCGGATGGGGGCGCCCTCGGGTGTCGCCGCGAGCTGGTCGCGAAGCTCCGCCCTCCTGATCTCGTACCGGGTTGGCGCCTTCGTGCTCATGTCGCACTCAGCCTAAGGGCGTCCGCCCGCGTGTGCAGTCACGGGCGCAGGCGCCGCTCGCGTGGGGTGGCCGGTGATGCGACAGCGGCCGACGGCACGGTCGGAGCGACCGACGGCGCCGGGGTCGCCGTTCCACCTACTTCAGCTTGAACGCCTTGATGCGATCCGCGTAGGCCGACTCGTCGCGCGCGTAGACCGCGTAGGCCAGCGCCTGCACGATCCCGAGCAGCGCGGCGTGCGAACGCACGTAGCCGGGACTGTCCGAGGAGTAGTAGAGGCGGTGGCGGGCCAGCTTGGCCACCTCGCACAGCGACGCGTCGCAGATGACCACCGTCTCGGCGCCGCGGTGGCGGGCGAACTTGAGCGCGCGGGCCACCAGCGGATGCGCCCGGCCGGCGGAGAAGGCGACGACCACGGTCTGCTCATCCACCCGCCCGAGCCGGGCCAGGGCCTCCTGGCTCGCGCTGGCCACGACCTCGCAGCGCAGGTCGAGCAGCAGCAGGAGGTGGCGCAGGTAGCTCGCGAAGAACGCCATCTGATCGGTGCCGCAGACGACGATCCGGTCGGAGCGCGAGACGATGTCGACCGCGGCCTCGACCTCGTCGCGGTCGATCCGCCGCGCGGTCTCCTCGAGGTTGGCGTGATCGGCGGCCAGAGCGGCCTCGAACTCGGTGTGGTCGAGCGGGAAGAGCGGTGCCGAGGGCAGCGGCTCGAGGCCGGTCTCCGGGTTGTCGCGCCAGCGGCGGTACTCCTCGCGGGCCGCGGCCTGGAGGCCGGGAAAGCCGTCGAAGCCGAGCGCCTGGGCGAAGCGGACCACGGTCGAGCTCGAGGTGTTGGCGCGGCGGGCGAGCTCCTCGGCGGTGTGGAAGGCGGCCTCGTCGAGGTGGTCGACGATGTAGCGGGCGACGTCCTTCTGCGAGCGCGAGAAGCCGTCGAAGCGCTCGCGGATCTCCGCGGAGAGCGTGACGAGCTGGGTGGTGGTGGTTGCGGTCGGCGGCACGCCCCTCCGATTCGCCCAGGTGTGGAGAGTTCCTTCCCGCGGGTAGTCGGCATGGCGTGGCCGAGAGCGCAAGCGTGTCCGTGGTGATGCTGACCCACAACCGGTCCGCGCGGACCCTGCGCAGCCTGGGAGAGCTGCAGGCGCTGCCCGAGCGTCCGCCGATCGTCGTGGTCGACAACGCCTCGAGCGACGGCACGGTGGCGGCGGTGCGCAGCCGGTTCCCTTCCGTAGGCGTGATCGAGCTCGCCGAGAACATCGGCGCCGCGGGGCGCAACCGCGGCGTCGAGGCGGTCGAGACGCCGTACGTCGGCTTTTCCGACGACGACTCGTGGTGGGCGCCCGGCGCGCTGGCCCGCGCCGCGGAGGCCTTCGACCGCCATCCCCGGCTCGGGGCGGTGCACGGGCGCATCCTCGTCGGCGCCGACGAGCGCGAGGACCCGATCTGCGCCGAGCTGCGCGACAGCCCGCTGCCCGGAGACCCCTCGCTGCCCGGCACGCCGCTGCTCGGGTTCCTGGCCTGCGCGATCGTCTTCCGGCGCTCGGCCTTCGAGGCGGTCGGTGGCTTCGAGCGCCAGGTGATGATCGGCGGCGAGGAGGAGTGGCTCGCCTGCGACCTCGCGGGCGCGGGCTGGGAGATCCGCTACCTGCCCGAGGTGGTCGCCCACCACGACCCGCCCGGCCGCGATCCAGCCGCCCGCGACGAGCGCCGTCGCGTCGGACTGCGCAACACGCTGTGGTTCTCGTGGCTGCGCCGTCCGGTCGCGAGCGCCGTCCGGCGCACCCTCCACCTCGCTCGGACCACGCCGCACGACCGTCTGACCCTGCTCGGCTTCTGGGACGCGCTGCGCTCGCTCGGGTCACAGGCGCCATCGCGCCGTGTCGTCCCTCCCCACGTCGAGCACATGCTGCGCCTGCTGGACCGCCCGCAGATGGAGTCGAAGGTGCGGCGCTACGTGTCCTAGGGTGTGCGCTCCGTGACCACCGCCGAGCAGATCCAGCCCGAAGGCGACGCCGCCGCTGTCGCGTGGGACATCGAGCCGCTCGTCGACGGCGAGGGCGAGGCCGGAGTCGAGCGCCTGCTCGATCTCGCCACGGCGCGCGCTCGGGCCTTCGCCGAGCGCCACGAGGGTCGGGTGGCCGAGCTCGGCGGCGACGAGCTGATCGCCGCCATGCGCGACCTCGGCGAGATCCAGGAGCTGGCGGGCCGCGCGGGCTCCTACGCGAGCCTGTGGTTCTCGACCAACACCCAGGACCCGCCGCGCGGAGCGATCGTCCAGCGCGTGCAGGAGCGCGGCACCGAGATCCAGACGGCGCTGCTGTTCTTCGATCTCGAGTGGGCCGCGCTCTGCGACGAGCACGCCGAGGCGCTGCTGGCGACCGACGGGCTCGACTTCTGCCGCCACTACCTGAGCACCCTGCGCCGCTACCGCCCCCATCTGCTCAGCCAGCCCGAGGAGCGGGTCCTGGCCGAGAAGCGGGTGACCGGGGAGAGCGCGTGGGAGCGCCTCTTCTCCGAGCTGGTATCCGCGATCGAGGTCGACGCCCCGCGCGCGGGCGACGGCACCGGGGGCGGTGCCGACGACGAGGGCTCCACCGAGCCCCTCGCCCTCGACGCCGCGCTCAGCCGCCTGACCTCCCCCGACCGCGAGGTCCGGCGCACCACGGCCGAGGCGGTCACCGGCGCCCTCGCCCCCGGCCTGCGCACCCGCGCCTACCTGTTCAACACCCTCCTCCACGACAAGGCGGTCGACGATCGCCTGCGCGGCTATCGCTCCTGGATCTCCAGCCGCAACCTCTCCAACGAGGCGAGCGACGAGTCGGTCCAGGCGCTGGTCGAGGCCGTCAAGGGCCGCTACGAGCTGCCGCGGCGGTGGTATCGCCTCAAGGCCGAACTGCTCGGGATCGATCGGATCGCCGACTACGACCGCATGGCTCCGGTGGTCTCCGAGGACGAGACCATGCCCTGGCCCGACGCCCGCGAGCTCGTGCTCGAGGCCTACGGCTCCTTCTCGCCGGAGCTCGGCCGCCTCGCCCGTGGCTTCTTCGACGAGCGCCGGATCGACGCGCCGCTGCGGCCGGGCAAGCGCGGCGGCGCCTTCTGCGCCTACACCGTGCCCTCGAGCCCCTCGTACGTAATGCTCAACTGGACCTCAAAGCGCCGCGACGCGCTCACCCTCGCCCACGAGCTCGGCCACGGCGTCCACGCCGACCTCGGGGCGAGCCAGGGGATCTACCACCAGCACACCCCGCTCACGCTGGCCGAGACCGCGTCGGTCTTCGGCGAGGAGATGCTCTTCGCGCGGCTGCTCGAGCAGACCGACTCCGCGGACTCGCGCCTCGCACTGCTGGCCGGCTCGATCGAGGACTCGATCGCCACGGTGTTCCGCCAGACCGCGATGAACCAGTTCGAGGACCGCGTGCACTCGGCCCGACGCGAGGAGGGCGAGCTGCCGGTCGAGCGCTTCGGCGAGCTGTGGCGCGAGTCGCAGTCCGAGATGCTCGGCGACTCGGTCGAGCTCACCGAGGGCTACGACACCTGGTGGTCCTACATCCCCCACTTCATCCACACCCCGGGTTACGTCTACGCCTACGCCTACGGGCAGCTGCTCGCGCTGTCGGTCTACGAGCGCTACCTCGAGGAGGGCGAGTCGTTCGTGCCGCGCTACCTCGAGATGCTCTCGGCCGGCGGCTCGCGCTCGCCCGAGGAGCTCGGGCGGATCGTCGGCGTCGACCTGGCCGACCCCGGCTTCTGGGACGCGGGGCTGGCGCTCGTCGAGCGTCAGCTCGAGCAGGCCGAGGCCGCCGCGCGCGAGGTCTCCGGCGACGGACGGCCCGCCGGCTGATGGTCCTCGGACGCATCGAGCGCGACGTCGCCCCCGGCGTCCACCGGATCTGCGACTCGTTCGTCAACTGGTACCTCGTCGAGGACGAGGGCCGGGTGACCGTCGTCGACGCCGGCCTGCCGCCCTCGTGGGAGTCGCTGCACGTCGCCCTGGCGCGTATCGAGCGCATCCCCGGCGATGTGGAGGCGATCGTCCTCACCCACGCCCACGCCGACCACCTCGGCTTTGCCGAACGCGCGCGGACCGAGCTGGGCGTCGCGGTGTGGGCCCACGAGGACGAGGCGTGGCTGACGCGCCACCCGCTGCGCTACAAGACCGAGCGCTCCCCGCTGCCGTACATGCGCAACCTCCAGGCCCGCAGGTCGCTGCGCGGCCTGCTGCGCACGGGGGCGCTGCGCACGCAGGCGATCGGCGCGGTCAGCACCTTCGAGGACGGCGCGGTCCTCGACCTTCCGGGGCGACCGCAGGTGGTCTACACGCCCGGCCACACCTATGGGCACTGCTCGTTCCACCTTCCCGAGCGCGACGTGGTGATCGCGGGCGACGCCCTGATCACCCTCGACCCCTACACCGGCGCCACCGGGCCGCGGGTGCCGCCACGCGGCTCGACCGCGGACTCGCGCCAGGCCGTCCGTTCGCTCGATCGCCTGGCGGAGACCGCCGCCGCGACGCTCCTGCCCGGCCACGGCGAGCCGTGGCGCGACGGCGCGGGCGAGGCCGCGCAGCGGGCGCGGAGTGCGGGAGTGGCCTGAGGGCCGACCCGTCCGGCGCCGCGCGCCAGCGACGCTAGCCCGTGCTCACCCGGAGACGTCGCAGGTGGCTCCGTCGCTCGTCCAGCAGCGGACGATGTCGCGCATCGAGAGGATGCCGAGCACCTCCGAGCGGTCGTCGAGAACGATGACGTGGCGAACCGACTTCTTGGTCATCTCCTCGGCCGCCCGCTCGAGCGGCCAGTCGACCTGGGCGAAGATCAGGTTCGACGACAGGTGATCGCGGACCAGCTCGGTCTCGAAGTCCTGCCCGGCCCCGCTCGAGTGCAGGAGGTCGCGCTCGGTGACGATGCCGGGGCCCTGCCCGTCGTTGTCCATCACCACCGCCGCACCGACGTTGCGGGCGGTCATCCGCCGCGCGGCCTCTCGGAGCGTGTGACTGGGCCCCACCGTGACGACGATCTCGTTCATTCCGTCGCGGACCATCATTCGATAAAGACTCCCTCTAGTGCGGAACGTCACAGAGCTTAACCGAACGGGCGCGCGCGCGCAGGTCGCCTACGCGCTCGGCTCGCGCACCCGCACGAACGGCTCGATCGCGCCGTCACGGTCGACGAGGTAGAGGGTGCCCTCGTAGGGGAACGCGGTCTCGGCCCGGTACCCGAGAGCAACGGCGGCCAGCGCGGTCCCGGCGATCCGGTGCACGTCGCGGACCACCCCGATGTGGAAGAGGGAGCGAACCTCGCTGGTCAGGTCGCCGTCGCCGGCCCGCAGGGCGATCCGGAGGTCTTCGCGTACGCCCAGCGCCGCCACCGAGACGCCGATGTTCTCGAGCTCGTCGGAGGTGACCGCGGCCAGCGCCCGCGCACGGCCGAGCGAGACTCGCCGCAGCAGCCTCTGGCTCTCACCGCGTCCGAGCACGACCGGCACGCGCTCCTCCTTGGCGCGCGTGAGGTTCTGTGGCCTCGGGGTCGCGTTCGATGGCGACCACCGGGACGCCGAGGTCGCGCAGGAGCAGGCACAGCCGCAGGCCGACCTGACCGAGCCCGACGACGACCACGTGGTCGCGGCGCGGAACCGCGGAGGGGCCGACGATCCCGGTCAGCCGCCGGTCGAGCAGCCGGTTGACCAGCCCCGCGGTCAGCACGGCCGCGAACCCGAGGGTCAGCAGCATGCCCGCGGCCGAGAACAGCTTGAACCACGCGGGTCCCTGGTCGGCCTCGACGTTCGGGCCGACGGTGACCGTGACCTTCCGCGGTGACGTAGATCGCGTCGACGACCGGAAGGCCGAACGTGATCGCGGCCACGACCGTCTCGAGGACGAGCACGGTGAGGAACCCGGTCAGCCCGACGACGAGGATGCGCGCGCTCGGGTCGAAGGGACTCGCAAGCGCCTCGATGCCCCTCAGCAGGCGCCGAGTGCGGCCGAGGCAAGGAGGGTCCAGGGCGCGACGCGCGGGCTGACCGTCGCGGGCCTCGATGCCCGCGTTGGCCGACGGGGTGTCGACCAGGGACATCAGCTGGGGATCGAGACACGGACCGGCCAGCGAGGGCGCGACGACGTCGGCCATCGAGAGCACGCGGACGTTGTCGACCGTCCGCTCGAGCTGCGCCGCCACGCCGCGCCCGAAGATCCGTCACGAGCAGCGGAATGCCCGGGCGCAGGTGGGCCACGACGAGTGCGATCCGCAGCGAGACGACGTCGGATCGCGAGATGACGACGACGGTGTCGACCTCGTTCTCGAGCGCCTCGCCGATGTCGCGGTCACTCGGCTCGCTCAGGCGCCGGATGGAAGCCCCGCCGGCCTCGAGTGCGCGGCCGGTGGTGTCGGCCAGGGTTCCGTGGCCGACGAGCAGGACGCGGCGGCTGGCGGAGCCGTCCGGGGGCTCCGATACGGGCTCCCGTGTCCCGCGGTGTTGAGCCGCCGTATCAGCCATCTCGGGTCAGCTCCTCGCTGAGCTCCCACAGCGCTCGACGGGCCTCGGGGTCGTAGGCCTGGCCGTCGGCGCGCGACTCGGCGAGCCCGTCGAAGAAGCGACCGGTGACGCCGTCGAGCTCGTCGGCCACCGCCAGCCGCGTCAACGCCTCGACGCCCTCGGCCACCGTGCTGCGAGCCCGCCCGAAGTGATCGCGGACCATCTTGGTCTCCATGAGGGTGGCGGGATGGAGCGCGTTGACGGTGACGCCCTCCTCCCCACCCAGGCGCTCGGCGAGCTCGAAGGAGAACATGATCTGCGCGAGCTTGCTCTGGCCGTAGGCACCAAAGGCGCTGTAACCGCGCTCGAGCATGACGTCGTCGAAGTCGATCGGACTCTGACCGATCGAGGCCACGTTGACGATCCGCGTCGGCGCCGAGCGCCGCAGGCGCGGGAGCAGCAGCCCGGTCAGGAGGAAGTGCGACAGGTGGTTGACCGCGAAGGTGAGCTCGTAGCCGTCCTGGCTCAGCTCGCGCTCGCCAGCGATGATCCCGGCGTTGTTGACGACCAGGTCGAGCCGCCCGTGGTTCTCCTCGACCTCGGCGGCAAGGCGGCGGACCTCCTCCAGCGAGGAGAGGTCGGCGAGGTGCAGATGGGCGCGGTCCTCGCCGGCCGCGGCGCGCAGCTCCGCCATCGTCTCCTCGCCGCGCTCGCGGGAGCGCCCGTGGACCAGGATCGTCGCGCCGCCGCAGGCCAGCGCGTCGGCCGTGGCGCGGCCGAGCCCGTCGGTCGCGCCGGTGATGAGGACGGTCCGGTCTTCGATCGGGCCCACGAGATCCCATGTTCCCCGCGCGCGCCTTTGCTCACCCGCTACTTGTCGGGGCCGCGGGATCTAAGCTAGTGGGCGCGATGTCCCTGTTCCGGTCCCCCCTCGTGCTCGTCTCCGCGCTCTTCGCGGCCATGCTCATGGCCGGCTGCGGCGGAGCCGACGCTCAGATCCCGACGGGCGTCGCCCAGGCGCTCGTGCGTGAGATCGACAGCATCGAGAACCGGGTGAGTGCCGGGCAGTGCCGCCAGGCGAAGTCGAGCATGGAGCGACTCGTCCGCACGGCCGGACAGCTTCCCGACGACGTCGACACCGACGTGCGAACGACCCTCGCGGGCGGTATCGAGCGGCTCGGGCGACTCGTGAAGGCGGAGTGCCGGCAGAAGCCCAAGCCGACGCCCAAGCCCGAACCGGTCGAGGAGGTACCCGAGCCGGAGCCCGAGCCCGAGCCTGAGCCGGTCGAGACCGCTCCCGAGCCCGAGGTGACCCCCGAGCCGGAGTTCGAGCCGCAGCCCGAGGAGGAGCCCAAGGAGGAGGAGCCGGCTCCGGAGGAGGAGCCGCAGGGAGAGGAGCCGAAGGAGGAGCCCGCTGCGCCCGAGGAACCGGAGGAGCCGAAGCCGGACGCCGGCGACGGCGACGCCAGCTCCGACGTCTGTCCTCCCGGAGACTCCGCCACCTGCTGAGATCGCGTCCTCAGCATCCGCGGCGTTCGGGCGCGCGCACGTCGCGGAACTTCACCACCCGGTCGAGGATCGGCGTCGCCGGCGATCCGGCGGATTCAGCGCTCGTCGCTCGAGCCACCCTGCCGTCGACCGCTGCGGGCAGGTAGGTGGCCGTCGTGCCGGGATGCGACCGGACGTAGCGCTCGAGCTCGAAGCGCACGACGCGACTGCCCCCGTCCGTCCGCCTCGCGAGCGCGGGGTCGTTCGAGCCGCTGACCCGGACGAGCTCGTCCTGATATCCGAAGACCCTCACCGCTTCCGGGATGAGGGCGTGGTTCCAGGCGCCCCGCTCGGTCTGGAGGTTGCTGAACATGGTGAACGAGCTCTCGGTCTTGAGCCCGAGGTAGGGGCTGAGGCTGTTCACGACCAGCAGGAGGATCCCCACGACGAAGACCGGATGCCAGGGCCGCACCGAGCCGGAGGAATAGACGCTCGGTCCGCCGCGCCGCAGGGCGAGCGCGAGCACGGCGCCGCCGCACAGCGCCAGAGCCACGAGCACCATGCGCGTGCCGTTCGAGATCAGCGCGCGCCCCACGGCCGGCTCGGACGAGAGGATGGCCGTGGCCGCGAGCCAGCCGCCGATCAGCGCGGGCAGGACGAGCCGAGAGCCGGCCGACCGTCGTGTCCGCTGCGCCCAGCGCGCCGGCCCAGCGCGACGCGCGGCGACGGCCCGGAGGCGACTCGGCGTGTCGGCGGGTAGAAAGGCGACGTACAGCGCCAGCCCGAGCGCGGAGAACGGGACGTTGCCGGCCATGGCGAGGATGGTGTGAAACGCGCCGCCGAGCGCCAGACCGAGGAGGCGGGTGCGCCGGACGGCGAGCAGCAGGGGCAGCGCGACCTCGACCGCCACCGTGCCGTAGATCGAAGGCGCGACCCGCCAGGCCCCTTCGAGGAGCGACGGGTCGAACCACGCCACCTTCGCCGACAGGGCGGCCGCGCAGCTCACGTCGGCGTCGAAGAAGGCGGTGTTCATCTTGGCGATCGCCGCGGCCGCGTAGACGACGAGGAGCTGTGCGCGCAGGAAAGGAGCGATGCGCTCAAACAGCGCGCCCGGCTCCGGCAGGCGGCGGCTCCGGGCGGTCGTCCAGCCCGCGTAGGTGAGCACGCAGGCGCAGCTCACCAGCACGAGCAGGGTGTGGCTGCCCACGTCGGGCATGTCGAGCGCCACCGAGACGACCTCGGCCGAGATCATGGCCAGGAAGCGGCGAACCGAGGTGGGCCGAAGGATCGTCCACAGGGCCGCGACGACCACCACGAAGTGCGGAGAGAGGACCTCGAAGCCGAACCACCAGAGCTGATGGAGGATCAGCGAGACGGCGAACGCCGCGGCGAAGAGACCGAACAGCCCGGTCGCGTCGGCGGGCCGGGCGGCCCGGCCGGGCAGCGGCGTGCTCATGCGAGCGATCGTCGCAGGCGGTCGGGTTGGCCGCCGGCAGCATCACCCCTACAACCGAAGGAGCGCTTCCTGCCCCACTACGTCGATGGATTCGTACTGCCGGTCCCCGACGACAAGCTCGACGACTACCTCGCCACCGCGCGCGAGGCGGCCGGGATCTGGCGCGAGCACGGCGCGCTCGAGGTACGGGAGTGCGTCGCCGACGACGTGAAGGTGGGCGAGGTCACCTCCTTCCCGGGCAGCGTCCAGGTCGCGCAGGGCGAGACGGTGGTATTCGCGTGGATCCTGTTCGAGTCGCGCGAGCACCGCGACCGCGTGAACGCCGAGGTGATGGAGGACCCGCGCTTCAAGGAGATGATGACCCCGGAGGCGATGCCCGTCGACGGCCGGCGCATGATCTTCGGCGGCTTCAGCGTCGCCGTGGAGGAGTGAGCGCGAACGGCGCCGCCGGAGCCCGCGGCAGTGCGGGCTCCGGCGGGCCTCGCCTTAACGCCGGTAGAGAGCGAAGTAGGCGATCAGGGTGTTCTTGCAGCTGGGCTCGTTGTGGCTGCTGCGGCTGCCCTTGATGCCGCCGTTGGGGTAGCCGACGAACCTGACCCGGTTGTAGTAGGAGTCGACCTGGGGACCCCCGCTGCAGCCGGTGAACCTGCGGTCGCGGAAGTGGGCGTTGGTGGAGGAGATGACGTAGTCGCAGCTCGTGTTCAGGACCGACCAGCGATGCGATACCTCGAACCACCCACTGGCCGTGTTCGCGGTGTTGCTGAACCAGGTGTTGTTGGCCCCGACGCAGCGTCCGTTCGAGTTCCAGTCCGCACCCGACTTCACCTCGGTCACGACCCTGCCGGTCCGCGCGTCCCTGTACCAGGCCCTCGAGTAGCCGCTGTACCGGTAGCCGTTCGCGAGCGAGCTGACTCCGCCCGCGGCGGCGCCTCTGCGCTTGGCCCCGGCGCTCTGGGGCTTCTCGTCAACGGACCTCCGGGCGGACCGGGGAGGAACGCCCCGCTCGAAGACGGCGCGACACGTCCGCGGGTTGAAGGAAAGCTGTCGCAGCTCGATCGCGCGCTCGCGGGGAGCCAGGGACAAGGTGGGTCGGGGCAGCCGGCAGTTCGCGCGGCGGGTCCCGTCGCCGCTTGCGGCGACGCCGTCCTGGCGGCCCTGGACGGCGAAGCGGGTCGTGTCCGAGAGCGGATACGGCTGGCGGAACTGGGCACCGTCGCTGGGCGTAGCCGCCTGAGCCGACGCGGCCAGAGCGAGCGACATCCCCGTCGCAAGGCCGAGTGTGCGGATGAGCCTTCCCTTTGTCATGTCATTCCTCAGTGGTCTGGACGGCGGGGACCGTGGCCCGGCGCGTCGGCTTACTGGCACGGCGGTCTGCGATTACGAAGCGCTTAACCCCGCCACCTTCGAGGAGTTGCGCGCCTGACCTTCCTCGAGGGCCTCGCGAGGGAGACCTCCCCCGCCCGAGCGCCGCGTCAGCGTGCAGACACGATGAGCACGGCCGCGAGGACGGACGCGCAGTCGCCTGCGCTGCACGTCGCCGACAGGCGGGATCTGATCCGCGTGCAGGGCGCGCGCGTGAACAACCTCAAGGACGTCAGCGTCGAGATCCCGAAGCGCCGGCTGACGGTGTTCACCGGTCTCTCCGGCTCGGGCAAGAGCTCGCTGGTCTTCGGCACGATCGCCGCGGAGTCGCAGCGGCTGATCAACGAGACCTACGGCGCCTTTGTGCAGGGCTTCATGCCGACGCTGGCCCGCCCCGAGGTCGACGTGCTCGACGGCCTGACGACCGCGATCGTCGTCGGCCAGGAGCGCATCGGTGTCGATCCCCGCTCCACGGTCGGCACCGCCACCGACTCGGGCGCGATGCTGCGCATCCTCTTCAGCCGGCTCGCGACGCCGCACATCTGCTCGCCGAGCGCATTCGCCTTCAACGTCCCCTCGGTCCGGGCGAGCGGTGGGATCACGGTCGAGCGCGGCTCAAAGACCAGGACCGAGAAGGCGACCTTCACCCGGACCGGAGGCATGTGCCCGCGTTGCGAGGGCCGTGGATCGGTCACCGACTTCGACCTCTCCGCGCTCTACGACGACACCAAGTCGCTCAGCGAGGGTGCGCTCACCGTCCCCGGCTACAGCATGGACGGCTGGTACGGCCGATCTTCCGCGGCTCCGGCTTCCTCGACCCGGACAAGCCGATCCGCGAGTACAGCAAGAGGGAACGGCACGACCTGCTCCACAGGGAGCCGACCAAGATCAAGGTCGACGGCGTCAACCTGACCTACGAGGGGCTGATCCCGAGGATCCAGAAGTCGTTCCTGTCCAAGGACGTCGACGCGCTGCAGCCGCACGTCCGTGCCTTTGTGGAGCGGGCGGTGACGTTCACCACCTGCCCCAACTGCGGCGGCACCCGCCTGAGCGAGGCGGCGCGGGCGTCGAGGATCGAGGGTCTCAACATCGCCGACGCCTCGGCGATGCAGATCAGCGACCTCGCCGGGTGGGTCAGCGGCCTCGACGAGCCGTCGGTGGCGCCGCTGCTCGCGGCGCTCCGCGAGACCCTCGACTCGTTCGTGGAGATCGGCCTCGGCTACCTCTCCCTCGACCGGCCCTCCGGCACGCTCTCCGGCGGTGAGGCGCAGCGCACGAAGATGATCCGCCACCTCGGGTCGGCGCTCACCGACGTCACCTACGTCTTCGACGAGCCGACCATCGGCCTCCACCCGCACGACGTCCAGCAGATGAACGACCTGCTGCTGCGGCTGCGCGACAAGGGCAACACCGTGCTCGTCGTGGAGCACGAGCCGGAGGCGATCGCGATCGCCGACCACGTCGTCGACCTCGGCCCCGGTGCCGGTACCGGCGGCGGCGAGGTGGTCTTCGAGGGCACCGTCGAGGGGCTGCGCTCGAGCGACACGTTTACGGGTGCGCACCTGGAGGACCGGGCCTCCCTGAAGCGGTCGGTGCGGCCGCCGGCGGGGATGCTGGAGGTGCGCGGCGCCAGCACCCATAACCTCCGGGACGTCGATCTCGACATCCCGCTCGGGGTGCTGGTGGTCCTCACCGCGTGGCCGGGTCGGGGAAGAGCTCGCTGATACACGGCTCGGTGGCCGGCCGGGACGGCGCGGTGTCGGTCGACCAGGGCGTGATCAAGGGCTCGCGACGCAGCAACCCGGCGACGTACACCGGGCTGCTCGACCCGATCCGCAAGGCGTTCGCGAAGGCCAACGGCGTCAAGCCGGCGCTGTTCAGCGCGAACTCCGAGGGCGCCTGCCCGGCCTGCAACGGCGCCGGCGTCATCTACACCGACCTGGCGATGATGGCCGGCGTGGCCACCACGTGCGAGGACTGCGAGGGCAAGCGGTTCCAGGCCGAGGTGCTCGAGTACCGCTTCGGCGGCAAGGACATCAGCGAGGTCCTCGCGATGCCGGTCGCGGCGCGGTACGACGAGTCCAGCGCTGAGATGGTCCACCCGGGGGTGGTCGGCCCGGTGGTCGACCTCCTCGCCGAGCTGGCCGGGGACGGCCGCGCGCTCGAGCTCGGGATCGGGACGGGGCGGATCGCGCTCCCCCTCGCCG